>PUOC01000028.1 GCA_003551965.1 Clostridiales bacterium | reverse complement strand
GGCTGCTGCCACGGGCCCGCTTTCGTATGTGGCCGGCCTGATCTTGATCCGCCAGAAAACAGTCACAGCCATTGGCTTGCTTCTGCAGCGCCACATTCTAGTCACAGAATTTGTACAACTGCGAATCGTTGCGCTATCTTCGCGTCCCTACACAGGTTTAGCAGGTTTCTGCGGCTCTGTGCAGAATCTATTCATGATGATTCTGTTATACGCCGCGCAGTGCCTGCCGCCCCAGGACTACCGCAGACACGCGCTGCGAGAGGAGGAATCCATGCCCCAGCTGTAATGAACAGGCAACGTCACTGTCTCGTGCACACAATCAGCGAAGTCGGTTCCTTACACATTCTGATCGACAAGGGGGAAGAACCATGTTGAGGAAAAACGTGACTCGTGTATTGTTCTTTTCGCTGCTGTTGACCGCGGTTCTTGTGGTGGCCGGTGCCCAGGGTCTGCCGGAACATGAAGCCGATAACCTGGAAAACTGGGCCCTCATTGTGCAGGGCGACGACATGGACATCACAGTGCGGGAGCCTGTATCCGGAGGTCTGCTGGTCTCTGGCAGCAACAGCCGCATCGACGTGCAGACGCACATCGACGGGGATACAGCCCTCTACGGGAAAAACGCCAGCCTGCACGTGAACGACCGCATCACGGGCCACCTGACGGTGAATGCCGAAGCCGATGCCGTCATTGAAGACTTAAAAGCGGTGGACGGAACGGTCAGTCTCCAAGGCCCGGCTTCACTGCCTGCCCTGCACGCCGTCGGCGGTGACCTTATTCTTGACACCGCCAGCGCGGGACTGGCACAACTGCAGGAGGTCTCCGGCAGTGTATTCTTAAACCAGCCGGCAGCACTTTCGGAACTGCATACAGTAACCGGGGACGTCGAGATCAACTCCACAGACGTCAAACTTGACGGTCTGCAGTTGGTTGGCGGCAGCGTGACCATCAACGAAACCATTGCACCCGAGCACATCGCCGCCTTGGAAACCGTGGCCGGCGATCTGGTGATCAACGCGCCCGACATCGTCTTGGAAGGCATTGCCGTGGCTGGAACCCTCGAATTTGGTGCCGGCGCCGACAACGTCCGCATCGCCGACGGCGCCATTGCTTGGCTGGCGGACACCAACCACGAAGCGGTGGAAAACATCGCCTTTGAGGATGTACATTTTGAAAACCTCTACACAGGCCTCAGCGGCGGCAGCCAAAGCGAAGCCCATATCTTAGGCCGTGAAGGCAACGATCTTTGGTCCATCAACGCCGGACGCCGCTGGAGCTTCAGCGAAGTCCGCTGGCCCCTGGACGGCGAAGGCATGCCGCTATCCTTTGGCATTTCCGTCGGTGCAGAACAGACGGCCCTGCGGGAAACGCCGGTTCCGGGCCGCTTGCACGTCGGGGCCCATGACTTTTCCTTTGAAGGCAAGAATGGCCGGCCGGAGGTGGCCGGAGAAGTCCAATTCCGAGACGGAGCGGAAAATGCCCTCTTCGGCGGAGCAGTGCTCCAGGGTGCCGTGGACTTAAGCGGCGCCGCAGCGGGAGAAGGCGCGCCGCTCTTCCTAGGCAGTGAGCTCCAGGGACCTGTGGCGGAAATACCGCCGGGCACGCTCTTCAGCGAAAGCGTCTTTTCCTTAAGCGGGGGCGATGCCGTAGAAGTCCAGTACGATGATGTGGTCTTCAGCGACTGCACCTTCCAAAACGAAACAGAAGTGCGCGTCCAGCTGGCGGCAGAGGAGGACACCACTGTCTTTTCCGGCAGCTACTTCCAGGTGCTGGACCGGGCGGCACTCTTGGCCGAACCGGAAAACCGCGGCCGCATTTATATTGACGGACTGCACTTCCACGATCAAAGCCGGCTGGCCGCCCATGGGGCAGCGGGCAGTGCAGTGGAAATTGCGTCCGCGGCCACCGATGACGACGCCGAGCTCAGCCTGGAAGGCAGCGGCGAGCGGGCAATACTAGGCTCAACCTTGGCCGGTTCCGTACTCATTAACGGACCAGGCTTAGACGTGGATGTGCGCGACAGCCGTTTTTACGGCGCGCTGTCAGTCCTGCGCGGTGACGTCACCTTCGGCGCCTCCACACTGTCCGCCAATGACGGCACGGTGGTTGCGGGTTCGACGATCTTAGGCAGTCCTGGGCGCATCGCGTTCTTCCACACCATCATCGAAAGCGAAGACATCGTCGTGGGAAGCACCGCCCAGGACCTGCAGTTCAATCACGCCCGCTTCCGGCCCGCAGACCCAGCCAGTGTGTCGGTGCTGGCAGGTGAAGGTGCTCCGGTTGTGATACTCAACAACACGTCCTTTAGGGGAACTGTGGCCGTGGACGGCACCAATATAGGCGGCGGCGACGACCTTGCCGTCTGGCTGCGGGGGAATACTGCAGGCAAAGATGGACTGTCCCTGGCCGGCCTGGATGTTCCCAGAAGCCAGTTGGGACCCCATTCCCAGACCAGCGGTGTCACCTTTGACTTTGACTTAGAAGACATCGATGCCCATGCAGGCGCGCAGATCACAGACTCGCATTTCACCGCCGAGCAGCGCATCAACCGCGGCATCGAATTTGAGAACAACGTCTTTTCGGCTCCGGCCGCTGTTTCCAGTCTTTCCACCTTCCGAGGCGATACCTTTGCCGACGATCTAGAGCTCAAGCATCCGGCGGCGGTCTTGAAGGGTATCGTCGTCCGTGCCGGCCAGGAAGACAAGCGGCTCACGGTTACAGTGGCAGAACATGCCAAGATCGACGGCCTGACTGTGGTCGAAGAGGACCCGTCGGCTGCCGTGCAGCTTCTTATCCAAAGCGGCCAGCAGCTGACAATCAGCGACTACTTGAACTGGGAACAGGCACCCAATCTGCGCATGGTACAGGAATCCACCGCTACCCTCAATTGGCAGGGCGCTTACGTGGATCCCCAAGGTGAAGACCAGGCACCGCCCTTGGATTTCGCCGCCCAGGAATAACAGGCAGCATGATTCTGCATGAAATGCAGGCCGGCTCCCTGAGCCTTAATACCAAAAGCCGCACGCTTTCGCAGGGAAGCGTGCGGCTTTTTCCGTGCCCATGGTCTGTCATAGAAACCACAGCCTCCACCTGGACCGGGTGCAGACAGCAGAGACGGACAAAGAGGTAACGCTAAAACGGCGGCAGGGCCATCTCGATATCCTACCTGCGAAGGCAGCATGTTCAATGCAGCAGCCACTGCAGGGCATAGACCACGGCCACGGCGGCCGCCAGCGATGCACCCAAGGGCATTCCTTTCCAAGCCGGAAGCAGGGCACCCAGTCCGCCCAGCAGGCCTACCCAGGGACGGCTGGGATCAACGCTGAGAATGCCGGGAAAAATAAGGGCACCTAAGGCAGCATAGGGCACAGCCGCCAGCCAGCGGCGCACCCACGAAGGCAGTTCCATCTCCAATGGCAGAAAGGCCGGCAGAACTCTCGGCACAGCCGTCACCACGGCCATGCCGAGGATTATCCAAAAATAAGGCACATCGATCCCTCCCTCCTGCTGCGGTGGCAGAACCCAGGCATGTTTCTACGCCTGTTCTTCCTGGTCGGCATCCTCGGGGACAGAGGCGGCATGGAGAACACCGACCAATCCTCCTCCCAGTGTTCCGAAGGCGATGGCCCAGCCGGCACCCACCTGCGGCGTCAGCACAGTGCAGAGCAGCGCGCCCGCAGCCGCAATGGTCAAAGCCGGGGGGTGACGCTTCACATTCGGAACCAAGAGCCCAATAAACATGGCATAGAGGGCAATGGCCATACTAGCCGCGAGATCGCCGGGAATGACCGTGCTCAAAAGCGCCCCCACCACCGAGCCGGAAACCCAGGCGCCATAGGCGGACACCAGAACCCCGGCCAGGAGCCAACCCTTCGTTGGACCGGAGCGGATCTCGGAAAAGGACAGCAGTGCAAAGGTTTCGTCGGTGACGCCTAGTGCCGCAGCCTTTCTGCCCGCGGGCGTCAGATCCGCCAACCGCTGCATCAGCGACATGCTCATGACAATGTGGCGGATGTTGATCATAAAGCAGGCCAGGACAATTTCCGTGCCGGCAGCACCCAAACCCAGCATATTGACGGCCATAAACTGGCTGGCACCGGCATAGACCAAGACGGACATGGCCGCCGTGGAACGCAAGGGAAGCCCTGCCTGAAAGGAAAGGATGCCGTAGGCCACGGCCAGCGGGAAATATCCCAGCATAATCGGGAAAGCCATGGCCATCCCCCGGTACAGTGCCTCAAAGCGCCCGCGGTTTGCGAAGGCAGGCATACGAATCACCAATTTCCTATCTGACATCGTGAACGACCGACAGCAGCAGTCGAACCTACACATGCCGTTCGAGCAGCGCTCCAGAAATTCCTGCACAGGCCTCTTTGCGGTGCTTTCCCGCAGCCGTGAAAATTCGTGCAAATTTCCCTGCCGCGCCAAGGAAACGGTGCTGCCGCGGCGAATTCTTCCAACATGGAAGCAGTGCTTCCGTTTTCGCTGCACCCACAACATTGGCAGCCGGAGGAGAGATCATGTTGCGTATCCAGGGCTGGGCTATTGCCATCGTGATAATCACGCTGTATTGGGCAGTGACTGCGGCCCCGCCGATTGTCCATGGCCGAGAATTGGGCTCTCCCCAGCAGTCCGTGCTCCGGCCGGACAGCACACCTGTCTTTGACACCTTAGGCCGGGAAAGCGGCATATCCAACCTCTCCGTTTCCTCCGTCATCCAGGACCGCTATGGATTTCTGTGGTTCGGGACCCAGGGCGGACTCAATTACTACGACGGCCGCACCATGGAAACCATCCGCCACAACCCCTATGATCAAGACGGCCTCGTCCACAACCTGATTCAGACCATGTACTATGACAAAGACAGCCACGAATTGTGGATTGGCACATACCAAGGCATTTCGCGGCTGTGCATTCATTCCGGCCAGTTCACCAACTATGCTGCCGAAGAAGGCCTTTCCAATCCGGTGGTCATTGCCATCTGCAAAGGTCCGGACGGGCTCATCTGGGCCGGCACCATGGACGGCCTCAACCGTATTCACCCCGACAGCGGCGAGATCACGGCCTATCCTGTACCGGGAAATGTGGTACGGGCGCTGCACGTAGATTCCCAGGAACGGCTCTATGTGGGGACCTACGAGGGCCTTTACCAATGGGATGCAGACACCCTTTCTCTGCAGCCGGCGCCTTGGGAACTGCCGTCAGCGGCCGTCATGGCCATTGCAGAGTTCTCCGAAAACCAACTGACCTTGGGTCTCTGGGAGGGCGGTGTGTTGGTCATTGACGCCGAGAGCGGCAAGACAGAGCACCATGTCTATGACGACAACCGTGTCTACACGGTATTCCAAACCAGCGACGGCACCCGCTGGGTGGGCACCTGGGGCGGAGGACTGTTTGCCGACGTGCCGGGCGGGGAAAGACACCATTTCGCCGGGGAAGGCCAGGAAAAATCACTGTCCCATCCCGTGGTATATTCCATACTGGAAGATCATACCGGCAACCTCTGGGTCGGTACCAACGGCGGCGGGCTCAACAAAGCCAATCCCCGCCGCGGCAATTTCGTGCGCTTTTCCCACGATTCGGGGGATCCGCAAAGCCTTTCCGCCGGAAAAATCAACGCCATTCACCGCGACAGCCAGGGCGAACTGTGGATCGCCGTATACAACCGCGGCTTGGACCGCTACGACAGCGAAGCCGACACCATGATCAAATACCGTACCGAGGGCGATTACGATCATCCACTGCCCACTGATAATGTGGTGGCACTCCACAGCGACAGGGACGGCCGGCTGCTGGCCGGCGGCAGCGGCGGACTCTTTGTCTACAACCGTGAAGAAGATGCCTTTGAACCGTGGCGCCTGCTGCCCGCAGACGTCATTGTCTATGCCCTGGCGGAACAGGGGCCCTATCTCTGGATCGGAACCTACAACCACGGCGCCTTCCGCTACCACCGGGAAGAACAGGAGCTGGAGCAGTTTTCGCAGGCAGGGCCTGATCTGCGACTGTCCAACAACTTGGTATACGACATTCTCGTCGACAGCCGGGACCGCGTCTGGATAGCCACCAATAACGGCCTTAACCGTCTGGATCCAGACGGCGGCAGCGTACAGGTGTATGAGCGGCAAGGAACGGACGCGGAACAGCTGGCGGCCAATACGATTCGCACCGCCTATGAGGACTCCCAGGGCCGGATCTGGTTCGGATTGGTGGGCGGAGGATTGGCCCGGTACATAGAGGACAGCCATTCCTTTGCGACCTTCCTGGAAGAAGACGGCCTGACCAGCAACGTGGTGACGGCGGTCCTGGAAGACGATCAGGGACGGATCTGGGCGGCCACGCACAATGGCATC
>PUOC01000131.1 GCA_003551965.1 Clostridiales bacterium | reverse complement strand
TCATTTCATCGAACGCTTCGTCCGCACCTTGGCATAGGCGCGTTTCGCGAGGTCGAGGACATGGCTGCATTTCCAGCATTCTGTCGGGACGGCCTGCAAAGCCGCCGGCAGGTTACGGGCGGCCGGGAAGGCGTTCGTCCCCGTATTTGGAAGCAGAGCAGACCCAAAACGGTTCGAGACGCCTGTGCCGGCTCCTCAATTATCGCTCCAGAGGCTTGCCCATGGACCCGTGGCTAGGCGGGTGTTTCGTCCCGCAGCGCACTTTGGATCTCCCAAGTGCGGCGGTACAGGCCCGGCTGCGTAACCAGCTCCTGATGTGTTCCCTGCTGTACAATCTGCCCTTGATCGAGAACCAAGATTCTGTCGGCATCGAGTATGCTGGCAATGCGGTGGGTGATAATAAAGGTTGTCCGGTCCTTGGCCCGGTGGCTCAAGGCATGCCTGATGGCTGCATCGGTTTCCGTATCCACCGCACTTAACGAATCATCAAAGACAAGAATCGGGCTTTGCGAGAGCAGTGTGCGGGCAATGGCTACTCGCTGGCGCTGTCCGCCGGACAGTGAAACACCGCGTTCGCCGACGATGGTGTCATAGTCCCTGTCGAATTCCAAAATGACGTCGTGGACAGCTGCGGCTCGGGCCGCGTCTTCGATCTCTTCCTGTGAAGCGCCGGGATTGGCCAGGGCAATGTTTTCTCCAATACTGCGGGCGAACAAAAACGGCTCCTGCATGACCAGGCCTACATTGCGACGTACCCAGCTGCGGTCGATGGTCTTCAGCTCCCGCCCGTCAACGGTGATCGACCCGGACTGATAATCATAAAGGCGTGCCAGAAGATGGACCAGACTGCTCTTGCCCGAACCGGTGTGTCCGAGAACGGCCACGGTTTCACCCGGCTCGGCCTCAAAGGAAATGTTCTGCAGTACCTGCACCGACGGCTCATCTTCGTAATGGAAGCAGACACCATCAAAGACGATTCTGCGATCCATCGGTGGCCTGTCGTGGGCTTGCTCCATGGTTTCCCGGGGCTCATCGAGTATTTCCTGCATGCGTTCCACCGCCACGAAGGTCTTGCCCATGTCGGTCAAGATTCGGCCTAGACTGCGGACCGGCCACAACAGCATGCCTTCATAGGTGGTGAAAACGACCAAAGTCCCTAGGGTTATGATCCCCTGGGATGTCCAAAGGGCACCGACGACCAATACCAATCCAATCTGAAACAAGCTCATGAGATCGGACAGCGACCAGTAGACAGCGTTGAGCTTGATCAGCCGGTAGGTGACATCGCGGTAATGGCTGTTGACGCCTTCGAATTTCTCCACCTCATAGGGTTCGTTGGCAAAGGCTCTGACCACCCGCACGCCTGTCAGGTTTTCCTGGAGCACCGTCGACATGGATGCCTCGGCTTCGTCGGACAGACGGAAGGCGTCGCGGATTTTGAGGAAGAAAAACAGGGAAAACAGAAAAATCACGGGTACAATGGCCATGGCCACCAGTGTTAAGGGAACATGCAAACTCAGCATGATGGCCAGGACAAAGCCGATCATGAACAGCGCATTGCCCACTTCCACAAACTGCATGGCCAGAAAACGGCGCAGATGCTCCATATCCTGGGTACAGCGCTGTACCAGATCACCGGTTTCCACCTGCGTGTGGTAGGCATAGGAAAGATGCTGCAAATGATCGTAGAGCTTCTCCCGCAGTTGTTTTGCCATGTTTTCGGCGGCGAGGGCTGACCATTTGCCCCGAAAAAAAAGGAACAATCCTCGCAGTACGGCCAGTACCATGAGAATTATTCCAGGAATCCAGAGCTGACTGCGCAGTTCCTCTGGTGTTCCAAGGCTAAGAACGGCGCTTTCCACCCAAGAAGGGACATCCATTGGATCCGTACCGATGATGGAATCAATGGTGGTACGGATTACCAATGGGCCTAACAAGGTGAAGAAAGCGGCCAGTCCTACGCTGAGAATAGCTCCCAGGTACAGCATGCGGTTGCCGGCCATGTATGTCCAAATTACTTTCGCATACTTCACGGATCACACCCCTTCCGCCTTGGAAGTATCTGTATCGCGGTGCCAAAGGTTATGATTCGACCGCCGTAGCCGTTTTCCTGCAGGGGAGAGGACAAAGAAAATGCTTTTTTTGAGAGGGTTTTCAATTGGCGCCCAGAAAGTAACCATGGGCGAAAAAAACCACTGTAGGAGGGGCTAAAGCTTGGCTATGGGCCACGAGTTCGGGCAGCGTCGTTTGTACCGGTTTGCTGCCCTTGAAAAAGGTTAGTACAATACACTATGAAAGCCCTATACAAGGAGATGAATGGGTATGAGTGAAGACGTCGAAGAGAATATGGGCCAGCAGTTGCCTGAAGATGTTGTGACTGTCCTGAAGCGAACCCTGTCCGACTTCTCTCCGGATAAGGTGAACATTGTGCAGGACTCGGACATGACATTGGACGGTTTTTTTGGTTCCTGCTGGCTGGTCGTGGACGACAAACGTCTGCTTGTGGTCGAACCGGAGCGGGGTGCTGTCGTTCGGGATTTGCTTCTGCAGGACATCAAAGCCATCAGGATTCGGCACCTCTACGGCAACGGATTGGTTGAAGTATCGGTGCAGGATCATGTCATGGACGTGCTGCGTTTTTCCCGTGCCCATTCCGATCACGTCAGCGATGTGGTGAAGGACGTAAGCCGCATTCACGGTATCCACACCGACGTGGTGTTGGCTTCCGGCGAGAACCTGGAAATCAATCGCTGTATCAGCTGCGGAAAAGCCATACCCGGTGATATGCGGGTATGCCCGGGCTGCATTGAAAAGAAGCAGACCATCGGCCGGCTTTTCCATTACATTGGACCGTACAAGAAAATGGCCCTGCTGGCCTTTGCGCTGTCGGGGTTAGGCACGCTGTTTCAACTGCTTCCGCAGACACTGACGAAGGTGCTTGTGGACGAGGTCATCGTCAAACAGCAGATGGGTCTTTTGGTCTGGGTTGTGGCCGGCTTGATTACCAGTTTTGCCCTCAGTGCCCTGTTCAACGGTTCCCGCGGTTACCTCACGGCCAAACTGGGACAAAGTGTGCTTTTTGATCTGCGGACAAATCTATACGATCACCTGCAGCGGCTGTCCATAAACTTCTTCGATAAACGCCAGACAGGTGCCATCATGGCCCGGGTAATCGGGGACGTCAACCGGCTGCAGAACTTCCTGTCCAACGGCATGCAGGAAGTGGTCATCCAGTTTTTTATGGTGACCATCATCTGCATTATGCTCTTTGCCACCAATGCCAGACTGGCTGTGATCGCGCTGTCGCCGCTGCCGCTGGTTGTGGTTTTGACCGTTTACTTCCAAAAAATCATCCGCAAGGTCTGGCACAGGGTACACCGGCGAGCTGCGGAGCTGAATGCGATTCTCGGGGACACGCTGCCGGGAATCCGTGTCGTAAAGGCATTCGGCCGCGAAACAAACGAAGTGGAGAAGTTCAGCCGCAAACAACGGGAGTTCTTTGATGCCGCGATGCTGGCCCAGACCATGAACCATACCTTCTACCCATCCATGAGTTTCCTGGTTGCCCTGGGTATTATGGCCATCTGGGGAATCGGCGGCCGCGAAGCGATTATCGGCCTCCAAAACCCGGATATGATGACCGTTACCCTAGGAGATTTGGTTCTGTTTACCGGTCTGCTGTGGCAATTGTACGGGCCTGTGCAGCGCTTGAGCCAGTTGAGCGGTATGATTCAAGAGTCGGCTACATCGGCCGAGCGGATTTTTGAAGTCCTGGATAACCAACCGGAACGGCCCGATGCGGAACATCCCGTACAGCTCAACAACATTCGCGGCGACATCCGTTTTGAGAGCGTCTCCTTTGAGTACGATAAAGGAGAAAGGGTACTTGACAACATCCAATTGCACATTGAACCCGGAGAGATGGTGGGCTTCGTCGGCGCCAGCGGATCAGGCAAGACGACTTTGATTAATCTCCTGTCGCGATTCTATCCGGTGACCGAGGGGGCCATCTATATCGATGGTGTCAATCTAGACGACGTGGAAATACAATCGCTCCGTGACCAAATGGCCGTCGTACTGCAGGAGCCGTTTCTGTTCCATGCGACCATTGCGGAGAACATCGCCTATGGAAATCCGAAGGCTAGGCATCGCGATATCATCTGGGCCGCAAAGATGGCCAATGCCCATGACTTCATTGCACGCTTTCCCGACGGATATGATACGCTCCTAGGCGAAAGGGGTACCGGGCTCAGCGGAGGCCAAAAGCAGCGGCTGTCCATTGCCCGCGCAATCCTGCGCAACCCTCCCATCCTTATCTTGGATGAGGCCACGTCAGCCGTTGACACAGTTACGGAAAGCCTTATTCAAGACGCCATTGACAACCTGGTCCGCAACCGCACCACGTTGGCCATTGCCCATCGCCTTTCGACCCTGCGCAATGCCGACAGGATTGTGGTTATGGATGAAGGTAAAATTGTCGAGGTGGGAAGCCATGAGGAGCTGCTGAGAGATAAAGAGGGAGCCTTTTCCCAACTGGTGGAGATGCAGGCGGATATTGCCAAGCAGGGTACGCTTGGAGGTGATTTTGAATGACCCTTCAGCACGGTGTTACCATGAACATGTTGGATAAGCAGGAATTGAAGGTCTTCTATGATGAGCACGGCATTCCATCGCTGCAGTTAGAAAACGGGGAAACGTACCATGACATTGAGATCAACCTGCTGTTTCCGCTCACCCGTCGCCGCACTTATGTCAGGTTTGTCGACTCCGAGGAAGACGAAATCGGCATTGTGCACAAGATGGAAAGCTTAGACGAGGACAGCCGGGCCGTCGTGGAGCAGGAACTCCAAAAGACGTACTTTATTCCCACGGTGACCAAGATCTATTCCATCGAGACCAAGTTAGGTGCTGACGAATGGAAGGTGAAGACCGAAAAGGGAGATCGAACCTTCGAGGTCACGGGAAAACGGCGCAATATCCGTTTTTATCCGGACGGTTTGGTGGTTATAAAGGACATTGACGGTAACCGTTACGAAATCAACAGTATCCGTTCGTTGGATGCGCCCAGCCGTAAGATACTCGAACGGGAACTGTAATTCGAGTCAAGAACACAGCTCCGATTCCACACATCGGGCTGTGTTCTTTTTTGCCTTACAGGAGCATGTTTGAGATTCGTTTCAGAGCATTCTGCTACCGTTTTCCTTACCTGGATTAGGATGGATGTTGGAAAACCAGAGCGGAGGGTGACTGTGCATGCGTTATTCAGGGGTTCTGCCGACGGGAGCATTCCTGTTTTTGGCCGCTGGTTCTGCTGCAGCCGTGGGATTGAACTCAATGACGTTGCTGGCCGCTGTCAGCATGCTGCTTGCTGTGGCTGCCAGCCTATTTTGGGGTATCTACGGTGCCGCAGGAGCATCGCTTTGGCTGGCCGTTGTTTTCGCGGCAGCGTCCTATGTGGGCGGCTGGTCTCTTTGGACGGAACCGGCGTCGTTTTTGCTCTTGGGAGCACACATCCTTGCGGCCGTAGCAGTGGGGCTTTCTGTGGATGCGCTGCGCAGGGTTTTGGCACAGTATCATGATGAGCGTTGTTTTGTCGATGCGCTGCTGTTCAGCGTCCCCGATGCCGTCAGTGTCAAGGACATAGGGGGCCGTTATACGCGTTTGAACCAAGCACAGGCACAGATGCTGGGAGTGGATCGGATCGAAGATGCTCTTGGGCGGACGAATGCCGATTTCCTGCCGCCCTCGGCTGCGGCTGCCATTGCCAAAGCGGAAACAAATGTCCTGCAAAGGGACGTCGTTGTGCGCCGGACCGAATTCCAAGTCCCCGACGGAAGCAGCGCCTATCGTTGGTATAACTTCACGCATGTCCTACTTCGCGATTACAGCGGTGGTCGTCACGGCATTCTCACGATTGCACGCGATACCACTCAAACCCGTCAACAGATGGAGGAGCTCCACAAGGCCAAGGAGCTCTACCAGGCAGTGGTGGAAGATCACCGCGATTTCATCCTTCGGTTTGAAAAAAACGGACATATTTCCTTCGTCAATGAAGCATACTGCCGGTTTCTCAACCGCACTGAACAGGAACTGGTGGGGCGGAACATCTATGATTTCGTTTCTCCGGTTCACGGCGAAGAACTGCGCCATACGGTGGAACATCTCATGCAGGAGGGCGGAGAGACAGTAAGGGAAGGATGGATTACAGACAGTTGGGGTGATCCAAAATGGATCCAATGGGTTGATCGGGGCCTGTTTGACGAAGACGGGGGTTTTCGGGAGATCCAAGCCATGGGACGGGACCTGACGGCCCTGCGCACGGCTGAAGACAGACGTCGGCAGACGCAGTGGAAGATACGCCAGCTGCATGGAGTAGCGCTG
>PUOC01000006.1 GCA_003551965.1 Clostridiales bacterium | reverse complement strand
CCGCTGTTCATTCATAAGCCCATGTGCGGCGTGCCTGGGGAACGCTTCCATTACAATAACGCAGGCTTCGTTGTTCTGGGACTGATTATCGAGGCTGTCACCGACATGCCCTTTGACAGTTACCTGAGCGAGTACGTTTTTGCGCCGGCCGCCATGGAGAGCACCGGATACTATGAACTGGATCGATTGCCGGAGAAATGCGCCAATGCCTACATTTTCGATACCTCACGCCGGGAGTACTACACGCATATCTTCAGCGTCGATGCCAAGGGTTCGGGGGCTGGCGGCGCCTATACCACTGTGCACGATCTTGAGCGGTTTTGGGATAGCCTCATGAACGGACGTTTGGTTGCAGACGCGGCGCTGTCGGAAATGCTGGCACCGCAGGTGCCGGAAGGTTGCTATGGATACGGTGTGTGGCTCGACACACTGGAAGACGGGCGGCTTGCCTATCATATAGAAGGATCAGATCCCGGAGTCAGCTGTTATTCTAGTTATGAAAGCCAAACAGCTCAAATTGTCACATTGGTCAGTAATTATGGACACAATGTGTGGAAAATCCGGGAAGCCATCGAAGCCTGGCTAGAGCGGTGACTAGCAAGCTAGCAAAAGATGGTGGCTTTCCCTATCCGAGGGTTAGAGAACCGCGGGCCGGGCACGGGCTGACCCGCCGATGATAAGGCTCTGTTCGGAGACGAATTGATGGGACGTTTGGCGGCTTCACTGCTGATCCGCTTCTATGGTCACGGGTGCTTGGCTGTGAGTGTGTTCTCATGAAATAATTTTCAGCGGCCAGAAGATGTGTATGCCTGTGTGAAGGGATTTCTCCCAGGACTATTCTCTCAGAGAGAATATTTATGCCCGAGATGCGTATTGGTTTTTCTTGACTGTTTTGGTATGGTTGTATACAATTATACAAACAGCAACGTATCTTTTGGGAGGGATCTCTGATGCTAGAATTTAGTCCCAAAACAAACCTGCTGGAACGGACGGAGTTCCGCTATCCGCTTCAGGATGTTCAGGAGCCCCGGTTGTTCCGGAATCTGTTTCCGTACGATGAAGTACCGAAGGTTGCCTTCAACCATCGGCTGGTTCCGATTAATATGCCCAATGAGATTTGGATAACCGATACGACATTCCGGGATGGCCAGCAGTCCCAGACACCTTGGGAAGCCAAGCACATTGTCAAACTCTATGACCTGCTGCACCAACTCGGCGGACCAAAAGGCCTCATCCGGCAGAGTGAGTTCTTTCTCTACAGTGACAAGGATCGCGATGCTGTGGAGCAGTGTTTAGAGTTGGGATATGAGTACCCTGAAGTCACGGCATGGATTCGGGCATCGGAGAAGGACTTTCAGTTGGTCCGCGATATCGGGCTGAGAGAGACCGGTATCTTGGTCAGCTGTTCCGATTACCATATCTTCCACAAGCTGAAGATGACTCGGCGGGAAGCCATTGATCACTATCTGTCCATTGTCCGTAAGTGCATTGAAGCCGGTGTGAAGCCCCGCTGTCATTTCGAGGATATCACACGCGCCGATATCTATGGATTCGTCGTCCCATTCGCCATTGCACTGATGGAGTTGATGCAGGAAACCGGTGTGCCGATTAAAGTGCGGGCCTGTGACACCATGGGCTACGGTGTAAGTTTTCCCGGTGTTACCCTGCCGCGCAGTGTGCCGGGTATTATCTATGGCCTCAACCACCATGGAGGCGTGCCTAGCGAGCTGATCGAGTGGCACGGTCACAATGACTTCTACAAAGTGGTCGGCAATGCGGCTGCCGCTTGGCTCTATGGAGCTTCGGGCGTGAACTGTTCGGTGCTAGGCATCGGCGAGCGGACGGGTAACTGTCCTTTAGAAGCTATGGTCTTTGAATATGCCCAGTTCCGGGGGACAACGGATGGTATGGATACGACGGTTGTCACAGAGATCGCCGAATACATGGAGAAGGAAATGGGGTATCACATTCCACCCATGACGCCCTTTGTGGGCCGGGACTTCAATGTTACGAAGGCCGGTATCCATGCGGACGGGTTGATGAAAAATGAAGAGATCTACAATATCTTCAACACAGAAACGCTTCTCAACCGCAAGCCGCGCGTTCACATCTCTAGTACCAGCGGAGCGTCGGGTATTGCTCACTGGATCAATGCGAACATGAAACTCGATCAGGAAGTGGATAAGAATCATCCCGTGGTCCAAGCGGTGAAACAATGGGTGGACCAGCAGTTTGAGCGGGGCCGCGTTACCAATATTAGTGACAATGAGATGACGCGACAGACAAAGCGGGCCATGCAGGAAATAGAGAGGAGCGAGGGCTAGTATGGGATCTTCACTGACCCGTAAGATTCTTCAAGAGCATCTCATCTCCGGCCGGGTAGAACCCGGTGCGGAGATCTCGATTGCAATCAAGCAAACATTGACCCAGGACTCGACCGGTACCATGGCTTATCTGCAGTTCGAGGCCATGGGAGTGGATCAGGTGAAGACCGATTTTTCCATTGCCTATGTGGATCACAATATGCTGCAGCAGGGCTTTGAAAACGCCGACGATCACAAGTATATCCAGACCGCAGCCAGAAAGCACGGGGTGCATTATTCGCGGCCGGGTAACGGCATCTGCCACCAAGTCCACCTCGAGCGTTTCGCTCGTCCGGGGGATACGCTTCTTGGCTCCGATTCGCATACACCCACTGCCGGCGGCATCGGCATGATCGCCATCGGCGCAGGCGGGCTCGACGTGGCCGCCGCCATGGGAGGACAGCCCTATGCCACCGCTTCCCCTAAGGTTACGGCGGTGGAACTTCGGGGACAGCTGCAGCCCTTTGTCACGGCCAAGGACATTATCTTAGAAGTTCTCCGCCGCCTGACTGTCAAAGGCGGCGTTGGCCGAGTGATGGAGTATACGGGCGAGGGCGTTGCTTCGCTGTCGGTTCCAGAACGGGCAACCATAACCAATATGGGCGCCGAACTAGGAGCCACCACGTCGGTGTTCCCCAGCGATGAACGGACGCGGCAGTTCTTGAAGGCCCAGGGACGGGAAGCAGACTGGCGGGAACTTCAGCCTGACCATGACGCAGTGTACGATGATCGGGTCGTGATTGATCTCTGTGACATCAAACCTCTGGCAGCCAAGCCCCATAGCCCGGATGCGGTGGAAGAAGTGGCGGCGATCGGCAGCATTGACGTCGATCAGGTGTGCATCGGCAGCTGCACCAACTCGTCCTATCAGGATTTGATGCGAGTGGCTGCGATCGTAAAAGGGAAAACCGTTCATCCAGACGTGAGCCTGACCATTTCTCCCGGCTCCAAGCAGGTTCTTTCCATGCTGGCAGCCAACGGGGCTCTAGCAGGCTTGATAGAAGCCGGGGCACGTATTTTGGAGGCGGGGTGCGGGCCCTGCATCGGCATGGGGCAGGCACCGGCTAGTAACGCTGTTTCGCTGCGGACATTCAACCGCAACTTCAAAGGCCGCTGTGGAACTGATTCGGCCAGCGTTTACCTGGTAAGTCCTGAGACGGCAGCCGCCAGTGCTTTGACCGGTAGGCTTACTGATCCGACGGCACTGGGTAATCCCATTGCCATCGAAGAGCCGGAAACGTTCCCGGCCGACGACAACCTCGTTGTGCCGCCGGCTGCTCCCGGCGAAGACGTGACTGTGGTCCGCGGCCCGAACATTAAAGAATTCCCTCTCAACAGTGCGCTGCCGGAGACATTGGAATGCCCAGTGCTCTTGAAGGTAGAGGACAATATCACAACCGACCATATTATGCCGTCCAATGCCAAGTTGCTGCCATATCGATCGAACATCCCCTATCTGGCAGAATTCTGTTTTTCGCCATGTGACCCCGAATTTCCCGCCCGGGCAAAGGCAGCGGGCGGCGGCTGCGTCGTGGGCGGAGAAAACTATGGCCAGGGATCGAGCCGAGAGCATGCGGCCTTGGCACCCCTATATTTGGGCGTCAAAGCGGTCATCGTCAAGAGCTTTGCCCGCATCCACCGGGCGAATCTGATCAATTCCGGAATTTTACCGCTTGAGTTTGCCGACGAGGCCGACTATGACAAGGTGGAAGAGGGGGATACACTGCGCATGGAAACTCTGCGGGAAACCGTGGCGCAGGGACGTTTTTCCCTAGAGATCACCAACAAACAGCTGTCGATTCCTGTGCACTGCCAGCTGTCGCCTCGTGAAAAAGCTATGATTTTGGCAGGCGGGCGCATCAATGTCATTCGTCAAGAACAGGAAGGAGCATAAATCTATGGAGTACCAACAAGCAGCTGAACACTTTGTTGCATTGATTCAGAGCCAAAGGGAACGGATAGCCAAGATGAAAGAGCAGCGGGATTTCATCGATTACGACAGCCTTGACCCTCTGATCATTGGAGTCGTTGGTGGTGACGGCATCGGTCCTGCCATAACCAAACAGGCCCAGCGAGTATTGGAGTTTCTGCTCGACGAAGACGTAAAGGCGGGGCGCATCGAATTTCGCGTCATTGAGGGCCTCACCATTGAACGCCGGGCCGAGAGGAACCAGGCCATCCCCGATGATACCCTCGCAGAGATTAAACGGTGCCATATCATATTGAAGGGGCCCACCACCACACCCCAGGAAGGTGATCCATGGCCCAATATTGAAAGCGCCAACGTGGCCATGCGCAAAGCATTGGATTTGTTTGCCAACGTCCGGCCTGTGCGGGTTCCTGAGGAAGGGATCGACTGGACGTTTTTCCGGGAAAACACCGAAGGGGCATATGCCCTGGGCTCCCATGGGATCCATATCGACGGCGAGCTGGCTTTCGACTTCACCGTGGCGACGACAGAGGGCTCAGAACGAATTATCCGTGCAGCCTTTGACTATGCCGACAAGAACGGCAAAACAAAGGTCACCGCGGTAACAAAAGCCAATGTTGTCAAGACCACAGACGGGAAGTTTTTGGACATAGCGAAACGAGTGGCGCAAGAATATCCAGCCATCGATCTCGATGACTGGTATATTGACATCATGACTGCCAAACTCATCGATACCAAGCGCCGTCAACAGTTCCAGGTTTTGGTTCTGCCCAATCTCTACGGCGATATACTGACGGACGAAGCAGCAGAGTTTCAGGGCGGTGTCGGAACCGCCGGAAGCGCCAACATCGGAAAACGATATGCCATGTTTGAAGCCATCCATGGCTCGGCACCGCGGATGGTCGAGGAAGGGCGGGAGAAATATGCAGACCCCTCCAGTATGATGCGGGCGTCTGTGCTGCTTCTGCAGCATATCGGACGCGAACGGGAAGCACAGCGTTTGACCCGGGCCCTGGATATCTGTACCGCCGAAGAGCGCAAGCTGGTCATGACCGGACGAGATACCGGAGCTACCGGTGCTGCGTTCGCCGATTATATCATGGACACGATTGCAAGGGAATCTTGAGACGGAGCGGCCTGTTGAGGAGGACTTGAGATGGACGTATTTGATGGGCGCCGGGAGTTTTTGGAACGACACAGTTTGGGCAGTCAGGTCTTCTGTCGCATTCGAGATGGAATTCTCAGCGGCAAGTACCCGCCCGGGACTGCCATACGGGAGGGGAAAATTTCGCGAGAGTTAGGCGTAAGCCGGACTCCTGTGCGCGAAGCCATCCGCCAGCTGGAGTTGGAGGGGCTGGTGTCCGTCTATCCAAACAAAGGAGCGGTGGTGATTGGCGTCAATGAAAAAGATATCCAAGACATCTTCGCCATACGCTCCCAATTGGAGGGCATGGCGGCGCAGTGGGCCGCCGCCCGCCTATCCCAAACCCAATTCCGCGAACTGCAGGATACGGTGGAGTTGATGGAGTTTTATACAAGTAAACACAGTTTGGATAAGCTTGTCGATTTGGACAGCCGATTCCACGAGATAATCTACGAAGCATCGGGCAGCAGTCCCCTGCATCATGTGCTGGCATCCTTCCATTATTTCGTACAAAAGGCCCGGATGGCTTCTTTGTCCACCCCTGGTCGCGCCGAGTTGGTGGTAAACGAGCACCGCGCCATATTGGATGCATTGCAGAGAGAAGATGGCGAGAGCGCTAAACAGTCTATCACGCTGCACGTGCAAAATGCAGCCGCTAATGTTCAAAGGGAGAAGGCCGTCTTAAGCGACAAAGCCGGCCGTTAGCACTTGTTTTTCCTGTGCGGGGCAGGATTTTTTGCATCTGTTCCGAAGCTCTATGGCAGTGCGCGGGAGAGGATGGTTGGATTTGGATGTAATGGAGGCTATCTTTGAACGACGGTCCATTCGAGACTTTCGCGATCAGCCGATCCGCGAAGATCAGGTTGAGCGCATGGTAGAGGCTGCGAGCTTTGCTCCCTCGGCTCACAATGGGCAGCCCTGGGAGTTCATCTATGTGGATGACAAGGAAAAGCTGGAGATCATGCAT
>PUOC01000103.1 GCA_003551965.1 Clostridiales bacterium | reverse complement strand
TTTTCGTAAGGAACCTTAGCCTACAACCACAGAGAACAAATAGGTGCGAATCAGCAGCACCTGAAGGCGGCCAATCACTCGGGGTAGACAGAAGGCCGCCACTCACATCCCGTGACCGGCCCCAAATCCGCCGGCATCGTGTACCATAGCGTTTTGGAAAAAACCGCCCGAATACCCTGCCCGTATGGCGGCTCCCATCCTCAAACCAGCGGCTGCATCTCTATCGATAATTGTCATAGTAAATATTGTTCTGTTGATGCGCAGCTGTGCTGCAGCCCCTTCTTTTAGGAACCGCTGCCAAAGCGACACCCTATCTGCGCCAGGCAAAGCCTTTATACAGACAATCCGCCCTCATCATAGAGTTCGACATACGTTCGCATATTCCTACAAAATGCTTCCAATTATTGCCCCTAAAAGCAGAGGCCCGATCTGCGTCAGCACCGCCACGCCAGCTCCTATGCCGGCCACTGCCCCCAAAAGCGGTACTCCAGTCAGGGCGCCGCCGGCAATGAATAGGGCGCCGCCCACTACTACCGCCGGCAAAATCGCCGCCATAATGGCCCGGCCCGTGTCCCCTGCTTTTTTACCTCCGACGATGCCTCCCAAGAGAGGCCCAATGGCCGGAAGCCAAAACAGCAGTGCCGTAATGACAAGCATCCAAAGGCTCGCCCCGATAATGCTGCTCCGTTCTTCCATGGCGATTCACTCCGCTTCCTTTTTGAAGTTCTCCTTCAGGGCCCACAGTCCCAACGCTGGATTGCTGACATAGAATACTTCTTTGCTGTCATCCAACGTATTCCAGCCATCCTGGAGACTGTCTACCTGCAGAGACGCCGCGGCTTCGTCGTAATCCATGTACTCAAATCCCACCGACTCTATTTCTTCCTTTGTCAGATGCCGGACGGCATAGGTGATTGTAAAGCGCCCTTCTGAGGATCCATGGATCAGATGTGCTGCCGCCGAACGGCTTTCCTGCAGTTGTTGACCGTTTTCCATGGAGGCCATCACGGCATCTCGGCCTTTGTATCCAAAGGCCCGCAGCAGTGCATCCATTTCCCTGTCTTCCCCAAAGGATTTGACTCCCGGAGCCAAGATAATTAGATGGCCGCCATCCTTCATAGCCATGCGCAGCCGGTATACCGCTTTATTGCCGACCCAGGTCGTGCGGAATTCGTCGGGGTCCAAGTAGACGATGGCCGTTTCAATGGGCCGATCCAAGAGATCGAGATTGAGTTCGCGGCTCAGTTCTGCTGCCTCTTCAAAGATGTGGCGGTCTCGTCCAGAAAAAAGGCCCTCGAGACGAGTTTGCCCCCCCACGGTCGTGGTTACCGTAAGCATATACTCCAAGGGCAGATCCCGCAGAAGATGCTCTTCCACGTAGTCAAACAAACCTCGCACCGCCGTATCGGTACGCCCCATAATAGACTCCAGGCCTACCACAGCACCCATAAAATGGGATACGTCAATCAAGGATTTGCCGCCGCAGCCGACAACGATGTTCTTTGTATAATTGGCCATTCCCACCACTTCATGGGGGACGACCTGGCCGATGGATAGGATAAGATCCCAGGATGGATCAAGCAGTTTCTTATTGATGGTGACGGGCACGGTCTCATCCATTAGGCCGTCGGAGAGCCGGCGGATAACCTCGGCCGGAATTTCGCCAATGGTTTCCACGTCGCTGCGCCAGCGGTGTTCCACAAAGGCCTCCATGGGAATGCCGCTGCCGAACATGTTCTTAAGCTGGCTGTCGGACATGGGCTCATGGGTCCCTAAGGCCGGCATCACTTCCACGTCCGCGCCGCGCTCCGTGAACAACGTATATAGAATATTCGAGATGGGCCCGGCTAAGCTGTGGGCACGGGTTCCGTCAGGCGGCAAAAGCAGCACCCGTTTGGCTTGATCGTACTTCTGGTGGACCCAAGCGGCGAGATAATCGGCTAAGGCGTCCTTGGACATGCGGCCTTGCAGCTGTTCTGGCAATGGCTGCCCCTCCCTCAATTGTTTTCTATTCCCCGACCCTGCCTTTGCGGATCGGGACGTGCTCCCATGACGGCACAGCATCGGGCGGCGAGGTCCTGTCCGCAGGCCGCGGCGTCGGCTAGGGAAGCACCCGCGTCCAATGCCGAGAGAACACCGGCATTGAATGCATCACCGGCACCGGTGCTGTCTTCCACCATTTCCGCAGCGGCGGCAACGCGGCCGCTGGCAGTACCTTCGGCCCAAAAACAGCCTTCTGGGCCCAGGGTAACGATGACGGCATCATAGAACAAAAGCAATGTTTCTGCTGCGGCTTCCGGATGGCGGCAACCGGTTAAAACCGCTGCTTCATCCTGATTCGGCAGGAACAAATGGGCTCCGGATGTGATCTCCAAAAACCGCTTCGCGCCGTACCTCTGCAGCAGAGCATAGGAAGAAGGGTCCAGACTGACGGCCGCCCCTATGCTTCCAGCGTGAGCTAAGAATTGTTCAGCTGCCCCGTGCAGCGGCACAGATTGAAAGAAGGAATATCCGGTTATGTGCATCCAGCGGCTGTGCTGCGGCAGGTGACGGCGGAGCGTTTGTTCGCTGAAGGTCAGATTGGCACCCCGCTGGGTTATCATGGTCCGCTGTCCTTCGTCGTCTATCAGCACCGCGATAACGCCGGTGGGTTCCTCAGCCCTTGACAGCCGAGGCTCAACGCCGCATTCCACAAACCCCTGCTGCAGGAAGTCCCCGGCCGGGTCCTTTCCGATCTGCCCAATAAAGCAGACGTCGGCACCCGCCTTTCCCAGCCAGCAGGCTGTGTTGGCTGCGCTGCCCCCTCCCCTCTGCAGGATTTGGCCCGGTGTGTCGCTGCCTCGCTGCAGGGCACCGGCCGGACGAATCAGAATGTCTTGGATCACATCGCCGAAACAGGTGATCATGGCTGTTGGCAGTGCAGAGCCCGGGCAATTTCTGCTCCCACTTCCAGGTTATTTTTGACCAGGGCTAAATTGGCCTGCACAGTATCGCCGCCGCTGGCTTCATGCAGCCGGCCCAGCAGATACGGTGTAATGCGTTTGCCGGTCACCCCGTGGGTTTCCATTTCCTGCAGGATCGTCTGCAGCAGCGTGTTGAAGCGGTCTTCATCCAGTTCCGATTCTTCTGGAATGGGCACCGTGACCAAAATTCCGCCCGGCTGCTCCACTGCCCTCTTTATTTCCAATATGGCTGCGGCTTCGCGCCCGTGGTCAATGGAGTAATCCAAGGCCAAACCGCTGTCCCGCAGATAGAAGGCGGGGAACTGCTGTGTCCTGTAGCCTAAGATCGGGACGCCCCATGTTTCCAGGACTTCCAAGGTTTTCGGCAGATCAAGGACCGATTTGGCTCCCGCGCAGACAACGGCCACCGGAAAGCGGCTCAAAGCCTGCAGATCGGCGGAAATATCAAAGGTCTGTTCGCCGTGCCGGTGCACACCGCCGATGCCGCCGGTAACAAACACGGAAATTCCTGCCCAGTCGGCCACCTGCATGGTCGAAGATACGGTGGTGGCGGCGTTTTCTTTCTTGGCCATCAGCACGGGAATGTCTCGCAGGCTTGCTTTGGCCATATTGCCATCCTTAGCCAAAAGCAGCAGTTCCTCCGGCGATAGGCCAACCTTCACGTTCCCCTGCAGGATTGCAATGGTGGCCGGGACCACGCCTAGATCCCGCAGCATGGCTTCGAGGTCTAAGGCCAGCTGGTAATTCTCCGGATAGGGAAATCCATGGGCGATAATGGTTGACTCCAACGCCACCACCGGCCGTCCGCTATCCCTTGCTTCCCTTACTTCTTCACTGAAGTGCAGCCACGGTTTCACGGCGCTTTCCTCCGTTTCCCTACTGTGTGAATGCGGAAAATCTGCACAGCGGATACAAGCAGGACGCACGCGGGCACCAGAGCGCCCAGCGGATCCAGATAGCGTCCCCAAGGCCACTGCTGCAGATAGGACGCGCTGCTGAGGTTGATCACCACCCAGGCGTCCAAAAGGCATTTAGACCGGAAAAGACGGTATTGGGATTCGGAAATGGGAGAATAGGAATCCCGGGCAAAGGACGCGTGGCGCCGCCAAAACCAGCCGTTGACCAAAACACCCAAGAATGCAATGAGTATGCCCCAATGCACCTGTTCTACCATGGGACGGATCTGCAGCTGCCGATAAGCCTGGTAGCCTATGAATGAAGCACTGAAGAGCATGACCGCAGCCACGGCCATATTGGCCCGTTTCTCCCACCGGGCATAGATCCCGGGGGCGACGCCGTGGCGACGGGCCCGATTATACACATACCAGCTGACGAACAGAGCGGCCAATTCTGTGATGCGCCGCAGCAAATCCGCGACCATCAAAGTGGAACGACCGGCCCAGACAGCCAGTCCATATGTGAGCGGCCCCCACAGCGCGACCAGCCATCCGGCCAGCAGCGTCTTTTCCTTGGCCCGGCTCCATGGAACCATCAGCCCAGCCACCGCCCCTCCACATACCTAAGCAGCGTCAGGACGGGATAGGCCAATGCTGCCAAAGACCATGGCAGGACGATGGTGTCCCGCCCCCGGCGCGACGCGGCTTCAATGACAGCTCCCACAGCGCCCAGCACCACAGAACTGGCCAGTGCCACCGGCAGGGTGACATCGGACCCGACCAACAGAACAAACATGGAAATAAGAGCCGATGCGGCCGCGTTGGCCAGCAGCCCTTCCACTGTCTTCTTTGGATCAAAAAACGGCCCCTTCAGTTTCTTGCGGCCCAAGAAACGTCCCACCAGCGCAGCGGCGGCATCGCCGAACCCCCAGACCATAACTGCCAAAATGGCCAGGAATTTCCACTCCGGTCCCAGGAGCCCCCAAAACAAAATAATCAAACCGCTGTAACTGATCGCGAGATATATGATCTGGCGCGACACTTCATTGACGCCTTTTTGGCGATCAACGGACAGCCGCTGCAGTATCCCGAAGCGGTAAGCGATTCGCAATAGCACAAAGGCCAAAAGCAGAATGGCTAGCAGCGTCAGCAAAGCACTATACCAGCCGTTGAACCACAATACCAGAAAAAGCATGGCGAAGGTAATCATCAGGTGATAGGTCTTGCGGATCCATTCCTTTGGGATCCGGGTCAGCCAATCGATCAGTGCAATCAGCCCTGCTGCTCCCGCCAGATAGGAAAAAAAGGCAGCTGCGGCCTGCAGATCCGTTGCGAACATCGTTGTTCCCCTCTTTCCGGCACAGCCTATTGGGCCAGGGCGTCACGGATAGCCTGAAAGTCCTGCCAGGCTTCTCTTTTCTTTCCCGGATCCCGCAGCAGGGCGGCCGGGTGGTACGTGGCCATGATCCGGTATTCACCGCGTTCGATCCACTGGCCCCGCTGGCGGCTGATCCGAAAATCGGGGGCAATAATCGTTTGCGCCGCTACAGCACCCAGGCAGATTAGATAGCGCGGTCGGATGCAGTGCACCTGCCAGCGGAGATAATCAAGGCAGGCTGCGATTTCCTGCTCTTGTGGGTTGCGGTTGTTGGGCGGCCGGCACTTGACGACGTTGGCAATATATACCTGGGTGCGGTCCAGCGACACCGCCGCCAGCATCTTATCGAGTAGTTGCCCCGCCGCGCCCACAAAGGGCTTTCCTTCTTGATCCTCCTGTTGGCCAGGTCCTTCTCCGATAAACATGATCCGGGTCTCCGGGTTGCCGTCTGCCCACACCACCCGGCTTCGTTCCTGGGCTAAGGCACACTGCCGGCATCTTTGCGCCTGCTCCGCTACATGGCGGAGCGTCTGCAGATCGGCCATCTCAGTGGCCTCCTACGACGGTAAAATCAGTAAACCCCTTCAGGTGAGGCTCCCATTCCACATCAATGTCCTCAATGCGGGCCGTCAAAGGGCCGCCATCTAACTGTATATGCTGGACAAAACTGCGGATTTGCGAATTTTCGCCCTCCGCCTCTATATGCACAGTGCCGTCTCGCTGGTTCTGCACCGTGCCTGCAATCCCGTAGCGTTCGGCCAGCTCCGACGCGTAATAGCGGAAGCCAACACCCTGTACACGGCCGCTGATCGTTATGGTTGCTCTGCGCATGGTTGTCCCTCCCTGTTATCTGCCCTTGGCTTCACGGCCCGGATCACGCATTCGGGGCCGCTCTCGTATGGTGTCTGGGCGAAGTCCTGGTAGACTCCTTCGATGCAGTACCCGGCCTCCCGGACTAATGCAGTCATTGCCTGCACCGGGCACGATGCTTCTAGCGAGCGCTGTACGGTGATTGCCGCTGGTTCGGTCAGTTCGTAGTTAATTTGATTCAAAAGCCGCCGCCCGCCTTCGTAGACTCGCATCTGCACCACCTGCAGCATGATGTGCTGCTTGAACGGATGAATACCCTGCAGCGCCAGATAGGGAGGGTGGTCCCCCGTTTCGCGGTGGCTGCAGTCGA
>PUOC01000076.1 GCA_003551965.1 Clostridiales bacterium | reverse complement strand
TGGTGCTGAGCAGATTCTTGGGCTGCACACCCGTTTTATCCAGCGCTTTTCTCCGGATTTGGGCTTTATGGGTATTGCCGTTGCCCTCTTGGGACGCAGTCATCCCTTCGGGGTGATCTTGGCGGCGATCCTGTTCGGCGCCCTCAACGCCGGCGGAGCCGCCATGGACCGTTTGACCGATGTGCCCCGGGAGCTGATTGTGATTATTCAGGCACTGATCATCTTCTTTGTGGCCGCCGACCAACTGGTGCGCCGCTTCCTGAAGCGAAGGAGGGCGGCCTAAATGATGGATGTCTTTGCCTTTCTATTCAGCACCACTGTATTGGCTGCGGCGGTACGGATGGCCACTCCCTTAATCTTTGCGTCCTTGGGCGGGCTTTTTTCGGAGCGGGCCGGCATCATTAACATTGCCCTGGAAGGAATCATGCTGACCGGTGCTTTTTCGGCGATGCTTGTCACGTCCTTTGTGGGCAATCCTTGGGTTGGGCTTGTCGGAGCGGTGATCACCGGTGCAATGATGGCGCTGATTCATGCCGTGGTCTGTATCCGCTATCACGCCAACCACGTGGTCAGCGGTACAGCCATTAATATTTTTGCCGGTGGCCTGACGGTGTTCCTGCTGCGGCTGGTGTTCAATGTGGCAGGCACGTCGCCGGCCGTGCCCCGCATACCAGCGGTCAGGCTGCCGCTGGTTGCCGATATCCCTTGGATCGGTCCCGTTTTAGGCCAGCAGAATATCATGGTGTACGTGGCTGTTGCTTTAGTCTTCGTCAGCTGGTTTGTGCTGTTTAAGACCGTGTGGGGTCTGCGGCTGCGATCGGTGGGTGAGCATCCCAAGGCGGCGGATACCGTTGGTGTGAATGTGTTTGTCATGCGCTATACAGCGCTGGCCCTCAGCGGTGCCCTGGCTGGGTTGGGCGGAGCTTATCTGTCCATTGCCCATCTGTCCCGTTTCGGAGATCAGATGACGGCCGGCCGCGGATTTATTGCCCTGGCTGCCATGATTTTCGGCAAATGGAATCCCATCGGCGCCATGGGTGCAGCGCTGTTTTTCGGGTATGCCGATGCGCTGCAGATGCGCTTACAGGAAGTGGGCATCCCTTCACAATTTGTGTCCATGCTGCCCTATGTGCTGACCATGGTGGCTCTGGCCGGATTTATTGGCCGGGCAACACCGCCAAAGGCCCTGGGCAAGCCGTATACCAAGGAATAGCCTCCTGCGGGGAGAGGGCCTGTGTGTCTAAGGGCAGATGCGCAGGCCCTGATCTTTTGCTGCACTTACCGGCAGGAATCCCGGCCCTTTGCTGGGAACAAAGAGTATGATGCCTTAAAAGGCATACATTTGTGATTGTACTGATTCGCATTTTTGGAGGTGTGTAAAGGATGGCAGGACGAGTGGCGGTCGTCGGGGCAGGACCTGGCGGTTTGACAGCGGCGATGCTCTTAAGCCACCACGGCTATGAGGTGGATGTTTACGAAAAGGAGAACTGGGTGGGCGGCCGCACGTCTTCGTTTACCGTGGCCGATTGGTATACCTTTGATCTTGGCCCGACGTTTCTGATGATGCCCTTTATTCTGGAAGAGATGTTTGCCATGGTCGGCCGGGATGTCAACGACTACCTGGAGATCAAGAATATTGATCCTCTCTACCGGTTGGTTTTCGATGACGGTGAGAAGGAATTCTACCCCACCCGGGACCGGGACGCCATGCACCGGGAGTTGAACGAAAAGTTCCCAGGCAGCGCCGAGGGCTATGACCGTTTCCGAAAGAAGGAAGGGGTGAAATACGAAAAGCTGCTGCCGTGTCTGCAGTCCCCCTATGACCGTTTCACCGATTTCTTCAAAGGTGATTTCATCCGGGCCCTGCCGACACTAGATCCCCATGTCAGCCTGATCCAGCGGCTGTCCAAATATTTCCCGGATCCCGACCTGCAGGTGGCCTTCACCTTCCAGGCCAAGTATTTGGGAATGTCGCCATGGGAGTGCCCCGGCGGCTTTAGCATTATCAGCTACATTGAGCATACGGCGGGCATCTGGCATGTCATGGGCGGACTGAACCGGATCACCAAGGCCATGGCCGAAATCGCGGAAGAACAGGGAGGGCGCATTCACCTCAATACGCCGGTGAAAAAGGTCAACGTCGAAGGGGGCCGTTGTGTGGGCTTGACCCTGGATTCGGGGGATGTGGCCCACCATGACGACGTGGTGTTAAACCCAGACTTCGGCTATGCGATGAAGCACTTGGTCGATGAAGCCGACCGCCCCAAATATACCGATGCCAAACTGGCCCGCAAGAAATATTCCTGCTCTACATTCATGCTCTATCTGGCCCTGGATACGCTCTACGACATTCCCCACCACAACATTCTCTTTGCCGACGACTACAAGCGCAATGTGGATGAGATCTCCCTGTACGGGAGGCTGAGCGAAGATCCCAGCGTCTATGTGCACAATCCGTCCATCACCGACCCCAGTTTGGCTCCAGAGGGCCATTCGGCACTGTATGTGCTGGCTCCGGTGGCCAATACCGCAGGAGACATTGATTGGGAGAACGAAAAGGCACAGTTTCGGGAGCGCGTATTGGATACCATGGAAAGACGGGGCGGCATGGACGATCTGCGCAGCCATATAGTGGGCGAACGCATGCTGACGCCGCCTTACTGGCGAGACACAGTCCACTGTTACAACGGTGCGACGTTTAACCTGGCCCATAACATTGGACAGATGCTGTATTTTCGGCCCCACAACCGCTTCGAGCAGTTCGACAACTGCTATTTGGTGGGCGGAGGAACGCACCCGGGTTCGGGCCTGCCTACGATTTTTGAATCGGCACGGATTTCTGCAGGCATGATGCTTAAACGGGACGGGTTGGAGTGGAAACACCCCATAGCCGAGTCCAAGAGCTATCTTACCGGAGATACAGCCTTTCCGCAGCTGGAAACGTAGACTGCCGCGGGCCGCCCGGCCGCACAAGAATGCATCCGGCGCTGCCGAGAGCAGCACGACTAGACGGGAAGGGAGGACGCCGATGTTTAGAGGGGTGCGTGTAGGCAATTCCGGCTACATTCGAGACATGAATGCTTCCGCTATCTTTCAGTTGATTGACCGCTATGGACCGATCTCCCGCCGGGAACTGGCGCACAACACCCGCTACAGTGCGGCGACCATCACCAATCATGTCAAGGCGCTGTTGGATGCCGGCTGGGTAATGGAAACGGACAAAGGTACATCCACAGGGGGCCGGCGTCCTGTACACATTGCGGTCAATCCCCACAAGGCGTATATTGTGGCGGTGGAAGTGGAGGTCTATCGGGTGCGGCTTTTGCTGTTTAATCTCAGCCGCGGTGCGGTGAGCCGAGCGTCGCTGCCGATTCGGCCGGGACAGGGCCCGGCCCAAGTGCTGCCCCGGGCCGTGTCCGCGGCCAGGACACTACTGGCCGAAGCGGGCATTGCCCTGCCCCAGCTGCTGGGTATCGGTATCGCGGTACCCGGCCAGGTGTCGCCCGACGGCACCCTTGTCTTTGCACCGAATTTGGGATGGAAGCGGACGGTCGTGCGGGAACCCTTTCAAGGCGTGTTTGACTGTCCAATTTTGATAGAAAACGAAGCACGGGCCGGGGGTATCGGGGCACGGGAGTGCCAGTACCCGGATGTTCGCAATTTGGCCTACGTGTCCGTGAAGGAAGGTATCGGCTGCGGCATTCTCCTCCAGGGTTCTGTGTACCGCGGCAGCAACTCTACAGCCGGTGAATTTGGCCATGTGCCGCTCCAGCCCGATGGCCGTTTGTGCCACTGCGGCGGCCGCGGCTGCTGGGAAACCTTGGCTTCGGAGACCGCTCTGCTGCGGGCCGCGAGACGGGTGGTGCCCGGCATTGCCGATGGACACGAATTGCTGCAGTTGGCGCAGTTGGAGGACGGCCGCTTCGATGAGGTCTTCTCCGACGTGGGATACTGGTTGGGCCAGGGGGCAGCGGCCTTGGCCAACGGTATCGGTCCCGATCTGCTGGTCTTTGGAGGCAGCATGGCGCGATTCTACCGCTGGCTGCGGCCGCGGCTGCTGCAGGCCTTTCACGCCCAGGCCCTGCCCGCCGTCCGGGACCATGTGCAAGTGGAGTTCACACATATGGGTGATGAAGGAACACTGTACGGCATGGGTGCCCTGGTGTTCCGCCAGCACGCACCTGCCATGCTGGCGGGAGAGTTGGAAGCGGCGAAGTGATCGTCGGAGGCCGGACGGATTGGCTTTATAGGGCGCAGACCCACCGAGAGAGTCATTTTGGCAAAAAGTGAACCCAAGCTGGAAGGAAGTTTCAGCGGCAGTACCGAAATGTTTCCCTGGAGTTAATTTAACCACTGAATTTTCCCAGCCCGACAAAGAGAATGGAGTGTTGACAATGGCTGAACATTTTCCCGATGTTGCGAAAATCGAATATGAAGGACCTGAATCCAAGAACCCGCTGGCCTTTCGCTATTACAATCCCGAAGAGACGGTAGGCGGCAAGAGTATGAGAGATCACCTGCGCTTCAGTGTGGCCTATTGGCATACGTTTACCGGCGAAGGTGTCGATCCTTTCGGCACAGGCACCATGGAACGGCCCTGGCATGAGCTGAGCGATCCCATGGAAGTGGCACGGGCCCGGGTGGATGCGAACTTTGAAATGCTGTACAAGCTCGGTGTTCCGTTTTTCTGTTTTCACGATCGGGATGTGGCCCCGGAAGGCCAGAATCTGGCACAGACCAACCGCAATCTGGACGAAATTGTGCAGCGGATAAAGGAGAACATGCAGGGCAGTGACGTCGAGCTTCTTTGGGGAACAGCCAATATGTTCTTCCATCCCCGTTTCATGCACGGTGCTGCCACGACCTGCAACGTCGATGTCTTTGCCTATGCGGCAGCGCAGGTGAAGAAAGCCATGGAAGTGACCAAAGAGCTTGGCGGTTCCAACTATGTATTCTGGGGTGGGCGCGAAGGCTACGAAACGCTTTTGAATACCGATATGCAGCTGGAACTGGAGCATTTGGCCAAATTCCTGCGTATGGCCGTGGATTATGCCAAGGAAATCGGGTTTGAAGGCCAGCTGCTGATTGAACCGAAACCGAAGGAACCGACGAAGCACCAATATGACTACGATGTCGCAGCGGTTCTGGGGTTCCTTTATAGTACAGGGTTGGACGAGCACTTCAAGATTAACGTCGAAGCAAACCATGCGACCTTGGCCGGACATACCTTCCAGCACGAGCTGCAGCTGGCCAGGATCCACGGCAAGCTCGGCAGTGTAGATGCCAACCAAGGCGATGAGCTCTTGGGCTGGGATACGGATCAGTTTCCGACCAACCTCTATTACTCGACCCTCGCCATGTACGAGATCCTCAAAAACGGCGGACTAGGCAGCGGCGGGTTGAACTTCGACGCCAAGGTAAGACGGCCTTCCTTTAAGCCGGAAGATATGTTCTATGCCCACATTGCCGGTATGGACACCTTTGCCAAAGGACTCAAGGCTGCCTATGCCCTCCTAAGCGACGGTGATCTCGAGAGCTTTGTCTCCCAGCGGTACAGCAGCTTCCGCGATGGCATCGGCCGCCGGATCGAGGACGGTTCCATTGGCTTTCACGAACTTGAAGAGCATGCGCTGTCGCTCGAAGACGGCATCGAAAACGAATCCGGCCGTCAAGAGTGGCTGGAGACCATTGTCAATCAGTACATTTTGGAAAAAAGCTGATCGGACGCCTCTCTCCGGGGGACTATTTGAAAAGCCGGTTTCACCATGCCCGGGATCTTTCCCGGGCTTTTTTTGCCCGCCGGGGCAGGAACTGTACACGGGGCGGTGGAAAACTTGCTCAAATGCGTACCCATGACGGCCTTGGACGACGGGCGCCCGGCATGCCGGGCGAGGGGAGGAGACAGAAAGTGAAGCGAATCTCTGTACAGCTGGTTGTGTGCATGGCGATTGTGTGCGGCTTGTCAGCGCTGGGCACCGCCGCGGGCGTACCTGCTTGGGAGTGGAACGGGACGTGGTTTCTGGAGGGCACGGTTGGATCACAGGGCATTGAGATGCAGTTGGACGTGGCCGGCGTCGGGGTGACCGGGCAGTACGGCAGCGATGATGGCAAAGAGGCCGGGCATGTGCATGGTGTCGCGGATCGAACCGGGTATATTGTCCTATTGGCCTTTGATGATGCGTATAACGGCAGAGGCCGTCTTTCTGGGCAATTGGCGCAAGGACAGTTGGAAGGGAGCTGGTTGGCCAGCGGTGAAACAGACCGGCAGCCGGTCAAGATCACCGCCGTATGGAGGGATTTGTGGACAGGTGGGTGGGAGCGGACGTTCGCGGGAGCCGACGGACAGGACAAGCTGTCCATCCATGCGGCGGCCACAGCAGAATTCTGGGACGTCGCGGGAGAGACAGCGCAGTTCGAACTTTTGGCCTTCAGCGGTGCTCATATCGGACATGTGGCAGGCACAGCGGAAC
>PUOC01000137.1 GCA_003551965.1 Clostridiales bacterium | reverse complement strand
GGTGGCTCCTTATCGGGCGCCTATAGACACGTTCTACGCCAACCGCCAGTCCCTATTCTTGGCGGGCCGCACCCAGGCGGGCAAAAGCTGCCTTGCCGCTCTCGCGCAACAGCATTTCGGCAGTAGCTTTGATGCTGATTCCCTTCCGGGGTCGTGGCTAAGCACCTCCTCCGCCTTGGGGCAACTGTGCCATCAGATGAAGGACGCGGTTGTCGTTGTAGACGATTTCAAGCCAGCCCATCTCGCCAACAACAGCAAAGAGGCTGACGAGAAGGCCGATATGTTATTGCGGGCGCAAGCCAATGGTACGGCCCGCCAACGCTATACCCCGGGGAAGTGTGGAATCTCTTCCTACGATCCCACGAGTCTTGTCATCAGCACTGGCGAGGAGATTCCACCCGGAGAAAGCCTTAGGGCGCGGTTGATGATCCTGAAGTTAAAGCAGGGCGATGTTGACTGGAGGGTGGTTGGTCAACTTCAGGCGGATGCCCGCGTTGGGCGTTTCACCCAAGCGATGGCGGGCTACATTGATTGGATTCGCACACGAACCCCGGGGTTAAAGGGACGGCTCGACGAGCGTTTCGAGGGTTGGCGCAAGTACTTCAGGACTCGCTTCCCATCCAACCTCAGGCGGGTCGTTGACAACGCGGCCGATCTTGCCGTTGGCGCGCAACTCTTCCTCAAATTCGCCGTTAGCGTCGGGGCGATCCCAGAAGATAGGCGGTATACCCTGCTCAAGGAGGCAGTGCATACCATCGAGGAAGTAGGGAGACTCCAGCTCACGTATCAGGAACACTCAGACCCTTGCACCCATTTTCTGGCGATGCTGAAATCCGCATTGCGTAGCGGTGAGGCCTATGTGGTGGCGCTTGAAGACGAGGGCGCCGTGAAAGATGGCCCTTTCAAGTGGGCTAATCCCGAGGAGCGCCCTGACGGCGGTTGGATTGGATGGACGGACGGATACGGGCTGTTCTTGAGCCAAGAACCGACTTACTCGGCTATCCGCGCCTATGCGCAGAAGCAGGGCGACCCCATCAAACTGACGGAAAAGCAGTTGTGGAAGCGGCTCAAACACTCCCAATGGCTCGGAACGTGCGACCCGGACAAGACGAGCACGAAACTCGCTGGTTGCACAACCAGAAACGACCGGCCACGAGTCGTCCACATCCCTACGCTGGATAAACAGTAGTCGAATGGCGATCCGGCGCGGACCCACGAGACCTCCAGGGGGCGGTCAGACGTCGCTTGATGGAATACCCCCCTTCGCTTTGATGCCCCTGTCGCCCCTCGTTTTTCGAATGGGGGGCGGCAAGGGGACCACTAACACGGGCATCATCGCGAATGAGGATACGGAGAAGAAGCCCTTATGGCAATTCCAGCGGCGCATCCAACACAACTGCTATATCGCTTAATACTCTGCATGATGAGTAAAACTGGACATCTGAAATAACCTGTGATATACTACACATAGTTGAGGTCGCCGATACGTTCTTACGGGCACGTCATCGGCAAACACGAAAGGAGGGTAACGCCAAAATCAAGTAGACAGCGGATATATTTTTTAGTGGAACTAGATTATACAGGATTACTTAACGGTTAAAACCAAAGGAGCAATAAATGTTTTACGATTCTGATCTTCTGTCCGACGCCATGGAACGCGTTGGGCAAGACCCCTCGGATGCCGAAATCGCGAGAGCTTTCGGTATCTTCATGGTGGTTTCCGGAAACCTCGACGAGGCTGTTGAACAATTCGAGCAGGCAGTGCACCTCGACCCCACGGATACGGACGCCTTGAACATACAAGGTCTCCTTCTGCGGGATATGGGCCGTTGGCGAGAAGCGCGCCACGCCTTTGAGCGGTTGCTCGGTCTCAGTCCCGACGACCCGGAGGTGCTCAGTCACTTAGGCGTTGTCTTGGTTAATTTGGGAGACTCCGATGAGGGGTGTGGTTATCTTGACCGCGCCGTCGAGCTTGACGACACCAACTGTCAGGTGTGGAGCAATCGAGGAACGGCTCTGAGCCAGCTCGGCGATCTCGAAGGAGCACGGGATAATCTCGACCGCGCCCTCGAACTTAATCCGGAGGACGTACAGGCCCAGATTAACTTGGGCGTTGTTTTCGCCCGGTTGGAACAGCCCGAAGAGGCGCATCGCCACCTCGACCGCGCAGTCGCGCTGGCTCCCACGGCCCCTCAGGTGTATAACGATCGAGGCGCAGCCTTCAACCTGCTCGGGTGTTATGAGGAGGCCAACCGCAGTCTCGACCAGGCCCTTGAACTCGATCCTGAGGACCCATTGGCCTGGTATAACAAAGCGGTCTCGCTGCACAACCTGCGGCGTTCTGATGAAGCGCTCCAGTGTGTACAGGAAGCCCTAGACAGAGATCCCTCGATGATCGACGCTTTGAGTTATAAAGGCATCATCTTGAGTGAATTGGGCCGTTTGCAGGAGAGTGAGGCCGTTTTCGACAAGATTGCGGAACGAGATGGCTAGAACATCGCCGTAGCGCTGCGACTTACGGATGAGCCGCAGCAGTAACCATCCCAAGGGAGCCGGTAGGTCCGGCTCCCTTTTTTCTCGGCTGTTCCCGGGCTACGGGAACCCATCTCCACCCGAGGGGGATTAACGGGTATACTATTCCCATTTCAGTGACGGCCAAGGAGGAAACGAGAGTTGGATATCCTACACGAAGGTATCAATCTGGCGCAGGGCCATATCAGACAACACCTGTTCGTCTATTCCAAGCTGATGTTTTACGTCCTCGCCTTGCTGTTGCTGCCGGTGGTGGGGTATACGGCGTTGCATCTCGTCAAGATTCTCATCACCGCCTTGCTTGCCGATCCGCTATCCATGGCCGTTTTACTCGCCTTTTTCTGGGCCGGCCCTGCCATTCTGCTGTGGACGCACGACGAGAAAGTAGACCGTCTTGTGGAAAAGTATCTGGCGTTTTTCGAGAGGCTGGGCGAGAAACGCAGCGGCTCGCCTCATTGAGGCCGGGATAACACCGTCCTTGCCAAGCTCCGGGGCGACAAGGAAATCACGGATAAGATCAACAAGCAGATCATCGGCCGCATCGCCGAAGCCAACGACCTCGCGTCCCGCCTCGATGGGCGTTTCTGTTCACCCACGACTACACAAAGGCGACGCCAACAATGAGAATACATTGGCAAGGATGCAAAATAATAGTACAACGAGTGAACGAACTCCTTTGTCTTAAGATTTTCCGGGAGCTACCTCGTAGTGCTTTCTTGTTCCCTAATGTGTTCGTATACCTCATCGAGCAAGCGTTGGAAGACTACTTCGCCAAACCCTTCCTCGTTCATATATCGCGCCGTGATTTCCTCGTTTTGCTCCATCCGGTCAATGAATAGACTTTGCAATACTTTACGGAAGACATAGCCAAAGTTCTCGCGGGTATTGGCAAGCGCCGCTTGCCGCAGATCGCTATCAGCCACCGCATCTTCGCGGATCGAGTCAAAGAAAAGCTGATCGGCAGATGTGAATTCTGTGCCGAATCGTTCGTTCAAAATATCGATGAGGCGCGATAGTTCAATGTCATCTGCTTGGCTTGACTTCGTACCCACCGCCGTCGGCCCGGAGATGGGTTCCGACTTGCCGGTTTGTAGATCTATGGAACCCTCGCTCATTTTCTGCAGCCGATAATACTTCAGTGATATCTCATCGTCGAAACGATAGATCGGCCCGCGCGCTGCCGACGGTAACTTTGTTAGCAGAAACCGGATATACGAATACAGCTTTTCCAGATCGGTATCCTGAAAAGGGATAACCTGGGACAGAAACGCATACAAATTCCGAAACGCTGTCAGTGTCTTACGAAATTCTTCCCGGTCGTCCTCGTCCAGTTCATTGAACCGGCCGACCGCCGGGTCAATGCACGCGTTCATGCGGCCGTGGTCAGCGGCTGTGTGATTGGGTTTAGGCTTGAAAAATACTTGGCAAAACTCCTCGACCTCCGTCTTGTAGTAGACTTGTTGGGCATCAAGTTTCGCCTGAAGTTCGTAGAGTTGCTTTGCGGTGGCCTGCTCTCCGATGAGGGTTTGCTCGTAGTAGGGCTGGAAGGCCGCACGAATCTCGTCAGGCTCGTTTACAAAGTCGAGCACAAAGGTGTCTTCCTTACCCGGATGAGTGCGGTTTAACCGAGACAATGTTTGCACGGCTTGGACGCCAGCCAGCCGCTTGTCGACATACATGGTGTGCAAAAGGGGTTGATCGAAACCCGTCTGGTATTTTTCGGCAACAAGCAATATTTGGAACTCATCGGTAGCGAACCGTTCTGGTAGCGCCTTTTCCTGAACGTGCTTCCCTTCCAAGTCAATATTCATTCCTGACTCAGTGTATTCAATGTCCGGAGCATCGGGATCGGTTACGGTTCCGGAGAACGCCACGAGTGTCTTGATATTGGTGTAACCGTTCTCAAAGAGGTATTTGTCAAAAGCCTGTTTGTAGCGGACGGCGTGCAAACGGCTGGAAGTAACCACCATGGCCTTCGCTTTTCCACCAATCTTGTGCATCGTGAAATTGCGGAAATGCTCGACCATGACCTCGGTCTTTTGGGCGATATTGTGAGGATGAAGGCTTATGAACCGGGCTAGCGCTCGCGCGGCTTTTCGCTTCTCGACTTTCGGATCGTCTTCAATGGACTTTATCAGCTTGTAGTAGGTTTTATATGTGGTGTAGTTTTTCAGGACATCGAGGATAAATCCTTCCTCAATGGCTTGGCGCATGGTATAGAGGTGGAACGGCTCTGGTTTTCCCTCGACGTCCGGCCGACCGAAGACCTCCGATGTCCGATATTTGGGGGTGGCAGTGAAGGCGAAGAAGCTGATGTTCGGTTGTTTTCCCCGCTTCAGCATGGTCCGGACGATCGCCTCTTCTTGGTCAAGGAGCCCATGTTGCTCTTGGTATCTCGCCGCTTCCTCTCGGACGTAGGCCTCCGCAAGAACACCTTTCATTTCCGTGGCTGTCTCGCCTCCCTGCGAGCTGTGTGCTTCATCGATGATGACCGCATACCGCCTTTTCTGAAGCTCGTTCATTCTATACGTGGCGTAGGGGAACTTCTGTAAGGTGGTGACTATGATGGGCGCGCCGCGAGTTAAGGCGTTGGCAAGTTGAGTGGAATTTGTCTCAATTTTTTCCACGACGCCTTGCTTGTGATCGAATTGGTAAATGGTGTTTTGAAGCTGCTGGTCCAGCACCACGCGGTCCGTAACCACGATGACAGAATCGAACACCTTTTCGTCGTGCTCGTCATACAAGGTGCTCAAGCGATGCGCTAACCACGCAATGGAATTACTCTTTCCGCTTCCCGCAGAGTGCTGGACAAGATAGTTGTTCCCGGCGCCACATTGTTTGGCGTCAGCCACTATCCGGCGAACACAGTCTAACTGATGGTAGCGCGGGAAGATCATCGTCTCCTTCTTGACCTTCCTCTCGCCGAGCTTTTTTGTCTCCACTTGCAGATGTACAAATCGCCCCAGGATCTCCAAGAAACTATGCCGTTCCAGTACCTCTTCCCACAGGTAGGCGGTCTTGTACCCGTCCGGGTTGTCCGGGTTCCCGCTCCCGCCGTCACAGCCTCGGTTAAACGGCAAGAAGGCCGTCTTCGCCCCGGAGAGCCGCGTGGTCATGTAGACCTCGTCGGGGTCCACCGCAAAATGCACAAGCGTCTGACGCTTGAACTTGAAGATCAACTCCGCCGGGTCGCGGTCGTTCTTGTACTGGGTCACCGCGTGCCGCCACGTCTGACCCGTCATCGGATTCTTCAGTTCCGCCGTTGCCACGGGAATGCCGTTCAACGCCAGCGTCACGTCAAGTGTGTTGTTGTGCTTCGGCGAGTATCGCAACTGACGCGTGATAGTCAGCCGGTTGGCTTCATACCGCTTCTGAGTCTCCGGGTTCATCCCGCTGGCCGGAGCAAAGTAGGCCACACAAAAACGCTTACCAAAACACTTGAACCCATGCCGCAACACCGATAGACAACCCTCATGGTCGGAGTCCAGCGCCCGGCACAAATTCTCCAGCAGGGTCTCTTCGGCGTTGTCTTTTTGCAGGTCCTTCAAGTACGCCCATGCGTCCGGCTGTGTGGCTTTGATAAACGCCAACACCTCCGTAGGAAAGATCGCTCGATGCGGATCGTAGCCTTCGCGGTCACCTTTGACATACCCGCCTGAGGTTGTAAGGTGATGCTCGATGGCGTTCTCGAAAGCCTGTTCCGTGTGTTGCCCCACCATCAGGTTATCTCCGCCCCTGTGCGTCGCGATTTGTCGCGATACTGTGTCGCGATTTGTCGCGATCTATCAGAAGGGTTCATCCTTCAGCGCGTAAAGTGACTGGCGCGCAGCGCCTTTTCGCCTGACGAGCCCTTTTTCCTCCATATGCTGCAAGTCGCGCTGCAACGTTCGCTGGCTTACACTGGGGCACCAGCGTTCGATGTCTCGGATGTGTATTTCACCCTGTT
>PUOC01000192.1 GCA_003551965.1 Clostridiales bacterium | reverse complement strand
TTGGTTCCTCCGAGGAAGTGAAGCCCGGATATGTACGTGACGAGTTCGGAGTCGTGTGGAACCAGACCATCGACAAAGATATCGGGAACGTTGCACATTATCTCCTTCCCGAGCCTGATCTGAAAGATCTTACACTGCCCGATCCGAAAGCCGTTCCGTTTACCGCAGAACCCGAGCCCTTTCTACAGCGGCACCGCGATCAATTCACCGTCTGCAGCATTGGTTTCTGCCTCTTTGAACGGGCCTGGACGCTGCGGGGCATGGAAGAGCTGTTGATGGATATGGTTCTGCGGCCGCAGTTTGTGGATCAGCTTCTGGAATCCATCACGGAATACAACCTCGCCCTCATGGATCGGGCACTGGCATACAATTTCGACTGTATCCGCTTTGGCGACGATTGGGGCCAGCAGACGGGCCTGATCTTCGGAAAACGTCTCTGGGACCGATTTTTCAAACCTCACTACCAAACCATGTTCCAAAAGGCCAAGGACAGTGGGCGTTTTGTGATGCTCCATTCCTGCGGCCGGGTGCAGGAGCTGTTCCCCGATCTGATCGCCATGGGATTGGACATTTTCAACACCTTTCAGCCTGAGATCATGGACCCCGCAGAGATGAAGCGCCAGTTCGGAAACGACTTAACCTTCTACGGCGGCATCAGTACCCAAGCACTGCTGCCCTTCGCCTCACCTGAGGAAATTAAGAAAAAAACCCTGGAAATGATAGCCCTCGTGGGACGCGATGGCGGCTACATTGCCGCTCCCACCCACGGTATTCCCGGCGATGTTCCGGCGGAAAACATCGCTGCCTTGATTGAAGCAGTCCAAGAGCAGGCCTAAAAAGAGCAGACACCTGTGTCTGCTCTTTTTTTGCAGTTGCCGCCAGCCTCCATCACCCACGGCGCCGACGATGGGGCATCGTTCCATCGGGGATCTCCCGTTCGTCTTCTGGCCGTTTGACGCCGTACCCCGCTCAAAGCAGCAGCGAGAGGTGGCGCAGGCGGTCGGCGGCTTCGGCCTTGACTTCCTCGGCCAGGGGCAGCTGCTGCGGGCTGGCTAGGATCCGCCTGTACGCCTGTTCCGCCTCTGGATAGTTCCCCCGCTGTTCCCAGAGCTCACCGGCGGCCAGCCAAGCCCGCAAGAAGTCCGGCAGCACGGCTGTGGCCTCCTTAAGCACCTCCAGGGCCTCATCGGTTTGGCCCAGCTGCTGCAGAAGCTCCGCCCGCAAAAGCCAGTTTCTTCTCGACGGGGCATAGCGCTCTCCCATGGCCAAAAACCTTAGAGCTTCTTCCGGATTGCCCGATTGAGCCTCGATTACCGCCAGCTGCCGGGCTGCTTCATGATCCCAAGGGGCCAAGGCCAAGGCCCGTCGCAAGGCTTCGGCGGCCTCCTGGGGCTGCTGCCGCTGCCCGTGGACCACTCCGGTATAGGCCAGGCGATTGGCCTGCAGCCCGGCCTGTCCATGCCGCAAGGCACCGGCAAACAAGAGCAGCGATGCCAGAAGGAGCATGGCAACCGCCAAGGTCAGACACATGCTCTTCCGTGGCTTTTCCGGGCCGCGGCCGTGCCCTGTTGCCGCCGGCACGGCTTTTTCCCGATGGAACTGCACCGTCACCAGACCCAGGCATATCCAAAACACCGCAGCCGTAAACGGCGTGTGCAGGGGCGCCGACCCCAAGGTCAGGACGGCAAAGGCAGCCAGTACAGAGCGCAGCGGTGTCTGCATGGACGTGCCCGGTTGTCCGCGGCTTCTGCGGGCTTGAGCAGCGTGGAGTGCGGCCACAAACAGCAGCAGAAAGAGGCCGGCACCGACAAGACCGGTTTCCACCGCCAGCTCCAGCCACTCACAATAGATGTGCTGGGCCAGCTGGCTGACAAAAGCCCCCGGCACTAGCCCCCACGGACTGACCGCTTCCTTCAGCCCCTGGGGCAGCATCAAGGGGGCGTGTTCCAGGCCCCATCCAGTCATGGGTGCATCCCGGATCAGCGGTACGGCCGCGGCATAGAGATGGATGCGCCCGGCAATCGAGCCCCGATGCAACAGGCGTCCGGCAAGCTCCGCAGGCCCCGGCAGGATGGCGGCCGCAGTAATCGCAATCAACGTCAAAACCGCGAAGGGAACCAAAAAAGCCTTGCCAACACGCGGCTTCGGCCGCCATCGACGCGGCAGCACTGCCCTCAAAGCCCGCAGATGCCCGCCATAGGTCATGGCAAAGGAAACAGCCCAGGCAAAGAGCGCCAGCCGCGAGCCTGCCGCTGCGATCACGAACGCGTACAGCACCCATACCAAGGCTCTGCCCAGGCTCTGCCAAGTCGGGTACTTGACGGAAACCTGCTCCCCCGCCCAAGCCGCCGTCAACGGCGCCGTCAGAGCCAAGTAATGGGCTGTCCAATTGGGGTTGCCCAGCGCAGAGAAGAGCCGCCAGCGGCCTTCCGCCAGCAGAGGCCCCTGAACCGCCCACTGCAGTGGGTCAAGCCCCAAAGCCTGCAGATAGGCATGCAGGGCAACAACCGCCCCGCTCACACCGAGGCAGTGCACAATGGTCCGCCTGCGCCGGGCCGCCTGTACCGGCGAGGGCAGCGCCAGGATAAGGACGACCCAGGCATACAAACCCATCTGGGACCCGTGGAATATGATGCCCAGCCCGTGCAGGCCGGGATTGACCGCGGCATAAGCGGCCGCGGCAGCCCACCAAACAAACACCGCCGCGGCCCCGATCCACAACCGCCCGTTGATCTGCCGGGCAATGCCTACAGCGCTATTGGCCGCCGGCAGAGGCAACATCCGCCGCAGCAGGGCCTCCCCACTGAGAAGAACGAAGGCCAGAGCGGCCCCAGCGGTAAGCAGACTCTCCTTCGCCGGTAAAAACGGACGCAGGCCGCGCCAATCAAGCACCATCGGAAGCAGCACAATGGTGACAAGCAACAGGCCGTAGGCGGCCGTACCTGTCACCCCTGCCAACCCCGTGCCGGCATTGCTTTGCTTTCCTTCGGTGAACCAGGGTATAGAAGTCATAGGCCGGCAGTCGAGCAGCCCCGATGCTTCCGACCACATCGGGCCGCCTTACTCCCTTCTGATTTCCTGGCAGGCCCCTGAAGTGGGGACAGCTGCCATGGCGCCGTTGGAAACCTGTCGGATTGGAGCTGGTGGTAAAGCATCAAGCCCGGGTGTCTTCAGGGAACTGGCAGCTAAAATTCCAAACCTTCCGGCCATGGCCGGTGGTATCCTGTCTCCCGTACTCTGCGAATAGCTCGGATAGCTTCTGCATGATTGCGCACCATTTCTTCGTCTACCAGCATACACGTAGCTGTAGCGCACATGCCGGATCCGCCGGCAATCCGGCAGAAGCCGTCGACGAACCATTGCTGCCACGCGGGGCGCTGCCTGGAACCTGTTTCTCCGCCGCTTTGTTGCTGGAGTCCCGTGGGGTCAATGCGGTTTACCGGGTCGTTGCCTACGTAGCTGTAGAGGTTGTCTTGGCCGCCCATGAAGAGGATGGGATCCCGGGCCGTCCAGCGTCCGCTGTCCGGATCATAGTCCCGGACGCCAAATCGGACCAATCCCGTGTCCGGATCATACAGTCCTCCGGCGAAGCCAAAAGGCTGGAAGCCGGGATGGGTATCCAAAAGCACCCGCCCAAAGGCGTCGTAGTCCAGCCGTTGGACAACCGAGCCGCTGTCAGCATCGACCACCAGCCGGACACTGCCGATGTGGTCGTAGAGAATGCGATACACACCATCACCATGCACCATATAATCCGGGACATGGCTGCGGCTGGCATAAACAAAGAAGCTCTTGACATCTCCGTTTTCGTCAAGCTCTGCCACGGGGTTGCGCGGATCGCTGTAGAGGTATCCGCCGGTGACCTCGCCGTCCACGCGGCGGCCTACGCGCCGCCCGGCCCCATCCACAAGATATTCCACACGCCTGCCGTCGGGCAGGTCCACCTGATGCAGATAGCCGAGCTCGTCATAGTGGTACGCTGTGGTTTCCCCGTCCGCGGTCTTGCCGCTTACGTGATCATGAAATGCGTAGGCATAACTGACGTTTCCCTGCTGGAGCAGCCGATCCTGGCCGTCGAACTGGGCGCTGAGTTCCCGGTCCGGTTCCGTCAGGGCCGTGCGGTTGCCGTTGGCATCATAGGAATACTCGGCCGTGATGGCTCCGTCTTCATGGACGGAGATCAAACGGCCCCTGGAATCGTAGCCGTAGCGGATCACGGTCGTTTCGCCTGCTAAGGTCTCGGTGATCTGCGCGGCTCGGCCACCCTGGTCACGGACAATGCTCCACTCCACTAGCCCTTGGCCGCCGGCCTCCGACGAGTAGGAGGCCATTTCTCCGAAATCATTGTAAGTGCGTTTATCCGTTACGGAACGCAGGGCGGTTTCGGTCAAGAGGCCGTGTTCGCCGTGCCGCTGCAGAGAAAGCTCGCCCGCCTGGACTAGCAGTCCATCCCGATCATAGCTGTATTCCACCACAGGGCCGTCATTGACCTGGATGGATTGATCACGGAAGAAGTTGTCGTAGCTAATGATTGTACGCCCGGCCACGGCGCCATCCCAATGGATACCCGTGACCAGGGTGCTGTCATAGGCATAGGAAACCCTCACACCCGGCGATGTCATGGTAGAAAGCCGGCCCTCACTGTCATAGCTCAAATAGATGGGCCCATGGGATGTGGCAACCGTATCCAGTGTACCTGCACGACCGTACTCCCACGTAATGGAGCGGTCTTCCGGGAACCGGACGCGGGTAGGATTGCGATCCTTGTCGTATTCAAAGTGGACGGTGGAATCCACCCCCTCCACCGGCGGCGGTGTGTAGCTAGTAAGCATGCCCAGGGCATCGTAGGCCAGATGATGACGGGGCTGGCCCGGCGGCTGCACAGACGTAAGGTTTGACGCGGCATCATAGCCGTACATCGCCCGTGGTGCACCGGGTTCACCAACCGCCGCCAGCCGTCTGTCTTGATCATAGTCAAACTGCAGGACGCTGCCTGGTGCGTTCTCCCATTCGACCAGCAATCCCCCCTGATACCGGAAGGATTCCACCCGAAGATCGTCACCGCTGCCGGTGATTGTGCGTTCCAGAAACCCGTCTGCGCCGTAGACATACTCCACAGGGGACAAGCCCGCAGTTTCCCGGTCTGTCACCCGTCCTTGGCTGTCAATGGCAACATAGCGCACTCGCCCTTCTGGAGACGTCTCACGGAAGACGCCCGTTTGGACATCAAACACCTCGGAAAAGGAAGACCCGTTGGAAGAAACGGTAACGGCCGATCGCCGCAGACTGAAGGGATCCGAGGGATCGGCCAGCTCCGCGGAACGTTCCTCCCGCCAGTAATACTCCAAGCCCTTTTCTGTGGCGATGGACACGAAGGCTAATGGTGTGACCATGCCAAACACGGGATCCGGTTGTTCAGCATACATGGCCTGCGTGCCGCAGGAAAGCTGCAGCTCTTCAATACTGCCCTGCTCCGAGAAACGTACCACTGTGCGTGTGCCATCGGGAAAGGCGTTGGTCCCGGTTCCGTGCCGAAGATCCACCAAATAACTGCTCACACGGCCTTCGGCGGTTTTGAGCATCACCGCGAAGCCGTCCGGAGTCTCCTGGTGGAGAAGGGACAAGGACCCGCCCCGGGGGTCCAGAGCCGATTGCAGCCGCCCTTCCCCATCATAGGCATATTCCCAGACAGCCCCGAGGGGATTGGTTTTTCTAATCAGCAGGCCCTGATCGTCGTATGCAAAGCGGGTGCTGGCTTGCGCTGGGCTGATCAGCTCCTGCAGCCGGCCTTCTGCATCGGTGGCCAGCTCGGTCCGGTCTCCGAAGGGTGAGACAATCGCCGTCGGTTCTCCGCTGGAACGCCGTTCCACCACGGTTTGGCGCCCCTGGGCATCGGTGAAGGACTGCAGCAGGCCGTGACTGTCATAGCGAAATTCGTACAGCACCCGTCCGGTCAACGCATGCAAGGTCTGCAAATGGGTTCCGTCTTCACGGAAGCGATAGACCTCCTGTCCATCCCCGGAAGCTACCAGCGTTGGATCCATGGAGTTCTCCGCATCAGAAGCAATCGGCCGCCGCTGCCCGCTTCCCTTTAGTATCTGCTGGGATTCGCTGTCGTAGAAATGATGCACAGCAAAGGTCCAAGAGCCGACCCCATACAGTGCCGGATTCCAAGCACAGTCGCCGCCCTCGCACAACCGCGAGCGCTCGCCGGTATAGTGAAGGCGGTAGTCCACCCCCACCAGTGCAGCGCTGGCCCGTATATACTGTCCCTGACAGGCAACGGTGGAAAAACCTGGGATCTCACATTCCGGCGTTTCAAACGGACTATCATCGGCAGCGGATCGGGGAGCCGTTTCCTCTGCAGAAGCCGGCGGAAACGGCTGCATTTCCATCTCAGCATACACACCGGCCGCACCGAAGAACAGCAGTGTCAAGATCCAGAGCACACATCCACAAAAAAGCCCGTCCCATTGTAAGCGCATCACGCTCTTCACTCCTCCCTGGCGGAACGTTTTTGCCTGGCGGGTCCGTTCAAGGTCCGCCGATGTCACCAGCGCCGCAGTTCATCGGCCGCCTGCAGCTGTTCCAAGGCTTCTTCGGCCGCCCGGCGCACCAGCCAGTGATCGTCCTGCAGAGCATGTTCCAATGCCCCCTGCAGTGATTTGGATACAGGCATTCCGGGAAGATGTGCAGCAACCGCCATCTCGGCCGCAGCCTGACGCAGTGACCACTGATCGTCTGCCAGCAGCCGCACCAGGAACGGAACGGTTAGGCGCTGTTTTCCGGCGAGGTCCGCCAGTACCTGACCGCCGTAATCCATGGCCTGCAGGGCGGATGCAGCCGCTTGGCGAGTCTGCGGATCGTCGTCTTCGCCCACCGCCCGCAGAAGAGCCGAGACAAGCTGCTCGAGATCGACGGCATGCTCTCCCGTCTCCTGGTATTCCGCCCACAGAGGCGCGGCTTCCTCTGCCCACCACCCGGCAGCAATGAAGCGGACACCGGGATGGTCCAGAGCTTCCAAGTAAATGAGCCGCTGCGCGGGACGAGTCGGTTGCGACATGTACGGCAGTTGCCTTGCCAGACTCCATACCATGGAGTCAAAGGTCTCTTCGGCCGACTTTTTCACCATATCCACCGGGTCATGGAGGGCCGCTAAAATGCCCTGGGACACGGCATCACCGTAGAGATGGAGATGACGGGCGGCAGTGACTGCGGCCCAGCGGGCCTCATAACAGGGGTCATCCTCCAAGATGCGGGCAAAGGCCGCTTCCACTTCCCTCACCAGGTCCCCATCGGCATGCAGAGGTTGCACCGCCGCGTTGATGAAGGCGGCCGCAGCAGCGCTCCTCACTTCTGCCACCGGGTCCTGCAGGGGTTTCAAGAGGGGATGGACGGGCAGCCGATCCATGGCGAAGGTGCCCTTGGCCGCTTCGCCGTAGCGGAGGAAGGTAACGGCGGCGTTGGCCCGCACGCGCCAATAGGGGTCAGCGAAGGCCGGAACCACATCTTCGAGCAATATCGCTTCGGTGAGCTCCCCGGCCATAAAGGAAAGGCCGTATAACGCATCGGCCCGCACCTGCGGTTTGGGATCGGAGAGCATGGCCATAAGACGGTCCAAGCCTTCCTGTCCCAGGGCGGGCCCGGCGGCCGAAAGTGCATCGCGGCGCTGCTGCCAATCGGAAGCGGTCAGGCCTGTTCTGATCATCTCCTTTGTCAAGAGCTGGACGTGGAGATCGACCGGTTCGTCGGGGGCCACAACTACGTCTTCCAGCCAGATCCGCTCCCGTCCGCCGTCTACGTGAAGCAGGAAGTCATAACGTCCCGCGGCCAATTGGCCGAAGACCGTGCCGTCACTGCGCACGCCCTGCCGCAGCAACCGCGGCCGTCTTTCCCCGGCACGGAAGACATCCACCCGGCGAGCGGTCTCCGTTGGGGTTGGCTCCCATTCGGCGGCAATGGTCATCTGCCACGCTCCCACCCCGGGAAACTCCGCTGTCCCTTGGCTAACGCTGTTCGGCTCAACAACCATCCCGCGCAACCAGACGTCCTCCATGCCCGGCGTCTGCGGGATGATGCGGATATCATACGTTCCCGGGGCAGCCTCGCCGAAGAAACTGCCGTCGGCATCGGCCCTGCGGACCGTTGACAGCAGACTCCCTTGGCTGTCGTACACCTCTGCCCGGCTGATATCGGAGAACAGCTGGCCCTGCGACTCAGGATAGATGCGCCAGCCGGAGGCTTCCACTTCCTCCGCCACGGGGTCGCCGACCACAAATGGATGCCTCGCCGCCACTTCGTAGCCCCCCCGCCGGCCAATCCAGATACAGGCGCGCTTCGTAGTGGCCCGCGCCAAGGCCGCCGGAGATCAAAAACGTACCCTGCACCACACCCTGCGTGTAGTGCCACCATGAACCAAAGGTGTCACCGGCATCGGCCGCCGGCACCACGGTAAGCCAGTCCTGTTCGTTGCCCGGCAGCCCGTCAACATACACGGTAATCGGTTCGTGCGGGTCATAGGAAGCACGATCGGTCCAGATACTCGGTTCGTTCTCGGATATGCCAGAATGTGCCTGCGAACCCCCTGCGGCAGCCATCATCGCGGAGTGCGGGCCGCTTCTCTCTGCCCATGCGGCGCGCTCTAGGCCCGCTGTCTCTGCTGCCGCGGCCATAGAACCCCACGCCAAGAAAGATACTGTGCAGAACAACAAAATCCGGCGAAATAAGCGACCCCACGCAGTATGCGCCTTCATCGGCCAACAGCCCCTTTTTCTCTTTTCTTCCGCAGCCGCCTGCAGATGGATCTTCTCCTCCTCCATGGCCGCCTGGCCGTGCACCCATCTGTCCCGCACGGGCTGCCCAAGAGACTTGTTTTTTCACTGTTAACATTTACCCTGACATTTTAGATATATATTTTTTATTTTTAAACATATTGTATTATATCATAGGGTTCTGAGATCTTGCAATATCTGTAAGTTCTTTCGCCGGAACCGTTCGGAGCGTTCGGGAAAAGCCCTGGCATGTACGGCCAGGGAGACCACCGCGTGCAGTCAGCCAAAGGAACAGCCAGGCAAGTGTTAGTGTGGACAATGAGACCGCCAGGGCTGTCCCGTCTGCGGACGCACGGGAACGGCAAGCCTGTGTTCGTCGGTGGGTGCATTGAAGCGGTGCCGTCAACCGACACCGCCTCCAACCCCACGGACATCTCTGCTCCCCAGAACACACCCGTGGACTGCCCTGCTTCCATCTTGGGCCGGCCTGTCCTTGGGCGGCAAGACCGGTCTCCGCGGCTTAGCCCCTATGCCGGCCAGCGGCCGGCTCGGTGGGGCGGCATCTCCCGCCGGCCCCCGCACCATAGAAGCTTTCCGTTTAGTACGGCCACACCGGTGCCGGCATCGGATTTTCCGCCTGCAGCATCCGCTGAATCAAAAGGCGGTGCATGGAAGAGCGTGCTTCCCCATACTGCGGCATGGCCGCCACGTTTTCCAGCTGATGGGGATCCGCCTGCAGGTCATAGAGCTCTTCTGTCACTTCCCCCGTCTCCCCAGACCATGTGGCACAATACATGAAGCTGTCATTGCGCACCATGCGCGTTGTGCTGCGATGGGGCTGTTTGTGCTCGCAGTACACGGAATCGCGATGATCCGCGGTCTTGCCTTCTAAGAGAGGCCGCAGTGATTTCCCCTGCACGAAAGGAGGCTGTTGGACACCGGCGTAATCCAAGATCGTGGGGACAATGTCCAATGCCTCTGCAAAGGTAGTGTATCGTTTCCCCGCGGCGGTAGCATCCGGGCAACGGACAATCAGGGGCACCCGGGCAGCGGAGTCATATCCGGGAGCACCCTTGCCAAAGCGCCCATGGTCCCCTAGATGCTCGCCGTGGTCGCTGGTGAAGATGACCAGCGTGTTCTCGGCCAGCCCCAGCGCCGCCAGCTCGTCGAGAATGCGTCCGATGTAGAAGTCAACCAGACTGACATAGGCATAGTAGTAGTGACGAATTCGTCTCCAGTCCTCGTCGGAAAAGCCGCTTTTGGCTGGTTCGTCGTTGGTACCCAAATATGGCAGGCGCATATCTGCCGCGTTGTACAGGTCAAGAAACCGCTGGCTGGGCATCAAGGGCGGATGGGGGGCATAGAAACCGGCAATGCCGAAAAACGTATTGTCCTTGTTTTGCCGTAGGTAACGGATGGTTTCATCAGCGACAAACGCCGGATGGGAGAGGCTGTCATCGGCGCTAAAGGGCTGTAAGTCCGCATGGATGTCCCGGCGAGGAACCGGATCGGCCGTACCATGCCAACTCATCTGCTGTTCCCAAAGGGCGCGGGCGGGCGGCAGGCCGCAGTTGATATCGTCCAAGGCTTCCGGGTTCTTGTTTTCGACCCATTTGCGGTAGGGATCCCGGTAACACCCGGGTTCGTCGGAAACCATCAGATGATCGAAGCCATAATCGGGATGGGGACAGCGATGATCGCGGTTGGAATGGGGCAGAAAATGCAATTTTCCTATGTTGGCTGTGTGGTACCCATAGGGTTTGAGCATTTGATGAACTGCCGTCACGTTCTCCGGCATGGGGATGCCATTGCAGCCAATGCCGAGGCTCGATGGATATTGGCCCGTCAGCATACTCATTCTACTGGGCATGCAGACGGCATTCTGCACAAAGCAGTGATCGAAGCTGGCTCCTTCGGCCGCCAATCGATCCAAGTGGGGCGTTTGCACTATCCCGTCCGGGTCATTGACACCTACCGCGTCCCAGCGCTGTTGATCGGTGTAGAGGATCAGTACATTGGGTTTTGACGCTCCATGCATGTCAGCATTCGCCTCCGTCCATTGGGTTCCCTAGTTTGATGGGCCTTGTCTGCGGGGCAGGCTGCCAGAACCCAACCGCCGCGGTTAAACGCTGCAGGAACCTCGCCGCTGTCAGTCCAGGGCGAGGCTCCTGCGCACAATTGGCTGCGTTTCCATCCGGCGCCTGCAGCATCTGCTTACCGGTCGAAATAGAAGCTTTCCGGTTCTCTGGTGGTACTCCAGAGTGTATCCCAGCACCACAGGCCCCACTCGGGCACATTCCGCAGGTCTTCACTGATGATCGGGGGCTCAGCCGCAGCCCTCTATTGGCCAACCGTTCTCCCTTATTGCTCAGAAAACGGCTGCAGTTCTTCGGCCAAACGGGCCTGCGGGACCGATCCGTACATCGGTGTGCCTGCGTTGGCGATGCGCAGGGCAACCATCTCGCCGGGCAGAAGCGTGACCAAATGGCCGCCCCAGCCCGTCATGCTCGGCAGGTAGAGCAGAGAATCGTCTTCTGTGCGGTACGGCTCGATATGCCAGTTCATAGCATAGTATTCGCTGCCATACTCATTCTCTTCGCCTTCTTTGACCAGGGCCATCTCCGGTGGTTCCTGACCGGGCAGGAGGCTTTCCACCAACTGGCGCTCCAAAATTTGCTCCCCATTCCATGCACCGTAGTTCTGGTAGAGCAGGCTGACCTTGGCTAGATCGTCCAACGTCGGATACCAGCCAAAATCGCCGCGGATGTGTCCGTCTTCTCCCTCGGCCTCAATGGTAAAATTCGCCGGCAGATAATAGATGCCAATGGGTTCGAACACTTCTTCCAGGAGCATCTGGTCCAGGGCTGCGTCATCGCCTTCCCTGCTCTGCAAAAACTTCTCCAGGGCCACACTGAGCAGGAACGCATCTTGGTCGCGGTAGACATACTTCGTGCCCGGCTCCCAAATGGATGGATAGTCCAGGGCTTCGTCGATCTTCTCTGCTTTCGAGTGCGCCAAGTACCAGCGGTAGTAGTCGCACAGATAGCAGGTGGGGTCTTCCTCGGTGGCACCGCGCCCGGACGCCATGTTGGCCATGTCCAAGAATGTGACGTTTTCCCACCCCTCCAAGTCATCGGGCACAGAAACATAGTCCGCAATGGGCTCGTCCAGCAGCTCGGTCCCGTATTTCTCCGCCAAACGCAGCATCGCCACATTCATGATCCCGGATTTGGTCACCGACCAAACCCCATGGCGGGCCTCTTGGCTGTAGGGGAAGGGTCCGGCGGCCGTTTCCAAGGGTGACTTGTACAGTACGCCGTTGTAGACCAGGGCCGTCTGCAGAATGCTCGCCTTCTGATCTTCATCCTTGACTCCGTCAAATGCTGCCAGACGCTCGGCACTGACCATGTCTTCCAACGCATCCAGCGGTGCCGTAGGCAGCTGGTTCTCCCGGTGGCGAACATAGCGGTCGGCATGGGCCTGCGGATCATCGATGCCGTCCGGCTGGTACGACGCCTCTGTCACGCCCCAGGCATTGAAGAAATCAACGACCTCGAACGGTGCGGTCTGCACCACTTTTTGAAACCGAACCGGGGACACTTCGTCCTCGTTATAGAGAAACAGAGCCAGTCCTGTGTGGGTTTCCCCTTCCAATCGCTGGACGAGCGAAAACGGAAATGCGGCACGGTTCCACCCTTGGTCAGCCCCGCCGGGCATCTGCCACACCCGTCCCGGCTGCACAATCACATCCCAATAGCTGGTGGTACCTTCTAAGGTACCGTGGGCAATCACGTCTTGATTGACCGGCACCAGGTGCGAATCCACGGTGATGAATTCAATGTCGATACCGGGAAACACCGTGGTATCCCGTTCGTAGAGTTCACCTTTACCCGCTTCAAATTCGGGACTCGTGGCCATGACGGCATCCTCTAACGCCAGGGTACCAATAAATGGCACCGATGCATCCTCCGCATCAGGCGATGGGGCAAAATGCTGATTGGACGTCAGCTGCTCCGGCTGTTCCCCGTCCATGAGCATGTCCCAGGTTATGGGATCATCAGACACCGGATCCTCCGGCATGGCAGCCAGTCCTGCCACCGGCTGGCTAAGAACCAGCAGAAGAACCAGCAGTGCAAACAGTTGTTTCGTCACAATCATCGCTTCCTTTCTCGGTCTCTGTGTAGTGCTGAACAACATCCAAACACAACTGTGATCTTTGGCAACCAATGCGGTCACTGTCCAACCTATTCAAAGGTGCGCGTACAGGAAGCGGTTCCCAGGTAATGAACCCCCGGAACGGCCCAAGATCAGACTGCAGCCCCGGACGCATCCCTCGCCGGCAGTGCCAATAGCATTGGTCGCCAGACGAGCGGGAAAACTTCTTGCCTTCCGCAGTGAACATCCCGTAGTGAAACCGTACAGACGTCAGTATTCCCCCCAAATCCTAAGGGACGCTGAAGTTTTCCATTGTAATGTAATTGGCGATCTATCGGCGAATTCCTGCCGCTGGCAAGAACGTGTTCCGGTGTAATCCCTGCCAAAGCCCGCTAAAAGAGGAATTTCGTCCTGCCGGCACATATCCCCGCCGCGTTCTAGGCTTGGGGTGCAGCGGCGCGATTGCCGCGGAGGAATGCCGAGCCGTTCCTCTGGGCGACCCGGTGAACCACGGCAAGCAAAGCAGCCCTTGGCTGCTGGGATCGAGTCACGCTGGCGCTGTGTTAACCCCCGTTCACAGTCATCGACGGCAGCGCGTTTCCAGTGAAGGAACTTTGCTCGAAACAGAGAAAGAGAAAAAGAACACTTTCTCTATAACCCGGAAGGGGAAGGGAGTTGAACCTGCACCGCAGACCTTCATAGTGGAAAGCGCCAGACTGAACCAAAGGGAATGGAACACATGGAAAGGATGTTGACTGTGTCGAAACAAAACATTTTAGCTGTGGCAGTGCTTTTAGTTTTGTTCTTGGGATGCACTACGATGCTGCAGGCCGCCGAGTTGAAAACGGATGTTGTGGTATTGGGCGGCGGCGCCGCGGGCCTTCCTGCGGCCTTGGAAGCAGCGGACGCGGGCGCTGATGTCATTTTGCTGGAGAAGATGCCTTTTATGGGAGGCAGTGCTCTTATTTCCGGAGGCGTTTTGTATGCCGCCGGCACTAGTGTGCAGGAGGAAGCAGGCATTGAAGATGATGCCGATGCACTGTTCGATTACTGGATGAATGCCAACCGCTGGCAGGTGGAGCCAGGACTTGTGCGCCTGTTGGCTGACCAATCGGCGGATACCATAGAGTGGCTGATAGACCACGGTGTAGAATTCCCCGCGCAATTGGATGCCTATGCCTATGTGCGCCCGGGCCTGTATGTATCGGGTGCAGACAATATTGAGCGGGCCCACTGCCCGGAAGGCTTCGGTGCCGGCTTGATGGGGCCCCTGATTGAAGAAGTCAACCAGAGGGAAAACATCCAAGTATTTGTGGAAACACCGGGAACCTCGCTTTTGGAAGAGGATGGACAGGTGCAGGGTGTTACCGCAGTGAATGGGGACGGAGAAGAAATGGTTATCCATGCCGACGCTGTGGTACTGGCCACCGGCGGCTTCAGCCGAGACGAAGAACTTATGCGGCGCTATCTGCCTGAGGTGCAGGCTTTGGGCAGTCGCTTTGGCGTGTATACCAGTGAAGGCCATACCGGTGACGGCATTCATATGGCCAAGCAGCTGGGCGCTGACCTGGCCCATATGGATGTGGCCGGCGGCGAACCGACCCCGTCCTTTGCGCCGGAGCTGGCTTACCCCGGTGCCGGAGGGCCCCCATGGCTGGTGTGGGTCAACAAACACGGCCAGCGGTTCGTGGACGAAGGAGCTTTGTACAGCCGTCTCAGCTGGCCGTTCGAGGCCCAAGAAGATCGTCTGGCATGGGCCGTATTTGATCAGGGCATGCTGGATACCCAGCCGCTGGAGGATGAATGGGAAGACATCGATCAATACGTTCAGGAAGGCATTATCACCAAGGCCGACAGCTTGGAGCAATTGGCCGCTAAGCTGGGCATCGATGGGGAAGGACTGGAAAACACCATCGAGCGGTACAATGAGAGCGCTGCAGAAGGAGAAGACCCCTTCTATCTCAAGGATCCCGATCACTTGGTGGCCATGGACAGTCCGCCCTATTACGGCATACAGCTGGTACGAGGCCAACTGGTAGCCGGCACCATGGGCGGTGTGCGCATCAGTCCCCAGGCCGAGGTCATGCGCGAAAACGGCACTACCATCCCCGGCTTGTACGCAGCAGGCGAAGTGGCCGGAGGCACGATTATCTGGTATCCCGGCGGCGGTGCAGCCATCACAGATTCCATGGTGATGGGACGCATTGCCGGCCAAGAAGCTGCCCAGAACAGCAGATGATATTCCGGCCAGGGGGTTAGGCTCTGGGAATTCCGGAGCCTGGCCCGTTCTCGGCCGTGGACTGCATAGTCACGACACCGATCATGTTTGAAGAGGAGAATGCAGACGATGTATAAGATAATGTTGACGGTATTGATCTGCCTGCTGGCCGCTGGCGGAGCCTTTGGTGCCATCACAGAAGATGTACAAACCACCGATGTGGTTGTGGTGGGAGGCGGCGGTGCTGGATTGGCGGCTGCCATCGAAGCATCCGAGCTGGGTGCTGAAGTTCTGGTACTGGAAAAACTTCCGTTTTTAGGAGGCAGTACACTGCTGTCGGGTGGCGGCCTCAGCGGTGCCGGACATCAATTTCAAAAAGAAGCCGGCATCACCGATGACAGTCCGGAACTACTGCTAGAAGACTTGCTGCGGGAAGGCCAGTTTAAGAACAATCTCAGTCTGGCGAAAACCTTTGCCGACCGCGCCGGCGAAGCCATTGACTGGATGGCAGATTTAGGCTGCGACTTCGTCCTGCTGCCCCATGAAGCTTATCCCGAACACAGCGTACAGCGCAGCGTCAGCTCCATTCCCGGCCGCGGCGACGGTTCAGCCTTGATCCAGGCTCTCCAAGCCGCTGCGGAAGAGCGGGATGTGGACATCCGCCTTAATCACCTGGTAACGGAGCTCTTGACCAATACTTCCGGCACCGTAATCGGCGTACAGGCGGAGACCGCCGGCGGCACACAGACGGTGCTGGCAGAACGTGTGGTGCTGGCCACAGGCGGCTTTGTGGGCAACGAAGACATGCTGATGAACTATGCACCGGAAATCGTGGATATGGACCCGGCGGTCGTGGGATTTACCGAGCTGCAGGGCGAAGGAATCATCTTGGGCCAAGAAGCCGGTGCCGCCCTGGAAAACATGGAATACATCAAGGTCTATCCCACAGGAGGCCGGACCGATGACGGTGACGACGTGTATGTGGCGTACCAGCAGGTGACGCCGTTAGGCGCCATCCTTGTGAACCGCGAAGGGCAGCGCTTTGTGCAGGAAACGCCCGGCACCTTCGTGGAAGTGTGGGAGGCCCTCCAGGAACAGACCGACCAGCGCATGTTCTTGATCTTCGACGACTATACGATGCAGCAGTGGCTCGAGACCGACGGCCCGCTGGTCATGGGCTGGAGTCAGGAGCGGACGCTGCAGGATTTTGAAGAACAAACCCTGTTTCGCAAAAGCGAAGACATCGAAGAACTGGGCGAAAAGCTGCACGTGGACAGTTCTGCCTTGGTGGAGACCGTAAACGAAGCCGGTTTGGATGAAGGCCCGTATTACGGCGTGGAAATGCTGCCTAACCTAATCTTCACCTTAGGCGGCTTGCGCATCAACGATGATGCCCAAGCCTTGGACGCCGAAGGACAAGCGATTGCAGGACTGTACGCTGCGGGAGAGATTGCCGGAGCTGGACACGGCGCCGAATACATGAGCGGCAACGCCATATCCTATGCCATTGTATTCGGGCGCATTGCCGGGGAAAACGCGGCACGGGATGCGCTGCAGGACAGATAAAACGCAATAGGCAACCTAGACGCAAGAAAGCCAGTCCCGCTTTGGGAGCGGGACTGGCTTTGTTGTCGCGACCAGCCTACCGGTGTTTCTGGTGTCATGGCGGTCAGCGGTAGCGGGCACATCCTATGGCCCATGGACCTTCCCAGCATTCCCTGGGTGCCAGCGCCGAGGGAGAGACCTTTATCCCGGGGCACCGTTTCCCCGTTGGCCGGCACCTTGGAGCACGCGCAGGTACCGCGGCCACTGCGGCCGGTGTATAGGCCCGTGCCCTGCTGCCGGCTATTCCACGAGCAGCCCGCGGGCTTTCAAAGCGGCGATCGCTGCATCCATATCGTCTTGGCTGTCGGCTTCTATGGTATGCAGATGCAGGCCGTCGGTCAGTACCAACAGCGGTTCTGCCTGGGTGTTGTTCAATTTGTCCAGAAACTGGTCCGCGTGGCGGCGGCTGTGGATTTGGAGACTGCCGGCAATTTCGCCATAGACCGGGTGTTCAACGATCACGTCGATGATGCGGCCGCCGTGGTCGACAATGGTATACAGCTCGTCTCGAATGGCATCGGTATCGGAACCATGCCGCGAGGCAATGGTCCGCCGCACGCCTCTCCCCTGGAGAGAAGGGCTGTACAGGGTGTAGCCCCTTGGGGTTGCCAGAATGGGTACGCCGCCAGCCCGCAGGAGAGCAATATCTGCCACGATCACCTGGCGGGTAACGCCGAACAGCCTGCTGAGCTTTGTCCCCGAACACGGCGAATCGGCCGTTTCCAGGGTTTCCAATATTTCCTGCCTGCGTTTCTCTGCCGTTATCGTCATGGCGCGAGCTCCTCTTTGTCTGATCGGTTCACTTTCACGGGACGGTTCTGTCACACGGTACAGTATTCCACTTCCCGTCTCCGGCTGCACATTCCTGCTTGGTTTGGGCAGGAGTCTTGTCACCAATGCCGAATCCTAGTTACAGGTGTATATACACCGGCAAATGCAGGGAGGGGTACAGTTGAAAATTACGGTGAAAGAATTGGTCTATGGAGCTTTGCTGACAGGTCTGGCGTTGTTGATCCCCCTGGTGTTTCGCGGTTGGCTGCAGGTATATCTGCCGCCATTTTCGGCTACGGTAGGCAGCCACATACCATCGATGCTGGCCATGTTCATCAGTCCTTGGGTAGCGGCGCTGGTGGGACTTGGATCGACACTGGGCTTTTTGATCACATTAGGCCCTGTGATCGCTGCCAGAGCATCGATCCACATTGTTTTCGGCGTAGCCGGTGCGCTGCTCTATCGGCGGGGCTATCTGCCGTGGCAGGTGCTGGCGCTGGTGATGCCCATTCATGCCATAGGTGAAAGCGTAGTGGTTCTGCCCCTGGGCTATTCGCTGTACCAGGCACTGGTTGTGGTGGGAATCGGCACTGTCCTCCACCATGGCGTGGATTCCGTTCTGACCTTAGGGCTCTACGGAAGCTTGGCCAAAGCAGGGCTTCCCATTTCCAAACTGGCTCCTCGCCACTGACAACCGTCATGTACGCGGCGGCACAGCGAAACACGGCCCTGCTTTCCTCAAGGGATGGCAGGGCCGTTTTTTCGGCGATGAACGCCTGTCTGCAGAAGCCGTCTAGGCCGCGGCCACAAACGACCGGCAGCACAGCCCTGTGCCGCTCCCTACTCGCCTATACCCTGCACCGGAACGTGCAGAACGCCGGAGTCTGTATAAATCTCCAATAACGCCCACTGGACGCCGGTTCGTTGGGGAGCAAACGCGATCGGGATGGGCAGAGAGCTGTTGGCCGGGAGATCGCTCTCATAGATTTCCGGTCCCGTCAATGCAAAACTGCTGCCGTCCAAGCCGCGCCACTGCAGTTCCCAGACCGTGATCGGAGCAGGGCGGGCATTGATCAGCAGCACTGTAATGCTCTCCGAAGTTTCCCCCACTGCCGCAGTGCCAAAGCTGTGCTGTCGAGGCATCACGGACAGATCGGCATCTGTTTCCCTGACCGGTGCCTCTTCCGTGGAAACGGGCTCTTCATCAGTCACTGGGTCCTCTGCGGGAAGGACGATAGTTTCGGCCTCGGGCACGCCCTCGTTCGCCGCCTCTGCGGCCCCGACTGTCTCCAGGATAGGATCACCGACACCGGAATACCCGGTTCCCGCCAGCGGCACCGTCAGCGTTTCCTGGGCTGTTTGGATCAACAATGCAGCTTGTTTATGTCCCCCGCAGGTGGGCTGGAACTGCACCTCCACGGTGTGAGCACCCCGGGATGCAATCGTGGTCTCGGAAATGTCGTCCTGCAGCAGTGGAAACTCTCCGGCGTCATCACCCACAAGCTGTACCGTCATGCCCGTCTGGTCGGTGAAACCCAAGTTCACCAAGGCGAAGTGCATGGCCGCGGATGCCGTACCGACCTCCACGGATCCGAAGTCAAAGGACGCGGGGTTCATAAGAAATCCGGAAGATTCCCGGCTCACAGCGACCGAGTAGGCTCCATGGCCCGACGCCCGCGTCAGCTCCCAGCCATAGTCTCCCGCAGCGGCTTCCTCCACCTGCACCCATCGCCACGAGCGGGTGCCGGATGCATCGGAGGCCAGTTGGCGGCCGTCCAAGTGCAGACGGCCGGCCAGGCGCAGTGTGTCTTCGGCGGTGGTGTGTATGAGCAGCGGCCCGTCCTCCGCCACCGGAACCCTATACCAACTGCGCATGTCTGTGTCACCGCCGCCGTGGAAACCTAGCCGGCCCGCCGCCTTGTCCCCAGGCAGCAGTGCAGGAGCGCCTTGGAAGTCCGGTGCCGGCGGTCGAACGCTGTCCCCAGCCGGCCGCAAAAACGCCGCTTGGACAGTATAACGCCCGTAGCCGCTGGATCGGCGGATCTGTACCCAATAGCTGCCGGGGTTGAGATTAACATAGTGTAACTCCCGGCTGGAAGCGGTTCCGGAAGCATCGCTGTGCAGCGATGTGGTGCCGTTTTGGTCAAACAGCTGGGTTGCGATGGCCAGGGTCTCGTCGGCCTCCACCGCAACCCGGATGGCTCCGGGCTCTGGGGTTTCAAGGCTGTACCAGACATCGGTATCGGTCTGCCCTCCGGCATAGAATCCCAAAAGGCCTGTGCTCTGCTGCAAGATCTGCAGCGGATGGGCCGTATCGAGGCTGTTGCCGGGGCTGCGGTCCATGGCGGCAGCGGCCTTCGAAAGGCTCGGTTCGATGGCGTAGCGTCCGAATCCGTCCGTTCGGCGTATTTGGATATAGTACGTTCCCGGGTTCAAATTGGCCTGGCCGACGGCACGCACCGATTGGCTTCCGGAGCTGTCGTTCTGGAGTGATGTTGTTCCGTTGCTGTCAAACAACTGGGCTGCAATCTGGAGGGTGTCGTCTGCCTCGGCATGGATCTGCAGTGCGCCGGGTTCTGTGACATCCACCTGGAACCAAGCGGACGCCCCGGTGCGCCCACCGCTGAAAAACCCCAGCAGTCCCCCGGTTGATACACCCCATTCCAGCCCGTAAGCCGTTTCGCGGCTGTTATCCGGCTGCACATCTCCGGGCCGGGAGGCACTGTCCAGAGCAGCGGACACACGATAGCGTCCGAAGCCGCTGGTGCGCCGCACATGGATGACATAGGTCCCGGGATTAAGGTGCTGGTGCTCTACGGTCCGCTCCGATGCGGTACCGGAAGCATTGTTATGCAGAGACGTGGTGCGGTTGGTGTCAAAGAGCTGGGCCGCAATGCTGAGGTTTTCCTCCGCCTCGACAACGACCTTTAAATGTCCGGGTTCGTTAACACGGACCTCAAACCATGCTTCCGTCTCGGTACGCCCGCCGCCGTAGAAACCCAGCAGCCCCGCCCGCTCTTCCGACAATGACACCGCATACGCCTCTTCACGGGAATTCCCCGGTGGAACGTCAGCGGCCGCCGAACGGATGGCAGCAAAGGGTTCAGCCCAGTAGCGGCCATAGCCAGCGGTGCGCCGGACGTGGATATAGTAGGTGCCCGGGTTGAGATTGGGATGTTCTACAATCCGCGTCGAGGTGGTCCCAGACGCATTGTTGTGCAAAGATGTGGTGCCGTTCTGGTCAAAGAGCTGGGCCGCAATGGCCAGGGTCTCGTCGGCGGTGATCTCCACCCGCAGCAGTCCCGCTTCTTCCATGGTCACAGCGAACCAGGTGTCCGTGTCCGTGCGGCCGTTATGATAAAATCCCAAGAGGCCGCTGCCGGACTGGGCAGCGTCCAGCCGGTGTCCGTGGGTGCTGCTGTTGCCGGGCGCGGCATCTCCGGGCCGGGATCGTTGCTCGTAATCGGCGCGTACGGTGTACCCGCCGCTGCCGCTGGCTTGCTGGAGTGAAACGAAGTAGCTGCCGGGATTCAGATGGGCGTGGCCCACTATGCGGACCGACGTGGTGCCGCCTGTATCCGCCTGCAGTACGGTAGTGCCATTGCCATCAAAGAGCCGCAGGCCTATGGCCAGATTGGCTTTGGTTTCGGCCCGCACGGACAATGCACCCGGCTCATCCAGGGTGATCGCATACCATCGCACAGGGCTGTCCGGGCCGAGCTGCCCTTCGGCCACTGCATCCAAGGGCAAGGGCTGCGGATCCACCGGCTGCCCCAAAACGAAACTGTACCAGCACACAACGATCAAGAACGACAGCAAACACAGAACAACACTACGCCCCATGGCAATTCCTCCTCCGTCGATCCATGTCCGGATCCCACTGTTACTGCCGCCCTTGGCCGCCCGCGAACGGGCAGGGCCCATGGCTGTGTGAAAAGCTCGTCTTGCCCATGCTTCCCCGGTTCCGGGCCAATGCGATCACCCACCGTTTCCCAGGGGCACACTGTCTGGCAGTGTTCCCTATGGCTGCGCGTTTTCGCCTTCACCGGCGGCGATGCGCCCGGCCACCCGCTTCAACGCCGCCAACACCTGTTTCAATTCTTCGATATACGTGGGATGGGCCAGGAGCTGCGCTTCCGCTGCCGCCACCAGGTCCGCCAGCATCTCCACATATGCAGGACGCCAATGCTCTGTGATGCTGCGCAGGGCCGGCAACAACTGGATCCGAAAGGAGTGCAGTGCCTGTGCGAAATCGGGATGGGCCGACCATTCCTGCTCCGCCTGCACCACCAGTCTGCTGATCTGCATGTCTATGGCGTCTAACGCCTCTGCGGCGGTCAAGGAAGGGGAAACCGGCGGTTCTGCAGCTTCATGGCCAGGTACCGCCGCCCCATTCTCCGGCAAGGCAATGACCACGGAGGCCAGAATTTGCTGGACTACGGCCTGCATGTCCGGTGAATCCCAGACGGCGGCCACGGCAAGCATTTCATTCTCCGGCGTCCGGTCACGGACGATGTATATGTCGCCGTGAAGGCCCGGTGGTGTGCCGGGCGGATCCACAATGCGGTAGGCATCTCTGCCCGCAAAGGACGATTCCTTCCGGACAAAGGCAGGATCGTCCAAGATATTGGTCACTTCGTACCAGTCCAGCCAACCTACGGCCGCTTCCAGGCCCTCGGCGGTCTCGGCATCCTCCACCACGGCAATGGAGTGGACACCGGGGATTTTGCTCCACTCCGGCGGTATGGTCCAGGTCACGTAGGGCCCCGCTGCCTCGGTGATCCAGTGGTCCGGCAGCCCAGCGGCGGCGGCACCGTCTCCCCTGCCAAAGGCGGCATGCTGGCCGGCATGAAGCAGCGTGGTCCCGCCGGTACGCAAATCCGTTGCGGCCACTTGACCGCTGAGAACGCGGACAGCAGTGCGGCCGCGATCGTGTTCCATTTCCCATTCGGTGCCCCGTATGCCGGTACTGACCATACTCGTCTCCACCTCGAAACGGCTTTCAGCCGCAGAGCCCGGCGGACAGTAGAAATGCAGAATACCCTGCCACAGGCGCGTCGTAACTGCAGTCAAAGAGGGCTGCTCCACGGCGGGCCGCCACACGGAAACGGTACCGCCGGCCCGCACCCGGGCCACGGCGCCTAGATCATAGCGGACAATAATCTCCGTATCCTCACCGGCCAGGATCACATCACCCTCGCGCAATCGATGGCCGGCATCCAATGCCTGCCACTGCACGAAGTCTTTGGATTCCATATAGCGAAGCAGGCGTTCCAGATCATCCAAGAGACGTTCGGTTCGATCCCAGGCCTCAATGGTTTGGGCGTAGCTGTCAAGAAGCTCCTCTGGCACCGCGTCGCTGAGGTGCCGCAGTTCTGTGATACCCCCCTTGGTCTGCGACAGGGCGGATTCCGTTTCCATCAGCACCACGGCCATGCGTGCCTCGGTGTAGTCCCAGGCATCGAACCCTTCGGCACCCATGCCTTCCAGCAACGCATAGACCCAGTCAGGCAGAGCGTCCGCCGCCTCCAAATGGCGGGGTGTAAGCGCACCATCCCGGTCCAACCGTGCCAGTTCTTGGTTAGGATAGGTGCCGACCTGCGCTGCACCTATTCCTTCCACACTTTCAACAAAAGCCGCGCCGCTTTCGGCCGCGGCCGCCGCAGACAGCCCGGCAAACAGCAGGAGAAGGACGCACCACCACCTAGCTTTAGAACACATCCACGCTGCTATCCGGCATCGGTTCATGGTTCTGCCTCCCATGGGATCCCTTCGGGTCCTAAATTTGGAATATTTTGACATTTTTTCTGAAACTACAGTCCCGGAAATGGCCGCTGTACCACCGTCTGTGCCATCCTCTATGCTCTTAGCGACGTATTTCCCCAAGGAGGCCCGAATTCCTTCTCCGTGTTATGGTTGTTTTTCTACACGGCTTGTTAGGTTGTACCGGGAACTGTGCAGCAATGTCAGGGGCTTGCGAATCCCGACGCCGGCAGGAAGGATCCCCCGGACTATGGAATCATAGGATGTAAGCCACCCATTCCATGTAGGAGTTAACCAACTATGAATCAGGATTTCGTCAACAGCAGCAAAGACCGCGGCCGCCGTATCCTGTTCGGATTGCGCCGGCTGCTCAAGGGTAAATTTTTCCGCAATGTGATGACCGTAGCCTCCGGTGCGGCGGCTGCACAGGCGATTACAGTTCTCTTTTCACCGGCCATCGCCCGGCTCTACGGCCCGGAACACTTCGGGGCCCTCGGTGTATTCCTCTCCATGGCCAGCATTCTCAACCCCATGGCCACCATGGGCTATGCCAGCGCCTTAGTCCTCCCCGCGGAGGATGGCGATGCGCGACGGCTGATGAAGCTTTCCCTGTCCATTGCCGCTGTCATCGCCGCCGCTTTGCTGGC
>PUOC01000188.1 GCA_003551965.1 Clostridiales bacterium | reverse complement strand
TTTCATATCCAACACATCATCAGCATAGACCATCAGCTGGTTGTGCAGCCGCAAATTGTAACTGTTTGGGTTGAGTTGGACTTCGTCAAACTGATCGATGTCAATGTCTGTTCCCAGCCTGCGCTGGATTTCTTTCCCCGATAGGATCACAGAGATCGTCCTTTCCAAACCGCCACAAACAGCCCTTAACAGGACCCGTCCCTATAGTTCGTCAATGCATTGTCATCCCAGTATGCAGACCACTGCCCAGCTCGATGCCGATGGTATCGATTGCGCACATCCGGATGCGGAACCTTTGCGGCTCGAGCGAGCACCGCCTCCAGCTGGCCCAGCATACTTTGGTCCAGCGCAGCCCCGGAAAGCAGCCACTCCAGCTTGCCGGCCTCGCCGCACAGCAGAACCTTGGTGCTCTTGGCCATGAGCGGTAGATTCACCGCCAAATCCGCCGCCACCAACGATTGGTGATGGCGTTTGGCAAACGAGCGCCCCAGAAACCAATATGTGGCATTCAAAAAGCCGACTCCTTCCTGGGCTAACTGCATGAACGCGTCCCGTGGAGCCGGCGTCTTGCGGTACATACCAAGGGACCGAAGCACGTATGTGCCGCTGGTTCGGTAATCCAGCTCCTTCCAAGTTTCCTTGCAGAAAGGGATGCCCACTGGATTGGTCGGGTAAGGATCTTTGCCCACAATACACAGGGAAAACGTCCCACGTCTATGCCAAAGCTCCAGGTAGTCCGGGGGCAGCGGAAAATAACCATCCCACAACACAGATCACATCCTGTCCTATCGACCGGCGCTGTCACTCGGCGTGCTATCACCAAACGCCGCCATCTTCTAAGGGCAGAGCCAGTATATATCTGGTTGTTTCGCCTTCGCGCAGCATAATCCTCCAGAATATCCCTGGGTTTTGCCCGCGGGCCGCAGTGACGCGAAATATCCCTGGTTCCAGCAGGAAAAAGCTGACTTAAGTCGTATGTAATGTATTGAGCAGTACATCCACATGGGCTGCCGCTAGTTGCGGCCTGTTACGGGCCGGATATACAGCGCTTTAAAGAATGCATCTCAGAAAATCCAGGAGGTTATGGTCATGCCAGCATATGACTTTGGCTGCAGCCAATGCGGCAACGGTTTCGAAGTCAAAATGAGTATCGCTGCCAAAGAGTCGGATACAGCCATAGAATGCCCTCAGTGCGGCAGCGTTAACACCCGTCACGTGTACCGCCCTGCCGGGTTTATCATGTCACGAAATGCAGAACCTGCTTGTCCCCAGAACGTAGGCGGGGCCTGCTGCGGCGGTCACGCAGGATGTGAATGTCACTAGTACAACCGTCACAGTAGGTGAGGCCAGCCCGCGGCTGGCCTTTTTCAACGGCTGCCCGGTTTGTCAATGGCCATTCCCTGCTGGCAGAGCGGGCATTGCTCAGGCTCGTAGGTAGGAAGGTCCACCTGCACAAGCCAGTGAAACGGCACACCAAAATCGGCCTTGCCGGCACTTCGATCCACCAGCACCGCAACAGCCGCCGCCTTCGCCCCGGAAGCTTCGACGAGACCCAGGACTTCCTTTACAGAACCGCCTGTGGTCACCACATCCTCCACTACCAGCACCCGTTCACCCGGACTTAATGAAAAGCCTCTGCGAAGGGCCATTTCTCCCTCAGCGCGCTCGGCAAAAATGTTCTCAACTTGCAGGTGCCGAGCCGTTTCGTATCCCATCAGTACCCCGCCGATGGCTGGCGAGATTACTTTGTCCACTTCGTAATCCAAGTGCTGAACCAGCGTCTTCACCACAGCGGCGGCAAACTGCGGATCTTTGAACACGCCGGCACACTGCATGTAACCACTGCTGTGCTTTCCCGATGTAAGGCGAAAGTGTCCACTCTGCAGAATATTGCGTCGTTTCAGTTCATCTAGGACCCAGCTGTCATTCATTGCTGCACCTCCATGGAACGTTTTGCCCGCTGTAAGGCACGACTGGGTGAGACCGCCTGGGTAATCGGGCGTCCCATGACAAGGTAGTCGCTTCCCCACTCCACCGCGCGGGCCGGCGTTGCCACCCTCTTCTGATCACCTCTGTCATCCTCGTCAAAGCGCACACCGGGGGTTACTGCGGCAAACTCGGGGCCAAACTCTCGTTTTATCATCGCGCTCTCTTGGGGAGAACATACCACCCCTTGCAGACCAGCCCTTTGGGCCAATCGGCCGTAATGGATGACGCAATCCTGCAGCGAGCCGTGAACCAGGAGTTCCTCATTTAATGCCAACTGGTCTATGCTGGTCAGCTGGGTAACCCCGATTACCTTCGTGCGCCCGTCCGCTGCTGAAGCCGCCGCTTCCAGCATATCCGACCCTCCGGCACAGTGGACGTTCAACATCTCAACGCCCAAACCAGAAAGTCCTGCGACGGCATGGTAAACGGTGTTGGGGATGTCATGGAGTTTCAGATCAAGAAACACCTGTAAGCCGCGGGACAGCATCGTCTCCACCACCCCTGGTCCTGCAGCATAAAACAACTGCATTCCGATTTTCACATAGTCCAAATCCGGTCCTAAGCTGTCCACCAGTTGGAGAGCCCGCTCCTGGTCCGGAACGTCCAACGCTACGATAAGCTGCGCTCTGCCTGTCAATGCACTGCCCCCTTAATCTCTGCTATGGATGCTGCTCCGCTGCGCTCCATCCATGTCTGCATTTCTGCAATGATCCTCGGCATGGCATACGGATCCGTGAAATTGGCCGTTCCAACCTGAACAGCATCGGCGCCGGCCATGATGAACTCAACGGCATCCGTTCCCGATTGTATGCCACCGCACCCGATAATCGGTACATCAACGGTGCGGGCCAACTGATAGACCATGGCCAGAGCCACCGGCTTAACGGCCGGACCGGACAGTCCGCCCTGACCATTAGCCAAGACCGGACAGCGCCGGTCCAAATCAATGGCCATGCCCCGCAGTGTATTCATTGCCGTCAGTCCATCGGCCCCGGCCGCAACGGCTGCTTCGGCCAGAACGCCCGCGTCCGTGACATTCGGGGTCAGTTTCACAAACAGAGGCAAATCGGTAACCCGCCGCACGGCCGTCACTAAACCCTTCAAGATCGACGGCTCGGTTCCAAACGCCAATCCTCCCCGCTTCACGTTAGGGCAGGAGACATTCAATTCCAGTACATCCGCCATACCCGAGGCATCAATGGCCGCGGCCACCATGCAGTACTCCTCCTCGTCGGACCCCGCCACATTGACCCACACCGGCACATCCTGGCCCGCTAGCCACGGCAGTTCGTCGGCCAGAACCCTCTCCAAACCCGGATTGGCCAAGCCAATGGCGTTGAGCATTCCTCCCGGGGTCTCGGCAATCCTCGGGGTGTCATTCCCGGGTCTCGCCTCTTTGGTCACAGCTTTGGCCACCACGGACCCCAAAGTCCGCAGGGGATAATACCGACTGTATTCGCGGCCCCAGCCAAAGCATCCCGACGCCGGCATAACCGGGTTTCGCATGGGAACGCCAGCACACTGGACTGCAAGATTCGCCGCCCTCACAACATCACCTCATCCAGAGCAAACACCGGGCCATCACTGCACACTGTCTCCATACCGCCCTCAGTCCTGCAAACGCAGCCGCCGCATGCACCGACGCCGCACGCCATGCGTTCTTCCATGGAAAACCAGCCTCGCTTTCCATGTCGCAATGCCCAGCGCTTGAGCGCGGCCAGCATCGGCCGCGGACCGCAGGCATAGATGGTGTCAGGAAGATTTTCTAAGACAGCCAGGGCATCCACTGCCGTTCCGCGCATCCCTAGGCTTCCGTCTTCGGTAGATATCTCCACATGACCTAACCGCTCAAAGGCCGGAAGCCAAAAGCGGTCCTCCGCCGATGCCCAGCCAAGCAGCGTCGTGACAGCTTTGCCTTGTTCTGCCAACCGCCGTGCCAGGAGATACAGTGGCGGAATTCCTATGCCGCCGCCCACAAGCAGTGCGGTCTTTGCCTGTGTCATGGGAAATCCCCGGCCCAATGGCCCCATCACCGATAGATTATCCCCGATCCGTGCTTGGCTCAACCAACGGGTGCCGCGGCCTGCCATGCGGAACAGGATAGTCAGGTTTCCGGCAGAGACCGATACGTCCGCAATGCTGATGGGCCTACGCAGGACATGGGTAATTCCGTCTCCCACCTGCACATGGATGAACTGGCCGGGCTGCACTGTTTCGTAGGAGAAGTCGCCGCCCAACGTCATTTCCCACACACCGGTCGCCACCTCGTTTTTGGACAACACCTTTAATTCCATTGGACAGCCTCCTTTTGCAGGCTTTGGAGACCTAGATCCCGATCGAGAAGCACGTCCAGAAATGCCCAGGCTGTTTCTAGGTTTGTAAAGCAGGGTATGCCCCGTTCCGCCGCCGTCCGGCGCATTCGAAATCCGTCCCGCTGTTTCTGTTTGCCCAGCGTAAACGTGTTGATAACGAGGTCGACATTCTGACTGGCCAGCAGTTCCAAAATGGTCGGCCCGACGTGCAGCTTCTCCACAACAGAGCAAGGAATGCCGTGCTGTTCAAGATACGATGCAGTACCTTGGGTAGCTGTCAAATGACAATCCAACTGCCGCAGAATACGGGCTAACGCAGGCAGCTGTTCCTTGTCACGGTCGGCAACCGTCAAGAGCACACGGCCGATCGACTGCGATTCAATACCGATGGCTGAAAATCCTTTGTACAAAGCCTTGTTCAATGTAGGCCCCATTCCCATGGCTTCACCGGTGCTTTTCATCTCCGGGCCAAGGGTGGTATCAAGCTCCTCTAGCTTGGCAAAGGAGAACACTGGCATCTTCACAGATACTTGGGCAGGCTCGTTGAATTGCCAACGCAGGCCGGAAAGCAGTTCCGACACGGGACGGCCTAATACAGCTTTGGCAGCAAGGGCTGCCATCGGCAGTCCGCTCGCTTTGCTCAGAAAGGGAATTGTCCGCGACGAACGCGGATTCACTTCCAGAACATAAAGACTATCTTGAAAAGCCACGAATTGAATGTTCAGCAACCCTCGCACATTGAAATGCCGGGCAATGGTTGTGGTGCAGCGGCGTATTTCCTGCAGCAGCTCTGCAGAAACAGATTGGCTTGGGTACACCGCAGATGAATCACCGGAATGAACTCCCGCCCGCTCTAGATGCTCCATAACACCAGGGACAAACGCCTCATAGCCGTCACAGACGGCATCGACCTCCAGTTCTTTGCCGGGCAGATATTGATCCAATAGCAGCGGCCAGCCTTTATCACTGTGAAAAGCCGCAAGATACTGTAAGAGCTGCCCTTCATCGGCAATGACCTGCATACCCTGGCCTCCGAGTACATACGATGGACGCACAACCACTGGGTACTCCAGCGCCGCCGCCGCTTGGCGCGCCGCTTCGGCATCGGAAACAGTCACGCCCCGCGGACGCTTCAGACCCAATGTTTCCATGGCGTCGTCAAAACGGCGTCTGTCTTCCATACCAGCCGTATCTTCCCAGGCAGTGCCCAGGATGTGATAACCTGCCCGTTTGAGCGGCTCAGCCAAGCCTATGGCTGTCTGTCCGCCGAACTGTGTGACAACGCCATCGGGTTGCTCAAGATAGCAGACTTCCAATACATCTTCTTCCGTCAGCGGTTCAAAATACAGTCGATCTGATGTGGTTGAGTCCGTTGAAACCGTTTCCGGATTATTGTTGACGATAACGGATGTCCACTGCTCTGCGCGCAGGGCCCAAGATGCATGGACGGTGCAGTAGTCAAACTCTACACCCTGTCCGATGCGGATAGGTCCGCTTCCGAGCACAACTGCGGTCGGGTTGGAGGTCGGCGCCGCTTCCCCGGTCTGGGTTCTGTGGTAACTCAGGAATCGGTAGGGCTCGCGGCCGCCGCTAACCCAGCGCAACCCGGGACGAATACCCAATTCCCAGCGCATGGCGCGAAAATGCTCTTCTTCCAAACCAGACAGTGAGGCCAGACTGGCATCGCTGAAACCCATGGCTTTGGCTTGCTGCACTTCAGCAGGACGCAAACCCTGGCTCTCCCAGCGGCTGCAGGCGTCGGCCAACTGCCATAACTGGTCAATGAACCACGCATGCATACCGGTCTGCTCTGCGGCCGTGTGGCAGGACCCGCCCCGCCGCAGATACTCCGCCAAGGTAAAGAGGCGCTGGTCGTCGGGTTCCTTCATATTTTTCAGCAGAGCATCGGTCCTCCACTGCCGAAACCGGCCATGGAACAGCTGCGTGTTGGGTCCTTCCAACGACCGAACGGCCTTTTGCAGCGCTTCTTGCCATGTGCTTCCCAAAGCCATCACTTCGCCCACGGCTTTCATCTGCGTACCCAAAGTCCGGTTGGCATCGGTAAATTTGTCAAAGGGCCAGCGGGGGATCTTGGCCACCACGTAGTCAATCGCGGGCGCCTGTTCCATTCCCAGTTCCGCCAAGGTCAATCCCAGGGATACCGCAGCCGCCACCCGGGCAATGGGGTAGCCAGTGGCTTTCGACGCCA
>PUOC01000320.1 GCA_003551965.1 Clostridiales bacterium | reverse complement strand
GGCTTGGCCTTAGCGGCGGCCGCCTGCATGACCAAGGACGATCCGGGTAAGCGGGAGCAGCTTCCCGATACCACGGGCATGCCCAACGAAATTATCGTTCACCGCTGCCAGCGCAATGGCTATGATCATGCCATCCGGACCACCGGGGCTAAGTTGGTGGAAATCGGCTATTTTGACAAAACCAGCGTCGAACAGCTGCAGGCGGCCATTTCCGAAAGGACAGCCGCGATCTTCTATTTCGCCGGCACGTCCTTTGAACAGGGGGCCCTGCCCTTTGCGACCGTGGCCGCCGAGGCCAAGCAGGCCGGCATCCCGGTCATTGTGGATGCCGCGGCCCAGCTGCCGCCGGTAAGCAATCTTTGGACATATACAGAACAGGGCGCAGCCCTGGTGCTGTTCTCCGGCGGTAAGGGGCTGCGGGGGCCCCAGAACAGCGGCCTGGTTCTCGGCGATCCCGATTACGTACGGCGGTGCGCAGCCCACAGCTGTCCCAACCACGGCATCGGCCGTTCCATGAAAATAAGCAAGGAAGACATTGTCGGACTCTATGCCGCTGTCAAGCGCTTTGTGCATCTGGATCACGATGCCGAGAAACAGCGATATGAAGAGCGGGTGGCCCGGGTGGTGGAAGCGTTCCAGGGCCGGGACGACATCGACGTGCGCCGATCATATCCTGCCCGCTTAGGCCAGACCTATCCCCGGGCCCTGCTGTGGCTGGACCCCGGCGTGTATAAAAGCCGCGACGATGTCCTCTGGGCGCTGCGGCATGGGGATCCTCCCATTGAACTCGGGCCCTATGAACTGGACCAGGAGTCGATCTATGTCAATCCGCTGACCTTGGCCGATGATGAAGTGGACATTGTCATCCGGCGCCTGTCCGAGGTATTGTCCCAGGGGCGGCGGGGAGCCGCAGAATGATGGCATATGGCTCACATAAGCCAATGCTGCAGAGGGTGTGATCGGGAATGGACTATGTACTCGGGGTGGATGCCGGCAACAGCCGGACCTTGTGTGCCCTGGCCGCGGTTGACGGCCGCTTGGCCAGTATCGGCTACGGCGGTGCCGCGAACTACAAGTTGGTCGGCACGTCGGAAGCGCAGCGGAGCATAGCTGCGGCCATGGACGATGCCAAACACCGCGCTGCTGTCGCCGATTCCAACATCGCTGCTGCCTTCTATGCCGTATCGGGATTGGATACGGAAGAGGACCGCAATATTATTCGCCGGTTCCTGGAGACCATCAATCCCGGCTGCATCTTCGCGCTGGACAATGACTCCATCGCGTCGTTGGTATTGGGTACTGCAGCCGAAGCCGGTGTGGTGGTGATCTTTGCCGCCGGCTCCAACTGCGTGGCCTTCAACGGCGGCCGGCGGCTGCAGGTTGGCGGCCTCGGCCGCGAGTTCGGGGATTTCAGCAGCGGGCGCGAAATTGCCATTCAAGGGTTGGCCGCAGCCATGCGGGGCTATGACGGCCGCGCCGAGCCGACGATGCTCTATGATATGATCTCGGACTATTTGGGCATGGAGCGCTTGGCCGAATTTTCCACGGTACTGCACCATTCCGGCCGCGCCTATCCCATCGCCAACCTGGCGCCGCTGGTGTTTCGGGCGGCAGAACGGGGAGACGCTCCCGCTCGGCGGGTCCTCGCCTTTAACGGCAAAGAATTGGGCTTAGCCATGGCGGCTGCGGTGAACCGTGCCTTTGCTTCCCAAGACGAAGTGGATGTGATCATTACCGGAGGCCTGCTTGGCGAAGACACCCAAGGGATACTGATGGACAGCCTCCGCAAAACCGTGCTCCACCACTGCGGTGACCGCATCCACTATGTCTTTCCGGAGGGAGAGCCGGTATTAGGAGCGATCATGAAGGCCTTGACCCTCCATGGCACGGCGGTGGACGACACTATCCGGCGGCGCTTGGTGGAGCGATGCCGCGAACTGATTCCCAAGCCCTTGATTCTCTAGGCCGCCGGGCCGGTCCGCCCGTTGCCTGGGCCCAACGTCTGTTAGAGAAGGCGCGGAAAGAAGGTGATCATCTTTGAGCAGGACCATCAAACGCAAAAGCATGTCGGAACAGGTCATGGAGCATATTTTGGAACTGATTGTCCGCCGGGGCATTCGTACCGGTGAAAAACTGCCGACGGAAAAGGAACTGTCGGACACGTTCGGCGTGGGCCGCAGTTCGGTCCGGGAGGCCGTGCGCCAGCTGGAGAACCGGGGCGTGCTGGAAGTGCGGCAGGGACGGGGCACTTTTTACCGCGGTGTTTCCGTGGACACGGTTTTGACCGGGCAGAGCAATCTTTATCCTTTCCTGGATCTGGAGCGGGATGAATTGAAGGACATGATGGATGTGCGGGAAGTGCTGGAAGCGGATATGGTGCGCCGTGTCGTTCGCCATGCCGACGAGGAAGAAATCGGTGAACTGCAGCGGCTCTTGGAACTGCATGAACGGCAGAAGCATTCGCCGACCGCCTTTGAAGTGGACTTCGAGTTTCACATGCTGCTGGCCCGCAGCAGCGGCAATTCGGTCCTTCCTAAGATGCTGGAAATGGTGCGGACCATGTTCACCAAGTATTCTCCGGTGGTCTCTTCCACGGTGGATCTGCCGGATTATCCGGATAAGGTTGTGGAACAGCACCGCCAGGTATTGCAGGCCATAAAAAGGCGCGATGAACAACAGGCCGTGGACGCCATGCTCCATCACCTAAAGACCAGCCGCGGTGCGGTGTTGGCCAACTTCGATATTCTGGCGGCCAAAAGGCGGCTCAACCTCGGCCCCGGCTGGTACAAAACGAAGGGAGGCAGTGCCGAATTATGAGCCACAGCCAGCAAGAAGATGCAGCAGCACCGATCTATGATCTCGTGATCAAAAACGGCACAGTCATTGATACCGCCGCCAAGGAGGCCTATTCGGCAGATGTGGCCGTGGCCGGCGGGCAGGTGGCGGCCGTGGAAAAGGACATCCCCGCGGCGTCCGCCCATGCCTGGGCCGATGCCGCCGGCTGTTATGTGACGCCCGGTTTGATCGACATGCACGTCCATGTATTTCCGGGGTTCAACCTCAGCTTGGTGGCCGATGCCCACAGCTTTCGTTACGGTATAACTACCATGGTGGATACCGGCTCGGCCGGTTCCGAGAACATTGACGCCTTTCGGCGGGATGTCATGGATGTGTCCGAGACCCGCACTTTGGCCTTTCTCAATGTGGTCAACTCGGGCATGGTGAACCTGGATTGGGAGCAGGATCTGCAGCGGATGGATGCGGCGTCCTGTGCAGCCGCGGCGGAAGCCAACCGGGACGTCATTGTCGGGGTGAAACTGGCTCATTACTGGACTTGGCAGCCCTGGGATGATGAGCATCCGCCTTGGGGCAATGTGGAGCGGGCTTTGCAAGCCGGCGAACGGGCAGGGCTTCCCGTGATGGCAGACATATGGCCCCGTCCCCCGGAGCGCAGCTATGAAGAACTGCTGCAGCGGCTGCGGGGCGGAGATATTCACACCCACGTATACGCTATCCAGTTTCCCACGGTCCTAGATGATGGCTCCGTCAATCCCGCGTTGTGGTCCGCCAGGGAACGGGGTGTTCGCTTCGATGTGGGCCACGGCGCTGCCAGTTTTTGGTTCGGAAAGGCCCAGCCCGCCTTGGACAAGGGCTTCTGGCCGGATACCATCAGTACGGATCTGCACGTGGGCAGCGTCAACAACTTAGCCTGCAATCTTCTTTATACCATGGGCAAGTTCCTCAATATGGGCATGCCGTTTCTTGATGTGATCCAGCGGGTGACCAAGAACCCGGCGGAGATCATCGGCCGGCCCGATCTGGGCCGTATTGCCGTGGGCGGAACGGCAGACATCGCGGTGCTGCAGCGCCGGCAGCAGCCCTGCGGTTACGTTGACTGCGGCGGGGCCAAAATTGAGGGCAGCGAATCCCTGGACTGCCTCTTGACCGTGCGCAATGGACGGGTTGTGCACGATCCCCAAGGATTGACAGCACCCCATTGGCAGCATGCGCCCGCTTCGTATTGGGAAGTGAAGGTACCCGGGCCGCCCCGCTAAATCAGCAGAGCCTAAGAGGCCCGGTCTGGAAGCAACAAGCAAACAAATAGGAGGTCGTATCCATGGCACATGCAGAAAAGCGCTTAGAAGAGATGGGTATTACACTGCCGCCGGTGGACCGCAAGGGCAAGGCCATGCGTCCACTGATTCAGGAGGGCAACCTTTTGTTCATGTCCGGTCACGGGTGTGAACTGCAGGAGGGCGGCATCATCTATGAAGGCAAGATCGGCGGTGAACTGACGGAGGAACAGGGCTATGAAGCGGCACGGCATGTGGGCAAGAATTTGCTGGCAGCGTTGAAAGACTATTTGGGTGATCTGGATCGGGTGGAGCGGATTGTGAAGGTCTTAGGGTTTGTGGCCAGCACGCCGGACTTCCACCGGCAGCCCGCGGTCATGCACGGGTTTTCCGACCTGATGGTGGAAGTGTTCGGCGAACGGGGCATGCATGCCCGTTCTGCCATCGGCACCAATGTACTGCCGGCCAACCAGCCGGTGGAAATTGAAATGATCGTCAAGATACGGGATTGAGAAAAGGCAAGCACAGGCCCCGGTTCTGCAGAGAACCGGGGCCTGTGCGTCACGCATGCTTTTTTCTGCCGCAGACAGGGTTGGAGCCTAGGCGCCTCACGTACCCGTTTTCGGCGTCGTGCGCCTTCCAAACCGCGATGCAACAGCCCGGCAGGATAACGGGACGGAACAAAGAAGGATGGAAGAATAACCGGGGGTTTAGGTCCCGACTCTCATTCTCGCTGCAGGGTATCTGGGCGAGGTGTGTCTTCACAGGGGGGAACCCCGGGAAGATGCCATCCAAACCAAAACACCAGGGCAGTGCTGTCGCGGGCAGCGGTGTCCCTGACAGCAAAGGGAGGCTGGCAAATTGCTATTGACGGGAAGAGCCAGTGAGGAGCACCGGCGCCGGGTGATCGTAAACACCGATGCCTGCAACGAAATCGATGATCAAATGGCCATTGTGCATGCACTGTTATCGCCGGAGCTGAAGGTGGAAGGAATTGTGGCAGCGCACTACGGAGCCAAACGGCATGCCGACAGTATGGAAAGAAGCTACCAGGAAATCCTGCGGCTATTGGACATGCTGGGCATGGGGGGCCACGTCCCGGTGGTCAAGGGAGCGGCTGCGGCCATGGCCGGGCACGAAAGGCCTCAGAAATCGGAGGGGGCCGAGTTCACGATTGAGCGGGCATTGGACAAGAATGAAACCGAACCGCTCTATGTATCCTACCTAGGCCCCATTACGGATATGGCCTCGGCTTACTTAATGGAACCGCAGATCGCAAGCCGCACTGTCACCCAGTGGATCGGGGGCGGCTGGTGGCCCACGGGCGGTCCTGAGTTCAATGCCGGCAATGATTGGATCGCCGGCGATGTCATGTTTCAAGGCGGCATGCCGCTGATCCAGTACCCGCGCGGTACCTACCGCATGATGTGGGCCAGTGCAGCAGATATGGAACGGTATGTCATGGGCAGGGGAGCGGTCGGGGACTATCTGACGGCGCTGTTTAAGGAATGGCGCGTCACCGGTACTAAACCCCGTACCCACTGGGTCTACGGAGATTCGCCGGCCATTGGGACCGCTGTCAATGCCGACTGGGGATTCTACGTGGAGGCTGCGGCGCCTCGGTTGACAGAAGATTTGACCTATGAACACCAAGGCCAAGGGCGGACCATGGAAATATGCGTGGAAGTCAACGCCGGCCAGATTTTCCACGACTTCTTTACCAAGCTGCAGCGCTTTGCCGACAGCCTCTAAGTCAGCCCTATGTCCGGCGGCGGATCGCCGGTCAGGGACTGGGCCGCTCTGCCGGGGGCTGGCGGGAGTTCCCAGGAAGCTTCTTAGCCGCCAGCCAAGGAAAGTACGGGGAGGAACAGAATGGCAGTGCTGGAAAGGGCAGCGGGCGGGACTCAAAGCTTTCGCGGGCGGATGTTTCAAGATCGGCACCCATGCAACTGGGCATATCCTTGGAAAGCGGGTGAAGCAGTGAAAAAACTTCTGGCAGCCGCAGTGATTATTGCAGTCATGGTATTGGTTGTTCTTTTCGGTGCCGGCCGCTTTCTTGTGGTGGAAGATGGGCCGCCCACCGGAGAAGACGTGGTGATCGTTCTGCTCATGGGCAGTCTGCCCGATCGCGTCTTGGGAGCGGTGGATCTCTATCACGGAGGTGTGGCGGAGGAAATTGTAGCGGTGCGCGAATTCATGACCGGCTATGATGAACTGCAAAGCCGTAACGTATCCATAGCCGGTGCGGTGGATCTGAACAAAGAAGTGGCGGTGCAGTTAGACGTCCCGGAAGAGCACTTCACCATCATACCGGGCGGCAGTTTCAGCACCCGGGATGAGGCGAAGTTCATCAGGGACTACCTGGAAGCGGAGCAGCCCGGCTGGGACAGTATTGTCCTGGTCACATCGAAGTACCACTCCCGCCGGGCCCGCTGGATCTTCCAAAGGGCCTTGGGAGAGAATGTGGAAGTGGTTTCGAAGCCAACGCCGCATGATCCGTTCCGGCCGGAGCAGTGGTACCGC
>PUOC01000015.1 GCA_003551965.1 Clostridiales bacterium | reverse complement strand
TCCACTCGTGGGGGATTGGGATTGCAGGTGCGGTTCTAGAGTCGTTTGGTTTCTCTGCGTTTGATTTCTAAGGGGCATCGCTGTGCTTAGCGCAATCCTGGCCGCAGTCATGGACCTCATTCCGGCGGGCGCTCTAATGGACGCTGGAGCCGCAGGTGCATGGGGCGATGGCTCTGTTTGCTTCTGTACAGACAACGGCAGTACAGCCTGTCCAGAATTGCTTGCCAGAGTTTTGCAGGAAAATCTACATTACTGTTGAACTAATGATAGTGATGACTGCTTGCCGTTGGTTACCGCAGTGATCCTTTGGGCGGCAGCACCTGCCGGTTGACTGCCGCGATGCCCTTCGGCGACCGTTCTAGCTGGGTCTGTTTAGCGATGGATTTCCGGAAGCGGCGGTCGCGGCAAACAGGAACAACCGCCTAAGACAGTTCCTCTGCGTCGTTGGACTGTCGGGCGGACAGATAAAGGGGACAGATGTATGCGTGACTATGAAAGTGAAAAGCGGCAATTTGGGGAGCGTTTGGCCGGCAAACTGCAGACTATGTTTGGCCGCACCCCGAATACCGCTTCCAAGGGCCAGTTCTATGAAGCTCTCGCCATGCTCACCCGGGATCTGCTTATGGAAAGGTGGGCAGCATCTCGAGAACTGCTGGAACAGGAGCCCGGGAAAGAGCTCTATTATCTGTCCATGGAATTTCTCATGGGCAGAGCATTGGGCAACAACCTGGTCAACCTCGGAATTGAAGAATTGGCTTCCGATGTCTGCCAAGAGTTTGGCGTGCCTTTAGAAGAGGTGCGCGAGTATGAGCCTGACCCGGGGCTGGGTAACGGAGGCCTGGGCCGGCTGGCTGCTTGTTTTCTTGACTCGTTGTCGACCATGGGCTTGACGGTCCAAGGCTGCGGCATTCGCTATGAAAATGGATTGTTCAAACAGAAGATTATTGATGGCTTTCAAGTGGAGGTTTCGGACCCTTGGTTGGAGCATGGCACCGTATGGGAAGTTCCGGCTCCTGAAGAAACAGAAACAGTCCGTTTCGGCGGATTTGTAGAGTATAACGAAGATGGCGGAAAGCTCAAGCCGCGCCATATCGGATACCAGAAGGTATTGGCCGTCCCCCATGATGTGCCGATCCTTGGTTATCACTCCGAGGTGGTCAATTCCCTGCGGTTGTGGGCAGCGAAAGCGGAAGAACGCTTTGATATGGGGCGCTTTGGAGCTGGAGACTATCTCAGTGCCGTAGAACAGCGGGAAGCCGCCGAGGTCATATCTAAGGTGCTCTACCCTGAAGACCAGCATCTTCAGGGTAAAGAGCTGCGTCTTAAACAGCAGTATTTCTTTGTGTCTGCGAGCATCCAAGGTATGGTGCGGAAGTTTCGCCGCTTTAACAAACCCATTCAACAACTTCCGGAATATGTTGTCGTGCACATCAACGACACCCATCCAGCATTGGCCATTCCGGAACTGATGCGGATCCTTCTGGATGAGGAAGATCTGGATTGGGATAGCGCTTGGGATATCGCGGTGCAGGTATTTGCCTATACCAACCATACAATCTTGGAGGAAGCTCTCGAGCGCTGGCCGTGTTCTTTGGTGCAGGAGCTGCTGCCGCGGATATACGACATCATTGATGCCATCAATGAACGGTTCTGCCAAGAGCTGTGGGAAGCTTACCCGGGCCAGTGGGATCGTATCGCCCGCATGGCAATCATCGGTGATGATCAAATACGCATGGCCCATTTGGCTATTGTCGGTTCTTACTCGGTCAATGGAGTTGCGCAGCTGCACGCCGAGATTTTGAAGAACCAAGTATTTCGGGAATTCCACGAGTTCTATCCCAACAAGATCCGCGGTATTACCAATGGCGTTTCCTTCCGTCGCTTTCTGCTGAAGGCCAACCCCGAATTGGCCCACCTGATCTCCGAAGAGGCTGGGAGCGGATGGATCCTGCACCACGAGCGGTTGCAGAGATTCCAAAAGCAGGCCGACAACCCGCGGGTGCAGAAGCGGCTGCAGGAGATTCGTCTGCAAAACAAAAGAAATCTGGCGGCATATATCAAGGAGCACAATGGCATCGATGTGGATCCCCATTCCATTTTTGATGTCCAGGTCAAACGTCTTCACGAATATAAACGGCAGCTGATGAACATTATGCATGTCATGCACTTGTACAATCAACTCCGTGATAATCCCGACAAACCCATGCACCCCCGGACATTCATTTTTGGTGCAAAGGCCGCTCCAGGCTATCGAATCGCCAAACTGATCATCAAATTGATTCATGCTGTCGGCCGGAAAATCAACGCCGATCCATCGATCAAAGGCAAACTGAAAGTGGTTTTCCTTGAGGATTACCGCGTATCACTAGCAGAGAAGATTATTCCTGCGGCGGACGTCAGTGAACAAATTTCCACCGCCGGCAAGGAAGCGTCGGGCACAGGCAACATGAAGTTTATGCTCAACGGAGCCCTGACGGTTGGTACCCTGGATGGTGCCAATGTGGAAATCCGTGACGCCGTGGGCGAGGACAACATCTTCATCTTTGGCCTAACGGCGGAGGAAACCAGCCGTTATTACCAGGCTGGAGGTTATGATCAGCGGGCGGTGATTGAGGAGCACGAAGGTTTGCAAAAAGTACTGCAGCAGTTGATTGACGGGACCTATACCCCGAAGAACCGGGATATGTTCCGCGAACTGTACGACTCCCTAGTGCATGGGCGAGGGGGTATGGCAGATCCCTACTTCGTTCTCAAAGATTTTGCCGCGTACTGTGAAACCCAAGAGAAGGTAGACAAGGCCTACCGGGAAGGTACTGATTGGTGGAGGCAGGCACTAACGAACATTGCTCAGGCAGGGGTATTTTCCAGTGATCGCACCATTGCCCAATACAATGAAGAAATCTGGGAACTTCCCCAACACGATTTTTCCACCTATGACTTGAGTACGGGGCTTTACAATCACAATTTCATGGAAAAGCGGCTGGAATCCATGATTGGAAATTGCTCGGTCATTGCTCTGGATATACGCCGGTTCCATGAAGTCAATCGCCAGTTCAACTATAGTATCGGCGATCGAGTGCTGCGCCATGCGGCCCAGACCGTCTATCAGGCGGTGGGGCAGAGCGATCTGGTGGGACTGAGCCGGACGGGGGATCTGTTAATTCTGCTGCCGTCACGCAGTCAAGAAGAAGCCAATGCCGTCGCCCAGGGAATTCAGGATGCGCTGGCCGCCTCGCCATTTACCGTAGAACGGCAGACCATCAACATTCCCGTGGCCATGGCCTTATACACGTCGTACAAGGAAGAACCGGCCGATCGGGTTCTGCGGCGTCTGAACAAGACGTTGCAACAGGCCAAGGCTGACGAGGTTCGTACCTTCAAACACTACCGGGAACTGACCGGTTAGCTGTCCTGATAGCGGTGTCAATATGGCCGGAAAGGGAACAGACAAAAAGACGGCTCTTCTGCAAACTAATCGGCAGAAGAGCCGTCTTTGATGTTTCGGAGGAATCGGATGGTGCATACTTGAACCAAATCGAGCCATCGTTTGCAATTGACGCCCGCGCCGGTCCGGCTGAACATTGCCACTTCAGGTCTCCCCAGCGGGTAGTTCGGGGATCATCGCCAGAGAGAACACCGATGGTGTCAGAGCAGACAAAAGGTGCTTGTGGCTTTTGGAAGGTTTTTGCCACGGACAGAGGGAATCTATGTGGCACATGCCGATGGACATACCTGCCAGAGAAGGGGTCGGTGCTGTGCTGATCTGTTTTTGGGACCAAAACCATGATGGAGGTTTGAACCGTTTGGCGAGAAGTCTGGATATCTCGCCTAGCCGGCCGCTGGGTCGGGCAGATCAAGAAAGCATCTGCGCCCTAAGCCGCAGGACAGGGATGATGTATGGACTATGCTCATACCGCCGGGAAAGCAGTGCGATCTGCCGGCTTTGGGCAGCGCCGACACCGGAGGGACATGATGCAGCCAAACGCCTCCTCACCACTGCTCTGCGCCAGCTAGATGGTCCTCGTGAGGTTTGTCTGGCTGCTGGGCCGGCAGAGCTGCGGGTTTCGTCGGCGACTCGGCAGTGGATATCCCAGTATTTTACCAAAGCGGTAGTGGAAGGAGGCGCGAAGATGGTGCTGACCCGAATGGTCGAACAGCAAAAAGCGGGGCAGAGTTTTCACTACCGCTGTGACCGATATGAGCAGTGGAGCCGCCCCGAATGCTGCCCTGTCTGCCGGGGGCAGCAAGGGCCGTCGGATATTGTGACCGTAGCCGAGCTGCGGCACTCCTGGGTCGAGGCCGGTGAACAGGCGCAGGGGACGCTTTTCGGCAAAAGCCACGTGCTCAGCAAAGTGCATTCTGTGCACCTTTATGATCTGTCCAGTGCCGATGTGGCTGCTTTCATGGGAGATGTGCAGCAGGCGGCGAGGGCTCTGCATCTGGTCACTGGCGCCGTGAAAATTAACTATGAGATCCACGGCAATACCGTTCCCCATCTCCATGTACATCTTTTTCCGCGCTACCTTGATGATCCATTCCCCAGTGCGCCGATTGATTATCGCTGTACAGAACCGTCCCCGTATGCTGGTTCGGACTCCTTTTCCTGGTTCGTTGACGCCTTTCGACGGCAACTTTATGATTCGGGCCGCGGCAGCCATTGACGGTTTCGCGGCCGATCCTGCAGGGCACTGTCATCGCAGCTCTGCAGGGTGAAGGCAATGGCATATTGCTAGGGCATAGTCACGGCCGGCTTCTTTTGGCGCTGCAGGTCCAGCACGAGAGTGAGCACAATGCCTAGGGCAAATAGTCCGATGTTGACCATGAAAGGCAGAGTGCGGTGTACCTCGGATAGACTGCCGGCCAACCAGCCAAATGGTGACGTGCATACAAGCACAGCGGTGTGTATCAGCGCCATGATGCGGGCCCGTTCTCTGAAGTCCACGGCAATCACAATGATTGAAGAGATCAGGGGATCAAGCAGCGATAGGCTGACTGCTTCTAGAAGCACACTTACTAGAACAACAGCCATTCCTTCGATCGGTGCTGTGATCACAAGCAGCTGACTGCACGAGAATAAGCCAAAACCCCACAGCATCGGATTTCGAAAACGATTAACGTGCAGGCGGGGGGTTAGGGTGAAATAAAAAGCCAGCATCACGGCGGAACGGACAAAGGGAAAGATGCCTATCCATTCTACGGGAATGTCCAGGCGCGATGTAACCAGCAGTGGCCAGAAGTTGAGATTGATCATGACAGTAATGGTCATCACCATCATCAATCCCAGGGCCAACAGCGTTTTAGGGCTCTTGAGGACCGCTCCCATGACGCCTTTGTACTGCCGAAACATCGACGACAGCGTTTCACGCTGGGTCTCTTGCATGCGGACTTGCCCCTGTTTCGTCTCAACGGCGAAGTGGTTGAAAACCAAAAACTTGATGGTCATGAAAATAAACCCAAAGACGTAGAGGCCCCGTACCGTTGGTACCAAGCCGTAAAAACGGATCAGGAGTCCCGCCAGAGGGGCAAAAAAGGCGGCCAAGAACCCGGCCATATGTATCCATGCCCACACATGCACGAGCTGTTCTTCTTCACAATCTTCGACTAAAACTAAGTTCCATGAGTTCATCGTAATTCTGGCCATTCCATTGACGGCGGCAGCAACCGCGAAGTAAGCGAAACTCTGGGACAGAGCCCAGATCAGGCAGGGTATGCTCCAAGAAAGGGTGTCGAAGATGAAAGTGGTTCGTTTCCGTCCCAGCTTGTCTGTGATTATGCCGCTGAGCAATGCAAAGACGATTTGGAAGCCCATGTTGATACTGGCTACAATGCCGATGGCCGAATCTTCCAAGCCCAATGCAGCCATGTAGAGAGCAGCGTAAGGCGAAAATAGATTGAAGGGTATGCCCCACAGGGGTTCAGTGAACACGCACACTTTCTGGTTTGCCCGGAGATGCTTCAACGTATTCACCAGTGGATGCTGTCCTATCCTATTGATCATGACCGCAGGTTCCTTTCCGACGGATGCTTATGGCTGGATTGTCTATTCGCCCTCTAGGCAGCTAATCCTGCGAATGCTTGTCTAATTTTGTCCTATGGCGGCCATTGAATTAGTTTACTCTGCCCGCCTTGTATGGGAAAATCCTCTGACGCAGCAGGGAACCCGTGCTTGCAAAGGGAATTTTGAGGTGTCGTATTGTGCGCAGTTCTAGTAGGATGGAAACCGAGCAGAAACCCAGCAGATAGGAGAGAACGCATCATGCATGTATTGGCCGTTGATATTGGCGGAACCCAGTACCGGATGGCGCTTGTGGATGAGGAGGGGAATATTCTCGACCACTGCCGTCAGGCCACGGACAGGGAACAGGGAGCAAGCTGGCTCCTGCCACGTATTGCCGAAGAAGCGCGCCGGATAGCATCCCAGCATGGTGAGAAACCGGCGGCTTTGGGAATCGGCTTCGGTGGACCCGTAGATTTCGGCCAGCAGTCGGTGATCCGTTCCATGCATGCTCCTGGCTGGGAGCACTTTCACCTAAGTCAATGGTTGGGCAACCAGATCGGGGTCCGAGCGGTAATGGACAATGACGGTAATGTCGGGGCCTGGGGCGAATACCGATTCGGTGCCGGCGCCGGTGCTTCAGAGATGGTTTACTACACTGTCAGTACCGGTGTAGGCGGCGGGTTCGTCACCGGTGATCGATTGTATAGAGGGTGGCGGCAGCGT
>PUOC01000082.1 GCA_003551965.1 Clostridiales bacterium | reverse complement strand
GGCCATCCAAACGAGTCTGTTTCACAGTTCCGCGTCTCTGTCTTTTTTACCTGCAGCCCAGGGCGGGGATCATGGTTGCGGAGGCCAGGCGGCGTTGTCCCGGTGCAAAACCCGGGGTGTTTTCCTTTTTACGGACCTTTAACAAGAAAAATGGCAAAAGCCCTTGCATAAAATTACGCAGAAGTAGTATAATAAACCACAATGATGGATCAAGCCGCAACAACAGCGATAGCTGTTTAAGACAGTGCGCAGACGGAGGTGCATACAAAATGAATAAAGATTCGTTCTCTATGCACTCGACGTCAGCCGCTGGCTTCTGCGGGAGGGGAGGAACTGCCGCTGCCGATCAAAGCCCAGGGAGAGCGCTGGTTTCCCGAGGAAACAAATTTCGACGATGAAGTGGAGCAGTTTTGGGGCCCATGGGGCTGCAACTCGGAGGTGGATCCGCTAGAAGCCGTGCTGCTGCATCGTCCGGGTGCGGAACTAGACGGGATCCATGGGGCAAACTACCAGGAATACCGCTTTCGTGCTCCCGTTGATCTGGCACGGGCCCAGGAACAGCATGATGCTTTAGCCGCTGCATTTCGCCGCCATGGCGTGGAAGTACACTATGTGGGAGCACAGCGGCGGGATCGTCCCAATGCGTTTTTTGTGCGCGATTTGGTCTTTATGACGCCCGCAGGAGCGATTATTGGGCGGCCGGGCCTGTCGGTGCGCCGAGGTGAGGAGCGGGCTGTGGCCGCTGCCTTGGCGGGCTTGGGCGTACCCATTGCCAAGACTGTCAACGGTTTGGGATACTTTGAAGGCGCCTGCGCCATGTGGGTGAACGCCGACACGGTCATATTAGGCCGCAGCAGCCGAGCCAACAGCGAAGGCATCCGCCAAGTCAAGGCGGAACTAGAAGGCCAAGGGGTATCTCGAGTCATGATCATGGACATCCCCTACGGCAGTATTCACCTGGATGGCTTGATGAATATGGTCGACCGTGGCAAAATGCTGATTTTTCCCTGGCATGTCAGTTATGATACTGCCTGCCAGTTGATGGATATGGGAATTGAGCTGATAGAAGCATCGGATATACGGGAAGTGAAGGAACAGCTGGCCATCAATGTGGTAGCCCTGGCCCCCGGCCGGGTCATTATGGCAGAGGGCTGTCCGCAGACAAAAGAACTACTGGAACGACATCAAATTGAAGTGCTGGAAATCGATCTCAGTGAACTATTGAAAGCTTGGGGTTCGGTGCACTGCATGACCGCTGCTCTGCGGCGGTCCTCGGAACAATAAAGGAGTGGAACAGCAATGGCAAAGAAAAAGGCAGTATTGGCATATTCCGGTGGCTTAGACACCTCAGTGGCCATTCGGTGGATAAAAGAGCAATATGACTATGATGTGATTGCGGTCGGCATTGACTTGGGTGAGGACAAAGACCCGGAAATGCTGCGCAAAAAGGCTGAAGACGTGGGAGCGCTGAAGGCATACATGATCGATGCCAAGGACGAACTGGCCGAAGAGTACATTCTTCCCAGTCTCAAGGCCAATGCCTTGTATGAAGGGAAATACCCCCTCTCCACAGCCATCGGCCGGCCTTTGATCGTGAAGAAGCTGGTGGATGTGGCCCATAGGGAAGGCGCCGCGGCCATTGCCCACGGCTGTACGGGCAAGGGCAATGATCAGGTGCGGTTTGAAGTCTGCATCCGGGCTCTGGATCCAGACATGGAAATTCTTGCTCCGGTGCGGGAGTGGGGTATGACCAGGGATGAAGAAATTGCCTATGCCAAGCTGCACAATATTCCGATTCCGATAACGGTCAACCATCCCTACTCCATCGATGCCAACATTTGGGGAAGGGCCTGTGAAGCGGGGGTCTTGGAAGATCCCTGGAACGAAGCACCGGAAGAAGCATATGATTGGTCCGTAGCCCCCGAAGATGCTCCCGATCGCGCAGAAACTGTGGAAATTACCTTTGAGCAAGGCAAGCCCGTGGCCGTCAATGGAGAAGCCATGGGAGTAAAGGACATTGTCAACACCCTCAATGCCATAGGCGGCGCCCACGGCATTGGCCGCATTGACCACATTGAAAACCGCCTGGTCGGAATCAAGTCTCGGGAAGTGTACGAGTGCCCCGGCGCCATGCTGCTGATTCAAGCCCACCAGGACCTGGAATTTCTGACACTGCCCCGGGAAACGGCCCACTTCAAGCCGGTCATGGAACAGAAGGCCGCGGAGCTGATCTATGACGGCCTCTGGTTTTCGCCCTTGAAGCAGGCGGTGGACGCGTTCATTGAGGAGACCCAAAAATATGTCAGCGGCGTGATCCGGATGAAGCTGTATAAAGGCTCCGCTGCGGTCACCGGGCGGTACTCAGCCGACAGCCTCTATAGTGAAGATCTGGCCACCTATGCCGAAGGCGACCAATTCGATCACAAGGCTGCGGAAGGGTTTATCAAACTTTGGGGCCTGTCTACCCAGGTGCACAGCCAGGTCCACCGCAGTAAGCCCGCGCTGAAGAAGGCAACCATATCTAGCTAGGAGGAGCTGTTTTGGAGAAACTTTGGGGAGGCCGGTTTCAGAAGCAGACCCACCAATTGGTGGATGCATTTACGTCATCGATTGCTTTCGATCAAGAGCTGGCCCTCGTGGATATTGCCGGCAGCCGCGCCCATGTCAACATGCTGGCGGCTGCCGGCATTATCTCGGACGAAGATCGCACCATCCTGCGGGATGGTCTGGATCAGCTGGCCGCCAAAGCTGCCGCCGGGGAGATCGCTTGGGATACATCCCATGAAGATATTCACATGAATGTGGAGTATCATTTGACCAAACTGGTAGGACCTGTGGGAGGCCGCCTCCATACGGCCCGCAGCCGCAATGATCAGGTAGCCCTGGACATGCATCTGTACACCCGTGAAGCTGTGGACATGGTTATGGAGAAGATCCGCGTTGTGCAGAAAGCTCTGGTGGCCGTCGCCGAGAACCACATCGACACGGTGCTGCCCGGATACACCCATCTGCAGAGGGCGCAGCCGGTGTCCCTGGCCCACCATCTGCTTGCCTATGCCTGGATGCTGCAAAGGGATTGGGAACGGTTCCGCGACGGCCGGGCACGGGTTAACATCTGTCCCCTCGGCGCCGGTGCCCTGGCCGGGACCACCTTTCCCATTGACCGCCGCCACACCGCAGCCGAACTGGGTTTCGACGACGTCTATGCCAACAGCATGGATGCCGTCAGTGATCGAGACTTTGTCATTGAATTCTTGGCCGCGGCATCGATTCTGATCATGCACATGTCCCGGCTCAGTGAAGAACTGGTCCTCTGGTCCAGTGAAGAATTCCATTTCATTGAGCTTGATGATGCCTTTTGTACCGGGTCAAGCATCATGCCGCAGAAGAAAAACCCCGATGTGGCCGAACTGCTGCGGGGCAAGACGGGGCGCGTATACGGCCATCTGCTGGCGGTGCTGACGGTGCTGAAGGGGCTTCCCATGACCTACAATAAGGATATGCAGGAAGATAAGGAAGGTCTGTTTGACACCGTGAAGACCCTGTCTGGTGCCTTGGATCTGCTGGCCCCGATGCTGGAGACCATGCGCGTCAACGGACAGGCCATGGAAAAGGCTGTGGCGGAGGACTACGCCTGCGCGGTCGATCTGGCCGACTATCTGGTCCGCCAAGGCATGCCGTTTCGCGAGGCCCACGGCATTGTGGGCCGCTTAGTGTTCCACTGTATCAAAGAAGGATGCTATCTCCACCAGCTGCCGCTTTCCACGTACCAAGAGCACAGTGAGCTCTTCGGGGAAGACCTGTATCAGTGCATTGAGCCCAAGGCGGCGGTGCAGAACCGGGTCAGTGAAGGAAGCACGGGCAGGGAGGCCCTCAGGCAGCAGCTGGACCGCCTGAAAGAGAAAATGGGATAGAGGAACAAAGCAGGCGGAGGCCTGCTTTTTCGCGTCGAGGCCAAATTGTGTGCCAAACAAGGAATTTATCTCCCTGTGACGAATGTTCCAGAAAGCAGTGGAGCAAGGAGGAACCAGTTCATGATTACCATAACTCTCAAAGACGGCAGCAGCAAACAATATGAAGCGGGCACGGCCGTCATCGATGTGGCCCAGGATATCAGTGCGGGCCTGGCCCGGGCGGCGTGTGCGGCTGAGGTGGATGGACAGCTGGTGGATCTGCGATACCGTCTGCAGCAGGACTGTGCGTTGTCGCTCTTGACCTTTGATGATCCGGGAGGCCGTCATGCGTACTGGCATACCAGTTCTCATATTATGGCCCAAGCAGTCCAGCGACTTTATCCATCGGTACAGCTTGCCATCGGTCCGGCCATTGACACCGGGTTTTATTATGACTTCGATGTGGATGCACCCTTTACCCGGGAACATTTGGAGGCCGTGGAAAAGGAAATGCAGGCCATTATCAAGGAAAACCTGCCCATAGAGCGCTTCAGCTTAACTCGGGAAGAGGCACTGCAGTGGGCCGACAGGGAAGGCGGCCCCTATAAACGGGAACTGATCGAAGAATTTCCGGAGGCGGAGGAAATATCGTTTTACCGCCAAGGCGACTTCACGGATCTCTGTGCCGGGCCCCATTTGATGTCCACAGGCCGTGTGAAGGCCTTCAAATTGCTCTACGCCGCCGGCGCCTATTGGCGCGGCGACGAGCACCAGCCCATGCTGCAGCGCATTTACGGAACGGCGTTTCCCAAGAAGAGCCTTTTGGACGATCATCTGCAGAAGCTCGAAGAGGCGCGCCAGCGTGATCACAACAAGCTCGGAAGGGAATTGGAACTGTTCATGACTTCGGAGGTGGTGGGTCAGGGCCTGCCGCTCTTGATGCCTAAGGGCGCCAAGGTGATGCAGATCCTGCAGCGGTTTGTTGAGGACGAAGAGGAACGCCGCGGCTATCTTGCCACCCGCACCCCGGTCATGGCCAAACGGGATCTCTATGAAGTGTCCGGCCATTGGACCCATTATAAGGACGGCATGTTCATCATGGGCAACGAAGAGGCTGGCGAGGACGTGCTGGCACTGCGTCCCATGACCTGTCCGTTCCAATTTCAAATTTATAAGTCAAAACTGCGCAGTTACAGGGATCTGCCGCTGCGCTATTCGGAGACGTCGCCGCTGTTCCGCAATGAATCTTCGGGAGAGATGCACGGCCTGATTCGGGTGCGGCAGTTCACCATATCCGAAGGCCACCTGATCTGCACGCCGGAACAGCTCCAGGACGAGTTTCTGGGAGTGATGGACTTAATAGATTACGTCATGGATACCCTAGGCCTGCGGGAAGACATCTGGTTCCGGTTTTCCAAATGGGATCCCGATAAGAAAGACAAGTACATCGACAATCCGGAAGCTTGGGAGTTCACACAGGACCAGATGAAACGGATTTTGGACGCCATGGAACTGGAGTACGTGGAAGCCGAGGACGAGGCGGCCTTCTACGGGCCTAAACTGGACATCCAGACCCGCAATGTCCACGGCAAGGAAGATACGATCATTACTGTACAGATCGACTTCGCACTGCCCGAGCGCTTTGACATGACCTATGTGGATAGAGACGGAGAACGGAAGCGGCCAATTATCATTCACCGCACTAGCATTGGCTGCTATGAACGGACCCTAGCCATGCTCATTGAGAAGTATGCCGGGGCCTTCCCTCTCTGGCTAGCGCCGGTTCAGGCCCGCATTTTGCCCATTGCCGAAAAGCATGCGGCCTATGCCCAGCAACTGCAGCGGGACATGCAGCAGCGGGGCCTGCGGGTGGAAGCGGATCTGCGCAATGAGAAGATCGGCTACAAGATCCGGGAAGCGCAGATACAGAAAATTCCGTATATGCTGGTTGTCGGCGACAAGGAAGTGGACAATGAGGCCGCGGCTGTGCGCTCACGCAAGGAAGGCGATCTGGGTCCGAGACCCATAAAAAAGCTGCTCCCGGAGCTCCTGGAAGAGGCTGCGAGCCGCAAGTTCTAAATAGGCCGATACCAAAGGCAGGCACTGCCTGCCCTTGGTATCTGGTGCATCAGGGGTTGAGACTTTTGCGAGATGGTGTGCACATCGTGGAACCGGGTCTGTCAGATAGACCGGGGATTCTGCATGTGTTGGAGCGATCCATAGAAGATGCCTTTGCCCAAGAAACTTTGGAGCATCGGGACGACGAAATCCGAGACCTCGTGGGGGAAAAGGCAGCCATGTATGATGAGAGCTTGGCGGATGGCGGCCATGGGATACGATTCTTGGCGGCCAAACAAGGGCAGCAGGTGATCGGTGTGATCTCCTACGGCCCTTGCGGTACGGCCGTCCGGGAGTGCACCGGTGAGGCATTGGCCGGCATTGGCGAACTGGGTACTCTCTATGTTCTCCCGGAGTACCAGAATCAAGGAATAGGCTCGGCTTTGATCCAAGCCCTATTGCAGCAGTTGGCTCGGGAAGGTGTGGAGCAGTTCTGCCTGGACGGTGGGTTTAAGGGGTCGCAAAAGCGCTGGCTGTGCAAATTCGGTGCGCCGTATGTCACGGTCCCCGACTACTGGGGTCCCGGTGCGGACAGCATGGTTTGGCTGTGCCGTGTACGCGACCACATCTAGATACAGCGGAACCGCCGAAGCCACTGATCCTGTGCACCCCGCAAATATAAATTTCAGACTTCGGAAGGAGTCAGTCTGCAAGACGCAGAATACAACGGTATGAACAGGCTGGAGAGGGGTTTGGGGGTGGCAGCACCTCTGTTTGAAAAGG
>PUOC01000230.1 GCA_003551965.1 Clostridiales bacterium | reverse complement strand
GTCCGCGGCCCGATGGAAAAACCTTTGGGGGTGTTTTGACAACGTGAATGCACAATGGGAAATCGATCATATTGTGGAATGGCTGCAGGAGCAGCTGCGAACCACAGGAACCAACGGGCTGGTAGCCGGATTAAGCGGCGGTTTGGATTCTTCTGTCACAGCACAACTGATTAAGCGGGCAGCGGGAACCCATTCGCTGGGCATCATCATGCCGATCCATTCCAATCCGGAAGACGCTCTCGACGCCGAAGCGGCGGCGAAAGCGGCCGGCCTCCGCTTCTATACCTTGGACTTAAGCAGCGAGCACTCCTCAATCATGGACGCTTCGTTCGCAGCCCTTCACTCTTTGGGAGTCGATAAGCATCCCCGGATGGCCGATGCCAACCTCCGGGCCCGACTGCGGATGAGCGCCCTCTATGTGGCCGCCAATGCCCTCGGTTATCTGGTCGTGGGGACGGACAATGCTGCCGAATTTTTCACAGGTTATTTCACGAAATTCGGTGACGGGGCATGCGACATTCTGCCGCTGGCCGAATTTACCAAATCAGAAGTACGAGAGCTGGGGCAGACCTTGGGCGTCCCAGCCCAGATTCTGCAGAGGGCACCTTCCGCAGGGCTTTGGGAAGGCCAAACCGATGAGGGCGAAATGGGTCTCTCCTACGCCGTCATCGACGACTACCTAAAGGGAAGGCCCGTGCCCAGTGACGAGAAGGAAAGAATTGAGCGGATGCACAAGAACACAGAACACAAACGATCACTGCCGCCGATCTACCACCGAAGGTAACGTATCGCTCCCCATACTTTTCACATGCCCCGAGGGGCTGAAGGAGGAATCGCCGGCCATGCTTACACTGACTTTAGAGCAGCTGCAGCGCGAAATGGCACAGTTCATTGCCGATCACCCGACCAACACAGTGCAGGAACCTGTCATACCCCAGATCTACTCGGCACCGATTGCCGCCGTCGCCGCCGCATCGGATGCTCTCTTTCATCGCTTCCAAGAGCCGTCTGTGATTGGCCCCCACCACACGTTTCCAGATTTCTGGGTCTCTGGTGCCCAATCTGTCATCAGCTACTTCCTGCCGTTTAGTGAAACGGTCCGTGCGGCCAACCGCAAATCCGGCCTTCCCGCGCTGGAGTGGGTCTATGGGCGTTATGAAGGCGAACAGGTCAACAACGACCTGCGGCAGTTTGTGGCCGACCGGCTGCAGCAAGCCGGATGGGATGCCACAGCCCCCATGCTTGATGACCGGTTCGAGGTCATCGAATACCGCTCCAATTGGTCTGAGCGCCATGTAGCCTTTGCCGCAGGCCTCGGCACCTTTGGACTGCATACTTCCTTTATCACGGAGAAGGGATCCGCGGGGCGTTTCGGCAGCATTGTCACAACGGCCGAATTGCCCGTCACCACACGCCGGCACGATGACATCTATGCCAATTGTTCCTTCTGCAGGCAGTGTATACCCCGCTGTCCTGTGAAGGCCATCTCGGACCAGGCAAAAGACCATCGAGTCTGCTCCGAATACCAGCGCAGCACCAAAGAACGGCACTTCAAACCCCGCTACGGCTGCGGGAAATGCCAAACGGGTGTAGCCTGTGAAGAACGGATCCCCGTCTAGCAGGTATTGATGTCCCAGCCGCAGCAGCGACTTTCACGAAGGGACCCAACTCCGCACCTGCGCAAACGCCCAACAAAGCAGTATTTGTTCGAGGTCCACTAGAGAATGTAAACACCGGCTAGGACATGGTTCCCACGGCAATCATCAAGGAGCGGCTGCAGCCACATGGCGGCAACCGCTCCTTTTCTTTTGCCTGTCTGCTGTCAAAGGAATACTGGTTGGAGCCTCGATCCCAGGCCCATCGGCCCCCCGCAAAGCCCTGGGCAGACCAGACAGGGGTGCTTTGGCCCGTGTCCCATGGGCACCAACCCATGGCTTTCATCGTTGTTGGGGGTCCAAGCTGGCAATGCGGCGCGCCAACGGCCGAACATCCCCAGAACCGCCCACAGCGTCGAAATCTTCCACCAGCATGCCCTGCTGTTCCATCCGAGCCATAAGCGCCTTCAAGGCCCGGCCAGAACCCAGCTTCGCGGGGACAAGTGCCACGGCCCGCTTGCCTTCCAGACGACTGCAGCGCCGCAGCAGGGCATCCATTTCCTCTGGAAGCTGCGGTTTCAAAAGCCCAGAAAACCGGGTCATGACGCATACCACGTCGTACTGGGCCGTCGTCACCGGCGTACTGCCCTTATCAGCCGAGCTCTTGATTTCGGCCCCGCAGTCCAACAGTACTAGTTCATTCACCAGCGCCTCTGCCATATCGGCAGCTTTTCTGTCACTGCTGTGCAGGATCAGTACGTGCAACCGATTCACCCCATCTCTATTCCTTTTCAAACACTGTACTCACCGAAGTACCTGTATGAATGCAGCGGATGGCTTCGGCAAACAACGGAGCTATACTTAACACCGTAATTTTGTCGTTGCGTTTATTCTCCGGCACCGGCACCGTATTGGTTACAACCAGTTCTTTCAACGGTGACGACGATATGCGCTGCGGCGCCATACCGCAGAAAACCGGATGGGTTACAGCAGCATAGATCTCCAGGGCATTGAACTCGGCCAAGGTGTTGACTGCACCGACAAGGGAGCCGCCCGAACTGATCTCGTCATCGATGAGAAGACAGCGCTTGTTCCCCACGTCACCAATGACGTGCTCCATGGCTACCGACTCTTCGTTCCCGAGGCGCCGCTTGTCAATAATCGCCATGGGGCATTGGAGGCGTTTTGCGTACTGCCGTGCCATCTTGGCCCGGCCTGCGTCGGGAGCCACCACAACCAAATCGTCCAACTGCTTGTCGGCAAAGTAACCGGCAAGGATGGGAATCGCCGTGAGGTGGTCTACGGGAATGGAAAAGAAACCTTGAATCTGCGGGGCATGAAGATCCGCCGATACGACACGCTGCACTCCTGCTACCTCCAGCAGGTCTGCTACGAGCCTGGCTGTAATCGATATGCGAGGCTGATCCTTCTTGTCTGAACGCCCATAGGGAAAATAGGGAAGCACCGCGGTCAAACGGCGAACGGAAGCCCGCTTCAGCGCATCGATCATGATCAGGAGTTCCATGAGTCCATCGTTTACGGGTTCACAGGAAGGTTGAATGACGAAAACATCGCTTTCGCGGACACTTTCATTGACACGCACGAAGGAATTGTCATTGGTGAACTTCATGATCTCCGAGCTTCCCAAATCAACCCCCAGCTCAGTGCAGATCTGCCTGGCCAAATCCGGATGGGCGCGTCCGGAAAACAACTTCAATTCATCGAGCACAAGGCTTCCCTCCTACCGGATTTCTTTCAGTGCTTCATTTCGTGAACTAGAGAAGCAAATCCTGTCTTCAGAAAAAAATAAACAGGCTCCATGGGAGCCTGCTCTAGGCCGCTGATCAGCGGTAGATAGAACTGAGGCTGAACTCACAGGCATAGGAGGAAGACGAGATCGTATCTCCCATCCCTACCGTACTGACCGGGTCGGCAATGACATGGGCAGGGACAAAGATGCAGTAGTGGTCGTCACGCTCAAGAATACCGTGTTCGGTGAAGTCGTCGGGAACTTCGACGCCATGGGCCTGAAGCTCCTCGGCGAAGCCGCGCAGCTGTTCCAACCCGATCGCGGAAAGACCGATAGCGGCAGCCTCCTTGACCTTGTCTGGCGTAACATAGCCGCCGTCCCGTGCCTTTATGGCGTTCACCGATGATGCAAACAGACACGCATCCCGCACGGCTTCCGGTGACGCTGCATAGGGTTTCTTCAAAGTTACGATATAATAGCCCAAATTATGCAGCTGAATGCGTTCGAAGGACAATGCTTCCATAAGCCTTCGGGTCCCTTCATACAGACAGTAAGCCCGTTCATCATCTTCGATAGCCTGACATTCCGCATCGTACCCAAAACCTTCCAGAACGCGTTTGATTTCGTTTTCATTGATGCCGAAGGACTGGATTTCCTTGGCGATCGCCGACAGTACTTCCGTCTCCGCCGACGGATCTTTCATGGGAACATACTCAAAGTGCAAGCGCAGGTGTTCGTTACCTTTTTTCAACTGGCGGAGACTGTCCAGCGTTGCACCCAGGTAACTCCTGAGCTCCTGCTTGTCCGATGGCGCATAGTGGTAGCCGGCCATGAAGGCGACATCAACGTGGGAACCCAGTTCCTGCAGATGCGAAGCCACATCTCCCTTGAATCCCATATATACGCCTTCTGGACGCGTAGCCAAAATGACCCGGTTAGCCCGCGGCGTGACCACTTCCTCGCCGTCAAACTGCAGACGCAGGTCCTTGGCGTACTCAAAGATCCAGTTAATTTTGAGATTGTCGTCTTCCCGCGCTGCCTTTTGCACCGGCTCTAGATGCAGTGTGTCATTGACCATGGGACTTTTCACTTCTGGGTAGAACAGGCCCGCCTGCTTCGGTGAAAGCAGAGAGGTGTATACAATCGATTGGCCGCCTAGAGCGGCCATTTGGTTGGCAATGATCCCCGCCTGCCCGCCCATGGATTCACGGCGGTTGGGAAACATGTCGTCAAGCCACTCTAAAAGCTCCACGGCTTCCAGAACAATGTAAAAAGACTTCCCTTTGCCCAGACAGTCTTTGAGCACAGCGGCAAATTCATTTTTATTCTTTACCGTATCCAGGCTGTCTGCATCGAATTCGGACAGGGTTTCGGGCCTAACCTCCGGATCATCAAGTATACGGGCGATATTATCATCGTTGACGTGCACGACTGCATCAACATTGGTGTTGAAGGCTGCAAACACCCTGCCGTCAATCTTTCTGTTCACTGCCTTCTCCACACGCTCCTGCCAAATGGATTCCAAAAAAAACCCTCCGTTTCCATATCCCGTCGGGATCTACACTTTTCCGTGCCGTGTTTTACCGTCCATATGATATCACACTGTGCGTCCATTCGCAAAGTGCTTTTTTACGTACGCAGAAGCCGCCAGAGCGAGCAAGGAAGCGTAATCCAGGGAAAAGCGCAAAACGCTTCCCACACAAAGGTCTGATCGCTCTTCCACGTCCAACACCACGTGATCGCTGCTAGAAGCCAAGACCTCGATGCCTTGTTCCATGGGAACAATGCCTCCTGCACCAATATCCTGCTTGCCTAGGGCCAGAAGGGCTCTGCGGCGGATTCCCCGGTCAGGGAAATGAACGGCAGCGCCGAAGGCGGTCCGTGATTTCTGCCCCCATGGCAGCGACGGTTTGTTCTTTAGTTCAAGAATTTCGGCATCCAGGACACAAGCATCGCCCTCCAGGCCCGGAAGCGGTGTCTGGTCAAAAATATCCCACCCCAAAAGCAGGCTTTCACCAATGCGAAGATTGCTCATCGACGCCGTAAATGCGCCACTCCAGCTGCCCTGTTTCATCATGTGCAGGGCACTGGAGTTGCCTGCACTGATGGCCAAACGGCCTGCGGGGTCCAGCGATTTGGCTAAGGCCTGCAGCCCTCCCATGACTTCCCTCGTGGGATAGATGCCGCCGAGGCAGGCCAGGTTGGTGCCAATGCCCGCGACCTCAAGACTGGGCAGACCCCGGGCTTTACAATAGAGCAGCGGCAGCTCGGCCGGCATAACGCCCTCTCGCAGATCACCCAACTCCACCATCAGGTAAACCCTATGGCGGATTCCTTTCTGCACCGCAGCCCGGGAAAGCGCCTGCAATGTCTGCCATTCACTGGCCAGCGTCACGTCGGCCATGTCCACGCATGCTCCTGCCTGACCCAATGTCGGAGGCCTAAGAAGCCAGATCTTTCCTTGAAAGCCGGAACGCCGCAGGCGCTGGACGTTTTCCAAGCGAGAATCGGCCAGTGCCGCCGCACCTCCGTCCAAAAACGCTCGGGCCGCTTGGGGCGCTCCGGCGATGCCTTTGGTTACTGCAATCAGTTCTAGGCCGCGGCTGTGCAGCTGCTGCGAAAGAACAGAAGCATTGTGCCGCAGTTTGCTGCAGTCCACATGCAGGCACGGATACAACAGGGATCACCCTTCCGCGGGAAGTTTTCTGACGGCAAGCACTCGAAACCCCGACTGTTTTCTTACTGTTTCCGTTGGACCCAGCTGCGAACGCAGATACTGTTCCATGCTTTTGGCGCCCTGCTTGGTCCGTATGACAAGCAAAAGGCTTCCCCCAGGCTTCAGACAATCAAAGGCATCGGCCAAGAGCTTGCGCACCACGGCCTTGCCGGCCCGAATCGGCGGATTGGTCACCACCCAGTCAAATTGCACGCCGGAAAGGGCCTCCAGCCCATGGCTGAGCAGCACCTGGGTTTGGCCGAGGCCATTGCGCTCCATGTTTTCCCGCGCTAAAGACACCGCCCGGGGATTGACATCCACCAGATATACCTTGCCGTTCTCCCCCACAAGAACCGCTGCTGCGGCACCTAAGGGGCCATAACCACATCCCAGATCGAGCACCACATCCCCGGGCCGGCAGGGAAGTTCCTCGGTAAGCAGACGCGTCCCCACATCCACGTCGTCCTTGGAAAAGACGCCCGCATCCGTACGGAAGCGGAACCGGTGTCCAACCAGTTCCGCCGTGAATTCCCGCATGTCCCGTTTCGAAGTCGGATCACTGGAAAAATACTGTTCATCCATTTTCGTCCTCCAGCTTCTCGCTGTAATGCTGCACCTGTTCGTCATCACCTAGAGCTTCGTAGACTTTGACCAGATGACGCAGCACTTCCGGACGCATGGCATCCTCGATACTTTCCAATGCTTCCTCCAGGTAGGGGATGGCCTTCTCGTATTGACCCGTGAGGTAATAGCCATAGCCGAGGGTGTCCAAAAACGCCGGGTTGCGCTGTATGTCCACAGCTTCTTCGGCTAACCGCACTGCCTCGTGCAAGCGAACTTCCTGCAGCATATAGACATAGGCCAGGTTATTCATGGCTACGGGATGCCCCGGCTCGAGCATCAGCCACTGCTGATAGTGCTCGATGGCCCGGAGATGGTGTCCTAACTCACCGTAGCCGCAGGCAATGTGCAGATAGGCTGGAGTATAGTAGGGATCAATGCGCAGCACCTGGGAATAAGCCTCAATAGCTGCCTCCCACTTTCCGTCATCCGCAGCGTCTTCGGCTTGTTCCAGATATTCGTACAGCTTTTGGATGTCGTCGAGATCGAGGCTCGTCTGGGAGCGGTCCCAGGTTTCAAACTGGAGATCCAGTTTGAAGTCCTCATCGTCCACCTGCAGCCTTTGGGGAAGCCAGGATCGGTGGGATCGGACCAAATACAGCGTGCCCTCGAAACCATCCCGTGTCCACGCCAGTTCCACCGCGGGCGGCTCGCCGATTTCTTCGATTCCCGAATGGTACTGGATCAGCGAAAGATAGCGCTGACCCCCGATTTCCGCCTGGAGCGGGACACCGGTCTGCTGATCCAGCCAGTAACGCCCTTCCAAAGGTCCTTCTTGTTCGTAGACAACGGCCACGCGGCCGTCAATCCGTTCTTCCCCGGCCCATGTTCCCGGCGTGTCGAGCACCTGGGTCAGGGGAATATACAGTTCCTCCAGCACGGAAAACAGCGTTGAGGGCTCATAGGCATACTCCACCCGGCCCTGCTGGTACGTGGCCGTTATTCCCCGGTAATGCACGTCCCTCCGGGCCTCTTCGTCAAACTCGAACTGAAAGGCATAGGGCCGTCGAAATACGATGGTTCCTTCCGCCCTCTCCTCCGCATCTCCAGCGGTCAATGTCCATTCCATGGTGGTTTCCACCTGGTGTACTGTCAGCACCGGAGGTACAGTCACCTTGTCCGCCGCGGCCGGTGCGGCAGCAGCGGCCGCCAGCAGCAACAGCATTAGGGCCATCATCGCTCGCTTCATCCATGTCACCCCTGTTTTCTAATAACCGGCCTTCCCCTGGGCGCCTTCCACAATGGCCACCCCTGCACTGGCGCCAATGCGGCTGGCACCCGCTTCCACCATACGCAGAGCGGTCGCCCGATCTCGAATACCGCCGCTGGCTTTGACGCCCATATCCGAACCGACAACGTGACGCATCAGCCGAATATCATCAATTGCGGCACCGCCGCCGCCAAAGCCCGTGGAAGTCTTCACAAAATCAGCACCGGCCATCTTGGCCAAAATACAGCCCTTGACAATTTCTTCCTTCGTCAGCAATGAAGTTTCCAGAATAACCTTGACCACGCGGCCGGATGCAGCCTCGACGACATTGGAGATGTCGCGGTACACGTCGGCATAGGCACCTTCCTTGAGGCGGCCTACAGCGATGACCATATCCAGTTCGTCGGCGCCGTTTGCCAGGGCGTCGCGGCTTTCTAAAACCTTCACCAAGGTCGTTGAGGCACCCAGGGGAAACCCTATAACCGTGCAGGTCTTTACCGAACTTCCCTGTAGTTTGGCAGCAGCCAGGGCCACATAGCGGGGATTCACACACACAGAAGCAAACTGGTACGCCAGGGCCTCCTGACAGAGGACATCGATTTCGCGGGCTGGAGTGTCTGGCTTCAATTGGGTGTGATCAATCATACTGGCTATGGGCACATCCTTGTCGGTGTCATAGCGCTGCCCAAAGAGCATGGGCACAGCCAGGCTGAGTCCCTGTTGCGCTAGGGCCTCCCCTAGTTCTTCGGTCTGCTCATCCAGCCACTGTTGGTCCATTTTAAGATCATCACGCATACAATCACCCTACTTTCGATATTTCCACAATTTCTTGCCACTGGTGGACACCGCGATGGCCGGTGTCTTCAAGACGGCCTGCAGTTCGGCTTCCGTTTCTACCAATCCGCCGCCGATAACAGGCGGCAGCCCTTTAGGCAGACGTTTTTCCACATTGGGCAGGATCAAAGCCGGCAGTATTTCTACGGCGTCAGGACGCGAGCTGTTGAGAATTCGGAGCCCGCTCCGCAGCGACTCGGAATCCAGCATGAACAAGCGCTGGATGGCCAAAAGTCCCTGACTGCGGGCTGCAGACACCAAATGGCTTTTCGTGGTCAAAATGCCATCTACCTCTAGTTCTTCGGCCAAGAACTGGATTCCATAGCGGTCGCCGGCAATTCCTTGGATAAGGTCAACGTGGGCAAAGCTGAGCTGCCCGTTTTCCCTGCACTGGCGCACAATCTGCCGCAGATCGAAAATGTGCCCGACCAGATAGAAACAGACCTCGACACCGGCAGCGTGTGCCTCGCTGACATCGTCAACACTTTTTAGCCCCGCGATCACCGGTTTGCGGGACAGCCGTGCCCGAAAATCCAGCAATTTGTCTTCAATCTTCACGGGAAATCCAGCCTTCTACCCGCTTAACCGCCCGGCGCCACTGTTGGTAATATTGGTCCCGCTGCCGCAGATTCATCTTCGGCGTGAACAGACGATTCCGCTGCCAATGGCTGCGAATGGCATCCAAACCGTCCCAAAGCCCCACCGCTAACCCTGCCAAAAAAGCCGCCCCTAAGGCTGTCGTCTCAAAAATTTGCGGCCGTTCCACTTCCACCTGCAGCATGTCCGACTGAAACTGCAGAATGAAGTTATTGACCGAGGCGCCGCCGTCCACTTTCATGGTTGGTACTGCAATCTTCGAGTCCTGCACCATGACATCCACCACATCCTTGACCTGATAAGCGATGGCCTCTAGGGATGCTCTGGCGATATGATTGCGGTTGGCCCCTCGGGTCAAGCCAACCAAAGCACCTCGGGCATAGGAATCCCAATAGGGAGCTCCCAAGCCCACAAAGGCGGGCACAAAATACACTCCGCCGTTGTCGTCCACGGATAGAGCCATCTGTTCCGTTTGGGCTGCACTGGTGATGAGCTGCAGTTCGTCCCGCAGCCACTGTACGGCCGCGCCGGCAATGAAGACACTGCCCTCGAGGGCATACTGGACTTCACCGTTTCTGCCCCACGCAATCGTTGTCAGCAGGCCGTTTTCCGATACAATGGGATCACTGCCCGTATTCATCAGGATAAACGAGCCCGTCCCATACGTGGCCTTGACCATACCCGGATCAAAGCAAGCCTGTCCAAAGAGCGCCGCCTGCTGATCCCCGGCGATGCCGGCGATGGGCACGCCACCGGGCAGCCTTCCCTGCCCCTTTGTGTAGCCATATATTTCGCTGGACCCCTTGACCGCTGGGAGCATCGCTGCGGGAACACCCAAAATGTCCAGGAGTTCCTCGTCCCACTGCAGTGTATGGATGTTGAACATCAGCGTGCGCGATGCATTGGTGACATCAGTCACATGAACAGCGCCTCCGGTCAGCTTCCAAAGCAGCCATGTATCAATGGTGCCGAATACCAGTTCGCCCCGCCGGGCCCGCTCCTGCATTTCCGGTTGTTCCTCAAACAGCCACGTCAGCTTGGTTCCGGAAAAGTAAGGATCCAAGAGCAGGCCGCTTTTGGAGCGGAAAAGAGCCTCGTGGCCTTCCCGGCGCAGCCGGCCGCAGATGGCGGCACTGCGGCGGCACTGCCAGACAATGGCATTGGCCACAGGGCGGCCTGTCATCCTATCCCAGACAACCACCGTTTCCCGCTGGTTGGTCACACCGATCGCCGCCAGTTCCTGGGTTTGGACCTCATTTTTGGTTATGACCTCATCGATCAGCCGTGCCGTAACCTGCCAGATTTCCTCGGCATTATGTTCCACCCACCCCGTCTGCGGATAGTGCTGGGTGAATTCAGAGTATGCTTTTCCCACCGCTTTACCATGGACGTCAAACAAAAACACCGTACTTCCTGTCGTGCCTTGATCAATGGCTAGTACAAACTGTCGCGCCACCCATGCATCCTCCTTTCCCCACTTCGTACAGTGCTGATGCAGCATTTGCAGGCACCCTTACATAGGCGAAAAGCCTGCAGCCGTTTTCCTCCGGCCGCGATCACGCTTGTTGCAGCCGGAAATAAAGCCCGCGGCGTCCTGGGAAGCGTGCCGACCCAGCACCGTCAATACCGCCGGAACCGCTGCCGGCCAACCCATCGGCAGGGACTGTTTCCACCTTCCGGCGCCCGTTGGAGCCCGGGATCAGACAAGTCAACGCCTTCTCGTACCCTAATTCGGCAATGGCCCATCAATTCCTTTTTTGACGAACCCCCTGTCTGTCAGGACCATGTCCACCGCCACATCCCATGGCCCCTTGGGGACATCCATTACAAAACAGGCATAGACCAGACCGACACTGGGTGCAGAACAGTTCCGGAGAAAGGCATCGTAGTATCCTCCTCCGTAGCCCAAGCGATACCCGTCACGGTCAAAGGCCAACCCGGGCACCACCACAAGATCCATGCAGGAAAGAGGTACGCAGCGGCCACCTGTGGGCTCAAGAATTCCCAGGGTGCCCGGGGCCAGCTCCGCGGGGCCGGCGATGGCCACGGCCTCCATGGCACCGCGGGCCTTCACCTTCGGCACGGCCACCTGCCTGCCCTCGGACCAGGCCCGTTCCATGAGCGGCCAGGTATCCACTTCCTCCTCTGTGGAAACATAGGTCATGACAGAGCGGGCCTGCTCAAAAACAGGGCTCCGCAGCAGCTCGGCGGAGATGGCCCGGTCCCAGCGGGATTTCAGCACGGGATCCAGGCAGCGGCGCTGGCTGCGGATCTCCCTGCGCAATCGTTTCTTGCGCATCTTCACATCGTTCATATCCGATCCAACCCTCGGCCGAGATCCGCTACTATCGCCTCTGCCTCTTCGATACCCACAGAGAGACGCAGCAGTTCCCAGGGAACGCCGGCTCGCATACGTTCTTCCTCCGTCAGGGCTTTATGGGATGTGGACGCGGGATGGGACACGGTGGTGGCCGTGTCGGCTAAGCTGGGAGCCAAAACGATATGCTCGAATCCGGCAATCACCTGCTCCGGATCGCCGTCGATCACAAAGCCTACCATTCCGCTGCAGCCGGCGGGCAGATATCGGTCAGCAAGCCGACTGTTGTCGAGCCCTGGGTAATACACCTGCTTCACCTTGAGGTGGCCATGCAAAAACTCTGCCGCATGCCGGCCGTTGGCACTGTGGGCCTGCATACGCAGGGACAGGGTGGCCAGACTGCGATGAACAAGCCAGGCCGCAAAGGGATCCAAAACAGCCCCCAGTTGGGGCGCCCAACGGGACACCTCTTCTATCCACCGGCGGCTGCCCAGCAGCAGGCCGGCCATGGCATCCCCATGGCCATTTAAGTACTTCGTCGCGGAGTGCATAACGCCGTGGGCGCCTTGTTCTAGTGGTCGGCAGAGACACGGTGAAGCAAATGTATTGTCGACCAGAAAAAACAGATCATGGCGTTCCGCCAAATAGGCCAGCGGTTCAAAATTCAGCACATCCATTCGGGGATTGCTGATGGTTTCTGCCACGATCACCCGCGTCTTGGCGGTGACCGCTGCCGCAGCAGATTCAGGGTCGGGGACGAAAGTTGTGTCAATATGCATCTGCTGCAACTGTTCCCGCAGCAGCAGGTGGGTTCCGCCGTATAGGGTACCCACGGCTAAAATGTGGTCTCCGGGGCGGCAGAGTGACAAGAGGGCACACACCATCGCGGCCATACCGGAGCTAAAGGCCCGGCACGCCTCGGCTCCCTCTAGTTCTGCAGCCGCTTCTTCCAAATATTGTGCATTAGGATGCCCATAGCGCGAATAGACATGGCCCTCCCCTTCCTCTTCGGATACGTCCCGGATATGGCGCAACGACTCGAATTGAAAGACCGATGATTGAACGATCGGCGGTGCCAGCGGCGCAGTGCCCCCCGGCCATGCACGCTTTTTCACATTGGTTCGTCTCCCTTCTCAATCGTCTCCATGGCTCTGCGGCAGCCAACACTGTTTCGGCAGCCCTCTGCCGGCACAAAGGCCTGGCTGCCCCTTTCGGCCCGCTCGATGATTTCCATGCAGATCCGCTGCAGCCAACGGGCTGTGTCCGCCCGCGCCCCATCGTGCCAAGGCCATTCCACCACTGTGTCGGGCAGAAGGAAGTGGATCTGCAGCCGATGTACCGGTTTGGTTCCTAGACGTTCCAAAGCCCAGGCATAGAGCTCCAGCTGTCGACGATACCGTTCTGCCGCTCTCTCGGCATGTTCTGCATCTACGGCATTCGTCTTGAAATCCGTCACCAAAGCGCCATCGGATTCCAATATCACTTGGTCCACCGTTCCACTGATACTAAACGCATCCAAGGGCAGAATAAAAGGCCATTCCCGCACAACAGGGGCCGACTGTGTCCGAGCAAAGCTGGGACCGCGGAGATAGCGGCCTGCGATCTCCTTCAGCTCTGCCCGTTCGTCCGCATCCACCGAAACACCTTCCAATTGCAGAGCGTTTTCCAAAAGATCGTCCAATTGATCCGGGTCGGTGATGTGTTCGCAGACCCGGTGAATAATGCTGCCGCGTTGGGTGGGTTTGAGCCCGTCGGACCGCGGTTGCGCGACTCCGCTTCCGGGCGGTGGAGCCTGCGTGTCTTCAAGCCCTCGGGGCTGGTCGGGCACCTGCAGTACATAGCGGTAGTAATAGCAGCGCGGGCACTCTTGATACTGCAAAAGAGACGTCACGGAAAAACGAACGACATCCAGCGGCGCCTCGATCCGGGGTTGGTTCTGCCACGGAATGCCCGGATACTCTGCCATCTCCACTTTGGTCTTGGGACGCTGCTCGGGCAAAGGCGCGGTTGGCGAAGCTGTCATTTCCCACACGGGCAGGGGTTCTTCGAAAACTTCTGCTTCTGCCTTGATCAGCCACTGCCACCAATTGCCCAGCTCCGGCAGGGTCTTGTCGGCCTTGGGAGTTTCCTCCACCCCACAGAATATGACCCGGTCTTCCGCCCGGGTGACGGCCACATAGAGAAGCCGTTTCCGTTCCTCGAACTCTTCCTGTTCGATCATATCTGCGATCTGGCCGCCCCGGGTTGTCTTGGAATAGGCCATACCCACATCCTGATGATAGACCACCGGCGGTTTCCTGTTCAGCTTCAGGGCGCGGTTGAGGTCAGGCAGGAAGACCACAGGAAACTCCAGGCCCTTGGCACCGTGGATGGTCATAATGGTGACCGCATCGGCTTCCTCACCATCCAAGCGTGCTTCTCCCTCGCGATCTTGCCCCTGCAGTATCTGGCGGATATACTGGCGCTGCTCGTGCAGGGAAACATAGCCCTGTGACCACAGCTGCCAGCTGGTCTCTTCCAGTTTCATGACATTGGCCAGCCGCTGTGCCGCCAAGGAATCATAACTGACTCGCTCGCAGAAAGCCGTGTCGTTAAGAAGGCTCCGGATGATGAGAGGAGCCGGCTTGTGTGCCGCGAGACGCCGCAGATTCCGCACCAGCTGCTCGGCCTCTGCCGCCGCACGCTGATCATCGGCGGCGGCGCGTTCGATTTCTCCGGACCAATACCAGTAGAGTCCTTCGTCGCTGACTAGGAAGAACGGCGACCGCATGACGGCCGCTGCAGCGATCATATCGTCCGGATCCTCGATCCAATCGAGAATACTCAGCATATCCTGGATTTCGCGGGTGGAATAAAAGCCCCGTCCGCTGACGTTGACAAAGGGGATGCCCCGCTGCTGCAGCGCCTGTTCATACACCTTCATGCTGGTGGAAGCGCGGAACAGAAGGGCCAAATCGCCATAGCTGCGCTGCTCCTCGGTAACCAGGCGGGCAATTCGGTTGGCGATCTCCTGCGCTTCGCGCCAACGGCCGTCATTGATGGTTTCACCCTCCGATTTCTCAACGACGATTTTCTCCGCGCACACCGGCCGTTCTTCCCGGCGCCCAGAGGAACTAGGCTCGAAGGCAACGCGATCGCCTTCCATGAAGTAAGGAAACAGCCGATTACTAAAGGCCACTAAGCTGGGAACGGAGCGGAAATTGTCCGCCAGGGAAATGTGTATGCCGCCCGACGCTTCGATCTCACGGCGGGTGTCGAGAAACACCTGGACCTCAGCACTGCGGAATCGGTAAATGGACTGTTTGCCGTCTCCCACAACAAAAAGCTTCGTGTCGTCGGTACGCAACCCGTCAACCACGGCCTTCTGTACCCGATTAGTGTCCTGGAACTCGTCAACCATCAGATGCTCAAAATCGTAGTGGTACTTCACTTCCTCTGCGGATAGAAGTGCCAGCGCTTTTTGCTCTAGGTCATTGAAATCCAGAAGGCCCTGCCGCGCTTTGGCCCGTCCATAGGCGGCGTCTAGATCGTTTAGCACCCGCACCATGGCTTCCATGCGGCAGCAGCCGTTCCAATCCAGGACAGTCTGGGAAAGTTCCTGGATGCTTTCCCGAACAGGTATCACCCACGGCTTGATCTTCGACCACTGACCTTTCAATGCCTCGGCCAGCAAAGTGCAGCCTTCTTCGACACCCGGGTCCGGGAGCACGGCCAAGCCCGGCTGCTCCCGCTTCCAAAGCCGCCGGAACGACGTCAGTTTCGCCTCCTGCAGCTTAGTGACGGCAACGGTCTTCTCATCCCAAACTGCAAACAGCTGGCTTACTGTTTGGCACAGCTGCTCCTGCGCCCGCTGAAACTTCGCTTCCAAGTCTGAAAGGGCGTCAGGTTGGGTAAAGTTTCTCTGGCCCATGCTGGCCATGCGGCGGTATACGCCGCAGATCATCGCCGCTGCCTCCGACGCCCGCCGGTACTCCTCCCGCATTTCGATCACCGACGGGTCACCCTGGTCGATATATTGCTGCAGAACTTCTTCGCTGCACTCCTGCAGCAGTGCATCCATCTCCCATTCCTCGCCGAGGCGGAAACGGGGATCCACCCGGGCCTGCCGGGGATGTTCTGCAATCATGCGCTGGCAGAGACTGTGAATCGTTGAGATCTGGGCATGTGTCATCTCCGGTGCCAGGCCGGAAAGGGCGGGGTGCTCCTCGAGCTGCGCACGAATGCGGTCCCGCATTTCCTGGGCCGCTTTGCGGGTAAAGGTAATGGCCGCCAGGCGCTGCAGAGAGACGCCCTGCTCCAAGAGATACACGAATCGCTCCACCAACACTTTGGTCTTTCCGGAGCCAGCTCCCGCGGACACGGCCACATCCCGGTCCATGGTGGTAATCGCCCGCCTTTGGGCAGCTGTAGGTTCAAAAGACAAGGCTAATACACCTCCCGTCGGCAGACGTTGTTGAAGGAACAATAGCAGCAGATGCGATTGTCCCGCGGCGCCACAGGAAATTGGCCCGCTAAGATACCTTCCACGCAGTTCCGAATTTCTTGCTCGAATTTCTGCGGCAGATCATCCCAGGCCTGCTGCTCCCACATGTTCTTGCCGCCGGAAAGTCCGAATTCGCTGTGGTATGGTTTGCACCAGAGGCCGGCCCGGTTGCTCTCTTTGACCGAATAAAACGCCGTCCCCACGATGGTAAGGTGGGGCCACAACTGCCGGGCAGCCAGATAGTAAACCGGCAGCTGCAGATGCTGCACCTCTTGGATTTCTTTGGGCGGCGGGTTGCTGCCAGTTTTGTAATCCAAGATCACGGCGGTGTCTTCGGCGCCATTGACGTCGACGCGGTCGATCTTCCCGGTCAGGCGGACCACGCCGCCTTTGACCGGTAGTTCCAATTCCGAAAAGCCCGTTTCCAGAAATTGCGGGCGGTACGCGTCCGGCATCGTCTCCAAGTCCCTGCGGATGAAGAACTGCAGCCGGCGCAGGGCGACTCCCGAAAGCGGCTGGCCAAAACGTTCTGTTTCTTCGGCTGCCGCTGCCGCGACCCAAGCCTGGGCTTGTTGCGCGTCCGGCAAAACGGCGCTGCTGCCAAAGTGATCCCAGAATCTCTGCAGCACCGCGTGGACCAGGCTTCCTTCTTCTAGGGCGGTCAACTCTGCAGCCGCTTCCTCCTCTTCCTCCAAGGCCAGGACTTGGCTGCAGAAATACTGATAGGGGCAGTCTACATAGCGATTCAGACGGCTTGGCGATTGCGGGCGGTTCAGCACCTGTCGGCGAATGCGCTCCACGGCCTCCCAATCCCGGAGGTGACCGCTGCCGAAGGTGACGGAGCCGTCGCGGGAACCGTCCATGGCCCGAAGACGAATCCGCCGCTGGGAGGTTTGGGACAAAAGTGGCGACGGCAGTTGGGATTTTCCCGCCGAATCTTCCCGGGAAGACCCGGCCCATACAGCACCGGACGTGGCAAGAAGGTGCTCCCACAACTGCTCATCGCTGCCAGTGCCCAGATCTCCGGCCAGCCAATGGCGTCGGGGCCGGCGAGGAAAGACGGCTTCCTGCATGCCGGGGATGCAGACCAATGCAAATCCCCCCGCCGCTATTTCCTGCAAGGAGCCCACATGGATAGACTGCCGAAACTGCTTTCGCTGCGGCAGAGTATATTCACCCATGACCAGTTGCAGCAAATGGACAAAACGGTCGAAGGAAACGGGGATCTCCGCAGAGTCCAGCGTGTCTAAAATACCGTGCAGGCCGTCCCAGGACGTGACCAGGGCAGCCCATTGGTCTTCCCCGCCCCGCAGCCACTGCTCCGGCGCATACCGGCTCAAGATGCTGCGCAGCCACGAAGCATACTCGGCCAAGGTGCGGCATTGGGCGGCCGCGGCGGACCACTGATGGACTTCCTGCAGCATGTCGCCGAGGATATGTTCTCCGCCCATGTACTGCCTCCACTGGGGTATGCCTTTGAGCGGCGGGGCGAGTTTCAGCTTGCGCCAAGCGCTCCTGTCCGGGTCGAAGGGCCAGCCCCAGCCATCCACTGTCAACCGCTGCCAGTGCTTCTTGCTCATTTCGGAGCCTATAGCATCCAGAAGGGCCAGTACAGCCCGTCCCAGAGGAACATCGGCCAACTTGGCTGCATCTCCGGCCCAAGGCAGCCCTTGCCGCCGAAACACCTGTTCTATGATGGGCATGTATGTGTCGCGGTCGACAACGGCCACAGCCAGATCCCGCGGCGCTGTCCCAGCTTGCAACGCGTCTCTAAGGGCCGCCGCCATGGCTTCCACCTCTTCGGGTGGGCGGTCAAACTGGGCTGCCTGCGGGGCAGACGGCTGGCCAGGCTCCTGTTTCACCACGGAAATCCCTTCTGCCAACACGTCCAACAGTGTCTGGTGCAGCGGTGCAAGCTCCAAAACGCCGTCGATTATGATCTTGTCGATATGGTTGGCGTCCCGCCATGCCCGGGCATACCGCAGCGCCCGTTCTGCCTGTCCGGCACTGTCCAGGACATGCCACTGCTCCAGCAGCCCGCGGTAGCGGCTGTACAACGCCGCCACATCCTCTGCGGCACTGCCTGGGAGATCGTCCCATGCAGCTTCACCCAACCCCAGCTGCTGATACAGCCAGTGCAGATCCTCGCCCAACCCCGGAAAGGAAAGCAACGGCTGAAAAAAAACCAACTCCGCACCGAAATTCCAAATACCTTCGAAGACGGCGGTCCTTTCCAAGACACGGTTTTCCCGATACGCTGCACCGCCGGACCGCAAAATGTCAGCAATCAGGCCGGGCAGCGAAAACGGCAGCAGGCTCCCATGGAAACGTTCCTTCTGCCAGCGCTGCACCGCTTTTTGATGGGGAAGAAGATACAGTTCCGCCATGGCTTCGCACCTACTTTCGGGAAAGGATGAAATCTTCCAGCGCCCGGGCAACACCGTGATGATCATTGGCCAACGTAACCCGGGCTGCGGCCTGTTTCAGACGGGGATCGCCGTTCTCCACGGCAATGCCCAAAGCAGCCCGCTCGATCAGTTCCATATCGTTTACATCATCCCCTATGGCGAGCGCCTGGGACAGATCCAACCCCATGGCTGCCAGGATACGTTCTGCCCCGGCGGCCTTGGAAACACCCTTGGCAACAAACTCAACCCCGGTAAACAACCCGTCCCGCGATTGGAAGATCATCATGTTGGTGCGCGTTCCCATGCGCTGCTGCCAGTGGATCAAATGCCGCTGCAGCTCCGAACTGCGGCCCACCAAGGCGATCTTTAATGGTTCGTCGCGGGGATCCAGACAAGGCACCGGTTCCACGGCGTCACCCACGAACCGCTGCACTAGGCGGCGGTGATCTTCCCACTGATCGCGCTCCATCACCAGGCATTCACCGCCGCTTGCTCCGGTATAGACCACATAGGGAACCTTCTCCTGGCGCAGGACAGAAACCACGGCTGCGGCCACGTCCTGCTCAATCCCCTTTTGGAAGGTAATTTTGTCCTCGACCCCGCTGTATACCACGGCGCCGTTGTGGATCACAGCCGGCGTTTTTATCTCCAGCGCCCTAAGCCACGGCCGGGCTCGCGTGATCCGGCGTCCCGTGGCCAGTATGACCGGTATGCCCTGCCGTTGTACGGCCTTGACGGCCTGCCGGTTTTCGCGAGAAAGTTCTCCTTCGCTGTTGAGAAGCGTTCCATCGATGTCAAGTACAACGCACTGGTACTCCATGTTGCCTTGGCGAGCCCCTTTCTACAGCCAAATCGACACTTGGTCGCGATCCATGCGGCCGATGGCATCTTTGAGTTTTGCTGACAATACTGGGTCTTCTCGTACTGCATTTCGCACCTGGCGGAGGAGATCGATACCGCGGCGGACTCCATACACCACATCGCCTTCATCGATGGACACTTCGTCCATCAACTGCGAAAAGGCTTCGCCTTCCGTCCATCGGTAAACCAAGAGTGACAGATGATCGTTGAACTCCACCTGGGAATATCCAAGGAACTTCTCTTCCATCGCCCGCAGCTGCATGACGCACCGCTTCACAGGACCCAAGGGCAGACGGTGCTTCAGTCGGATTTCGTTCTTGCGCGGCTCATAGCCGATGGCCACCATCACCGCATTCAGCTCCGGAATGGAATATTCGTGGATCAGCCCCTCCATGAAAATTTCCGTCACCAAGAGCTCCTGGCCGTGAATTTGGCTGGCAAAAACGCCGGCCGTCGTCAACTGGTCTCCTTCGATGTAGCCTAAGGCTTCCAGGAGGCCTTTCTTATCCTGGTACTCTTGGACAAACCGCTTCTGCGGATCCAACTCTTCACTGCGTTCACTAAGCCTCTGGCGGCGGCTTTCCAACTTGCGGAAATGCTTGATATCCCCGCGGCAGCGCTGCCGCTCTTCTTTGGTGCACTGGTAAGGCTGTGCCTGATGCAGCCGTTCTTCGATCTCTGCCACCTGGGTCCGCAATCGGCGTCGGGTCCGGGAATTGGCCTTTTTCCGGCCCTTTGCTTTCAACTGCTTTCGTTTTTTGCGCAGACGGTCCAGGACAATGGGGCAGTTGTCGGAATCCATGTGCGGACAGTACTGCTGCAGCGCCTGCTCTACCTTCTCCAATTCATGGATTACCCTGCGCCGTTGTTCAGACGCCTGATAGGCAGCGAAGTTCTGGCCTAGAATGCGGATGATGTCGTCCTCATGGTAATTGTTGACTAGATTGAGAACCGAGTTGTAGGTCAGGGCAAACTGGCTCTGCAGCGGTTCGATATCCGTTTCGTCCATGGTAGGAAATTCGTCGGCATCGAAGTAATTTAAGTTGACCAGAGTAAAGGCATAGCCCACTTCGTCAATGCCGCGCCTGCCGGCTCGGCCCGCCATTTGAAAATATTCGCGGTTGGTCAAGGGGCGAAAGGACGTGCCGTCCCATTTTGTGCTGGCATCAAAACAAACTGTTTTGCAGGGAAAGTTGAGTCCGACGGCAAATGTTTCTGTACAGTACAATACAGGCACAAGGCGGTGGGTAAACAATTCTTCCACTACGTCCTTTAAGGCCGGAAGCATGCCGGCATGATGATAGCCGATTCCTTTCAGCAGCAGGCGGTAGAGCCCATGCCAGCGGTCGCTGGTAATTTTGGGATATCGCTCTTCCACAGCCGCGATGATGGCTTCAGCCTGTTCCTTCTGTTCCGGGCTGAGAAAGTCGACCACATCGCCGAGCTGCAGTGCATTGGCTTCGCACTTGCGGCGGCTGAACGTAAAGAACAGACACGGAAGGTAATCATCCTTGATGTCCATAATTAGATCGACGTGGTCGGTTGCTTTTATTTTTTCCCGTTCCCACGGCGGCATGGAGGCCAAGCGGTCCTGGTGGCTCTGGGCCTTTCTGCGCACCCGCTTGAGATTGGTAATTCCTAGGCTCCGCTCATAGAGATGATGCTTTAAGGGCACGATGCGTTCGAAATGGGTGACCACTTCAACCTGGATCCCCTGTACGGCTGTAATCCACTCGGCAAGCTGGTTCACATTGGGGATGGTTGCACTGAGGCCTAGAAAACGCATGCCAGCGGGCATGAAAATCAGGCTTTCTTCCCAAACGGCCCCCCGCTGCGGATCATCGATATAGTGGATTTCGTCGAAGATCACGTAGCGGACATCGGCTACCCGCTCCGGCTCCTGCTGCAGGAGGTTGCGGAAGATCTCGGTGGTCATGATCAGCACAGGTGCTTCACGGTTTACCACCACGTCGCCGGTGAGAATGCCGACAGCGTCTTCGCCAATATGGTTCTTGAACTCTTTGAACTTTTGATTGCTCAGTGCTTTTATGGGCGCTGTGTAGATAACACGGCCGCCCTGAAGATACATGCTTTCAATCACATAATCAGCTACCAACGTTTTTCCAACACCAGTGGGAGCCGACACCAGCACAGAACGGTTTTGGTCGATGTGTCCGAGGGCCTCCCGCTGAAATGGGTCGAGGGTCAGGCCCCGATAGACCTCATGTGTCTGGGGTATTGTCAAGAGGATCCTCCTTCGCTTTTGCGGAATCCTTGGCAGGGAAGACATCGGTAAAACGGCAGTGCGGCTGCAGCCACTGCTGCCGCAGTATCCTCGCAGACAGCATGCAAGTTTCCCACGGAGAAAGGGAGTTGGCATTTGTGAATCGACTAATGAAGCATATCCACCGCTTGGCAGTGGAAATCGGCCCCAGGGGCTCCGGCACGCCGGAAGAAGAACAAGCCGCCCGCTGGCTGGTCCAGCAGTTCAAAGGCATGGGTTATCAGGCTTCCGTACACGAATTTCCCACCGTAGGCACATTTTCTCTGCTCCAGTTCGTATTCCTCGGAGGCATGCTGGTTTCATTTCTGCTCGGTTTCATCCATCCGCTGCCGGGAAGTATAGCCGCGGCCATATTGCTGGTCCTCTACATCCTTGATTTGGAGACCAAATACAGTCTTTCTCGATTCTTTGCACGGCGGAGAAGCCAAAATGTCCGTGCGTGGAAGGACCAGGAAACCTCGCCGCAGAACACGGTTATCCTTACCGCCCACTACGACTCGTCTCGGGCAGCCCTCAACTTCCATCCGCGTATGGTAAAGGGATTTCGGAGTTCTTTCTTCCTTGTATTCGCTTCCATGGCAGCCATTACCTTTTTTCTGGTGCTCCGCAGCCTGCCGGTATGGGAAGCCTGGGACCCTTGGCTCGTCGGGCTTTCGGTTCCGTTTGCGCTCTATTTGGCAGCCGTCATTGCCATGCTCATCCATCGAGAACTCTTCTGCGACTATACTCCCGGGGCTAATGACAACGGCTCCGGCATAGCCGTTATGCTCGGGGTGGCATCACGCCTGGCCAAGAACCCCATCCCGGGACTGCACGTGGAATTTCTGGCCACAGGCGCTGAAGAAGCGGGCACCTATGGAATGCTGCACCATCTCTCCACCTACGGATGGCAGGGCCGCACATTCATTAACCTGGACAACCTCGGCACTGGACGGCTGTTCGCTGCCGAGGCCGAGGGAATACTGCGGCGCTACCCGGCGGATCCGGAGCTCCTCCGTGACATCGAGACGGTCTCGAGGCAAGCTCCGCCGGTGGAGATAGCCCGACGGGATTATCGGCTGCTGACAACCGATGCTACGCCGATACTAGCGCGGGGCGGGAGGGCCGTTACGATTATGGCCTGCAGTGACGACGGCACCCTGCCGAACTGGCACTGGAAAACCGATACACTAGACCACATTGAAATAGGGAATCTGAAGGCAGCTGAAGAAGTAGTCTATAGAGTCCTATCTATGCGAGGAGGCGATGAACATGATCGGCCATGGCGGCCAGGATGATTGCTGCATCAAAAAAAGTCCCCAGGAGTGGAAAAAAGAACTGCCGCCCCAGGCCTACCGCGTCTTGAGAGAACATGGTACTGAACCGCCCTTTGCCAATGCCTATTTCGACAAAAAAGACAAGGGAGTTTATCACTGCGCCGGATGCGGTGCAGCCTTGTTCTCTTCCCGGCATAAATACGACTCCGGCACCGGTTGGCCCAGTTTTACCCAGCCTATGGATGAAGAGTCCATCAGCACCACCAAGGACAGCAGTCTCATGATGGAGCGCATCGAAGTACACTGCCGCCGCTGCGGCGGCCACCTAGGCCACGTGTTCCCCGATGGACCCAGGCCGACCGGCCTGCGCTACTGCCTTAACTCCGCAGCGCTGGACTTCCGACCCAGCTCGACCCAGAAAGGAGAGTGAGTTCGGTGACGGTGGACCGCAAAGACAGCACCCTGGCCAAAGCCACATTTTCGACGGGTTCGTACTGGCGCTCCGAGGCCTACTTCGGCCAGATACAGGGAGTGTACCGGACAGAAGTGGGAACAGCCTCCAGTGATTCCTTAGGGCCGGTGGAGGCCGTCCAGGTGCGATTTGACCCCAAGAGGATCAGCTATCCCGCTCTGCTGCGCTGGTTCTGGAGCGCCATCCAACCGAAAAAAAAACCGGACAATAAACGCTACCAACCAGCCGTGTTTGTCCATGATCAAGCACAGGAGAAGGCAGCCCGGCGTTCGGTCACGGAAATGGAATTCAAGCACAAAGCCGAGCTCGAACACTTAGTGCAGACACTGGCCGCCTTTGAGCCGGCACCGCCGGAGCACCAAAAGTACTACGTCCAGAACAATCCCCGGGTACTGCAGCTGCTGGAACCGCTTTTCCCCCAGCGCGAGGCTCTCCTGGAGTCCACCGCCGTCGTCCGCATCAACAGTGTATTAGGGGGATGTATGAAACCAGCAGAATTGCGCCGGCGCTGGCCGGATATTACCGCCCGTGCCGATGAACCCGACGGTTTGGAAGGCCTGCTCGACTCGATTCTGGCCAAGGATTGACATACTCCGCCCCTTCGATGGTACCACACGCATCTTCGAGGGCAAAAGAAGGGAACCGGCCAGTGCCGGTTCCCTTCTTATTTCATAGCTTTTCGACACCCAACTCCACAGGCTCGCCATTGATATTCCACTGTTTGGTGAAGCCCTGCGGCGGCGAAGCCGAGATGTCCTCCGCGAGCACTTCATCCATAATCACTTGGCGGTTCCGCTCCAATACACCGGCCAGACGGTCACTGCCTTGGTGGTAGACACGGATATGGTCCTGGACGGCAAACCCAGCTTCTTTGCGCATGGTCTGGATTTTGCTGACCAGTTCTCGGACAAAGCCTTCTTCAACCAGCTCGTCATCGAGAGCCGTTTCCAAGACCACCTGCAGCGGGCCTTCCATTTCAACGGCATATCCTTCTTTCGCCATGATCTGGATGTCCACGTCGTCCTGGTCGAGGAACAGAGGCTGGCCGTTAATTTCCAGCTTTATCTTCTTCTGATTCTGCAGCGCCGCTGCTTCATCGCTGGACAACTCGCCTAGGGCCTGGGCAATTTTCGGTACAAGCTTGCCGAACTTCGGGCCCAGCTTGGGAAAATTGGCCTTGACCTGGTACTCATAGAAATCTTCAGTGCCGCTGACGAACTGCAGTGCCTTGACATTTAGTTCTTCTTTGACCACATTGTGATAGTCCTCAGGCAACGGCTGCGGTGCTTTCACATACATCCTTCGCAGCGGCTGCCGCACTTTGATGTTTGCTTGACTGCGGCAGGCTCGTCCGGCGGCCACAATGTCCAGCAGGACATCCATAT
>PUOC01000117.1 GCA_003551965.1 Clostridiales bacterium | reverse complement strand
GGCCGGTTGTCAGAACGATTTGACGTGTCCAAGACGGCGGTTCGCATTCGTCTGCAGGATCTTAATCTGGTACTGCATGCGAATGCACCGGCGCAAAGTACGCTGTTGTAGGGGAGAATGGAGGTGAGTCTGTGCGTCGCAGTGAGTTTGGAGATTTCATAGCATCGAAACGAAAAAAGCAGAAGCTGAGTCTGTGGAAAATGGCCCAAGCTTTAGAGATCTCGCCCGCTTACTGGAGTGATATCGAAAAAGGGCGCCGCAATCCTCCTAACCTGCAGATGCTAGAACGCGTTGCGCAACTCTTGCACTTGACGGAAGCAGAGAAGGACTGGCTGGTGGATCTGGCATCGCTGGAACGAGATGAGATACCCATGGATCTGCCTGCGTATATCAAGAACTCTGACATTGTCAAAACGGCCCTTCGCAAAGCAAAGAACAAAGGGTCTGACGAAGCAACCGCGAAAGCTTGGGAGTCTTTCATCCAAAAGTTGGAAGACGAGGAAGAAAACGAGTAGAACGTATCGGGAGTAGGCTGCACTGTCGACCTCAAAAAATAAACAACGCCCAGAAAATGGAAGAAATCGGCGATGGATGATCAGGGTTCACCATGCGACACTGACATAAAAAGCGAATTTCCGCCGGGAAGTCATTTATCCCGAAGAAGCAAACATTGCTTTGTGGTATATACGTGTTTTGGCCTAACGCTAGACGCGCTAAATAACCCTGTCTTGGCTAGGTCATGGAAACTCACGGTATGATGTTATGATACTTTGCGGACTTGGTGATATTGTCCGCCAAGAATCGGCTGGAACTCTAGTTGGGTATCAGCCATACATGACGGCCGATGAGTTTTCGAAGGGATCGGGGTGGTTCGGCCAATTCCTTGATGTGTTCGTTCTGAGTTGTAGTACTCATTGACGAACTCCTTCAGAAGCTTCTCTAGATGGTCGCGGCTTCTCGGTAGGTTGAAGTCTAACAACTCTCGACGAATACTTCCAATGACTCGCTCTGCATAGGGGTTCTGCCAGGGTGCGTATGACTGAGTGTGGATTGAGGTAATATTTGACCCCTTGAGTAGTCTCTGGAATGGTCCTGACATGATGACTGGGTCATTATCGTGAAGCAGGTAGTTTGGACCTTCACCAAATGGGGTAACGTCCCGGAATTGCTGCATCAGCCAGAAGGCATAAGGCTGTGACGTTACGGCAGTCCGGATGATTCTGCGACTACCGTGGTGAATGATAACTAACACATAGAGAATCTGAAATGAACGAGTGACGACGGTGAAGAAGTCCATGCCCCAAGCCTGATCAGCTTTGGATCGTAGGAATCCAAAGAATCTCTTAGCAGCTGCCTCGGATCGAGGCCTATGGTCCTTCTTCCGCCGAGGCATCCTTGGTGGAGGTAGTCTAAGATACTTTCTGATCGTGTTCTCACACGGTACATCAATGATGTTCAGGTAACGGAGCTGATCATGAATCCGGCCGGCAGACCACGCTGGATTTCGTTTGTGAAGCCCCCAAATCAGAAGCCGTGCTGGTATGGAGAGTTGCGGTCTGCCCTTTGGTCTAGTCTTTTTCCGCCAATGAATCTTGAACGCCTTTTTGTGCCAGCCGACAACGGTACGCTTCCCGTGGAAGACTGCCAAACGATGGGCATCGGGAACAGATCGTGTACACAGGGTCCATAACATCCAGAAGACTTGGTTGGTTCTCGGATTTCTCCGTTTGCCATTTATAATCTCGCCTTTGAGGAGTGCCAGTTGTAATCGCTGTGCTTCATATTCTGCACGAAGTTCGGGTTCGGTCAACCTCAGAGTTTGACACCGAATAGGAATCAGCCAGCCTAATGCCAACAAAAGTGTCCGGAGAAACGAAAACAAACCTGTCACTTAAGCCCCTCCTGTCGAATGATTGGAATTATCATGTAGATCGACAGGAGTGCAGGAACACTTTAGTCAAGAGTTACGGCCGGAGAATCTATGAGATTGTGGATTCACTAGCCGCTCAGGCCTGCGGCCTACACCCCCCGATATCCAAACGACCAACTAAGGTATCTGCAAGCTGCAACGGGTATGTTTTGGCGTGGATGGTGTTACACAGCGTCATTTCTGACCGCCGCAAGGCGGTTTCTTGCGTTTAAACTGACCGTTTAGCAGGAAAACCAGGGAAAAAGAAAAACCCGCCCTACAGCAGGGCAATGAAGAGAGTCCGTGATTTGCGTTCTCTCAAAGGTTGGGCCACCCGGCAAGAGAACGCAAGCATTGGAGCCCTTCGGCCAGCCACGGACAGGACGGTTTGTATGGCTCTCGTACAGCGTTGCTGCCAAAAACTAAGGGGTTTGATGCCTCTGTGTGGAGTCGAACGGTGTTTGGGTGTTGCCGCACATGTGTCCTCATTGCCGAGGCCCGCTGGTCAAACATGGCGGTTAACGGCGCTCGGTGAGTGCCGGAACAACGGTATCGTATCTCCGGACAGGTGGTATAGTTTGCCCCGGAATTCTCACACGAATGGGTCTTGCCAGGAACTGGCTAAAGATAGATGCTTTATATGCCGATAGAGGGAGTAATACCATTGTAATCTTATCGAGAAATGCGGGAAGTCAATGAACAGCCCGTGGAAAACTAAGCTGGAACCACCGCGATCCAGGGCGGATTTCCGAGCAGGTTCTTGCTCTGTGTGTGTATCTTGGACAAACACGTACTAGCGCTGTTGCAGGAAGCGGAAATGAAGTTCGATGGAGTCGCAGAGCCGACAGTACCTCTTATCGCAGCGTCTAGTTGTCTTGGGCCTATTCATTGGTAAACGCCAGGAGCTAGCCGACAACCAGGAGCTGGATCAGGCCGAAGCCCTTATTCGATTCTATATGGGGATCCTAGCCGGGGGTACCTTGAGAGAATCCATGGAGGAGATCCCGAACTAATTGATTATTCAGTTGCGGGCGCTTAAGGAACCTATGAAAAGCGGGTAAGCTAAGGAGTCAACAGCCGGCGCTATGCCGACTGCTTTTCGGATCCTTTGCCAAGACAGTGGAACACAACGCCGCCTATCTGCACCAGGTGCAGGAATTGCTGCGGGAGAATGACTTTGACACGATGGCCCATATGTCCATTCTGGTGAAGAACTAGAACCAAGCCCCTTACAAGAGACCAAGGGGAAGTGAAGGAGCAGTTAGGCGGCTGTTTCGACGAGCCGGAGACGCTGGATCACTACCGCACCGAGATGGAGTGCGAGTCGTTGATTCGGAGAGAACAGGACGTCTAAGCCAAGGAGGTACAGCCATGACAATGCACGGAATCGGACAGCACGGTTTGATGCCCAAACAGGGGGAGCTAAAGGGAAATCAGCGGAAAGACCAAGGTGTGGCTGCAGCGAGCATAGATCACCAAGCAAAGCAGAAGGAAGTACAGGTGACCCAGACCGATGTATTCGTTAAGGTCAGCCAGACGGAAACGAAGGTAACCTATGATCGTCCCAAGGGAGCGGACACGGAGACCATCCAACGGCTTAAGGAAGAAAGTGATCAGGCCTATTCCCAGCTGCGAGACATTGTTCGTCAGCTGTTAGAGCGCCAGGGGATGAGCTTCCAAGACGTTCTGGTTGCTGAAGGCGAAGAAGCGGCAGATATCGAAGTGGACGATGAGGCGGTTCGAGAAGCACAGGCTCTGATTGCGGAAGGCGGCCCATTCAGTCCAGAGGCTGTCAGTGATCGGATTGTGGAGATGGCCATGGCTTTCGCTGGCGACGATCCGGAAAAGATGGCTCTCATGCGCGGTGCCATTGAGGAAGGGTTTCAGGCTGCGAAAGATTTGTTTGGCGGACAGCTACCAGACATCTCCTACGCCACGTACGATCGGATCCAAGAGAAGTTGGATGCTTGGATGAACGAAGGGGAGCCTGGCGAGGAGGTTTTAGCAGAGGATGGTGCGTGATGGCGTAGAGGTAGTTTCGCTTTTTAGTAGCAGACCATGGATACGGGAAAGGCAGGTGCGTCACGATGGTCACAGGCATAGCCACATTAGCCACTAACCTGAAGCAGCAGGAGTTAGGTCTAGCGGTCGGCACGAAGCTAATGAAGACCGCCATGGACTCCGTGGATGCTAATGCGGAGAACCTGGATAAATTGATGGAACAGTCTGCGAAGACCCTGGAGTTAGCGGTGCAGCCGCACTTGGGAGCTAACCTGGACTTGATGGGGTAGAGCGCAGCCGATCGAAGCTTGGATAAGCCAATCTTGGCGAGCCAAAGATCGCTGTATAACATTGTAAAGGAATAACCTATCTGATCAAGAGAGGAGCGGATTGTGTGCGGTATTGGGTGTTGATTCTTGTGCTGCTGACAATGCTGATTGGATCCCTAGGAGCTCACGCCTTTTCGGAATGGCAACCAGAGGGCTCGTCGTATGATATCTTAGAAGAAGCCATTCTCGACTTAGAACAAGACCTTGAGCGCGCCATAGAGAACCGAGCGGCCAGCCCTGACTTTTTGGAGGCTCTGAAAAGCCATCTCGCTCAGTTGTATGGTGTGTTGGAGCAACTACGGAGTGGTACCGAATCCAGGGCGGAGACTCCGGAGCTGCTCACGCCAGGGAGTAGAATTCAATATGATCCGGCGGGCATCCCCTTATACCTGCGGATGGCACCAGCGGCAAGAATTCCTACTCACAGGGGGGATAGTAACAGAGCAGAGGTTGAGGTGGACTTTTGGATCAGTGAAACGGAGGTTACCTATGAACTGTGGCACGCTGTCCGCCACTGGGCTGCGGGTAACGGGTACACCTTCGCTAATCTGGGCCGGGAGGGCAGTCATGGTCCCACGGGAGAACGTCCCTCTGAAGACCGTACCCATCCGGTGACAGAGATACACTTTGCCGACGCGGTGGTGTGGTGCAATGCTTTGTCGGAAATGACAGGATACGAGCCAGTATACACGGTGGATGGACGAGTTCTGCGGAATGCGAACCAAGAGGCCTTGTTTGAGGAGCCCGCGCTAGAACGCACAGGGGGGTTTCGTCTTCCTAGCTCCTGGGAATGGGAGTTGGCGGCCCGCTACCAGGGTAACGACAGTTCCCATGATGCTGTGGAAGTGGACGGGCTGTATTGGACGCCGGGTTCGTATGCTAGTGGGGCTTTAGATGCGAGAACCAACGAGGAAGCTACGAGCGCCGTGGCCTGGTGGGACGGAAATACGGACTCGACACAACCAGTGGGGCAACTGCAGCCCAATGCTTTGGGGCTGTTCGATATGAGTGGCAACGTCCAGGAATGGACCGACAGCTCGAGCCGCAACTTAAGCCGAGTGGTGGGAGGCAGCTGGAACCAATGGGGCTCTAGTCTAGAAATCGGAAACAACACTAGTCCTCCCAAGGACCGTGTACAGGACAACCTCGGGTTTCGAGTGGCCAAAGACATTCTTTGATCACGCCAACCTTCAACTTTGGGCTATTATGGAACCAAGATTTTCGATAGGTTTCTGTATGCCATCGGCGATGACGGCCCGAAGTGCTTAGAATCTGGAAAAGGGGAGCAACCTCATACCCTGACGTGATTGGGAATCCGGCCTCGTTGAGGTGAGGTTGCTTCCGACTCAGGAAGGCGGCACCGATTGAAACTGCGCCAAAATTGGAGAATGGTCCGGGACCGTGATGAAGACCGCGATGGTAGCATAAAAGCACGAGTTCAGTCCCTGATGCGGGCACAGGAACTAGCGGTTCAAGGCGACAAAACACTCGATCTCCCTGATCGCATGTTCCACCTTTGGTTCGTTCGCTATGACAGAAACTCCGGCGCTGAAAAGGACCGGATCCTTGGTCGGCAAGGATTAGACGATCGGGACCACAACGAGCTCAAGAAGGTCTGGTGACAGCTGAAAACCCCTACACGGCGCTGGCGTGTGCGCCTGTGGACTAAAACCAGGCCCTCTGCTTCCATGACTTCGCTAACGCCTCCGAACGATGCCTTGACGCCTGGCTTCCACAGTATTCCACAGATTCGGTCGACGCCAAAGGTGCTGTCACTGCGCTCAAAGATGGTTTCGATCTCATCGGTCAAGTTCTTGACTCCTTGTTCTGCGGAAGCGGGTGTCTGTTGCCTATTCTCTGTTTCCGTCCTGACGACGTCTTTATCACATGAAGTGGCAAGGGGTGGTTGAGTATGGAAGGTTTGTTGTTGAAGTACCGTGAGGCGTATTCGAACGAGCTCTATCGAGCACTGGAAAAGATGGTTGCCTACCTGCAAGGGCATTATGCCACGATAGAACACTTTAATGGCAAGGATGAACTGAAGTTTCGGTGCAGCGGAAAGACGCTGTTCACCCTTTATCTTCGGAGAGATCGAATCCAAGCCTTGGTTATCTTTGGCGAAAAAGAACGGGAAGCGTTTGAGACTGTGCGTGGGCAATTTCCCTCCCATATTCAACAGTACTACAATACAAGCAGGACTTACCATGATGGCAAATGGATGTGGATTGACATCGTGGACGAAAACTATGTTCTGGAAGTCCTTCGATTGGTAGGCATAAAGAAGAAACCCAACAAGGCCAGCATAACCATGTGCGGATATCGTTGCGATCTGTGCAAAGCCTATGTCAGGAACATACGGAAACACGATCAGCGAGCGGAGTTGGTTGCCGTGTGTGGTTGATCCACAGCTGTAGGTATTCATTGAGTTCGCCTAAAGAGAGCGTCTGTTCACGAAGGAGCACCTCAATCTCCGGCAGGAAACTGCGTTGAATAGTATCGAACAGGCGTTCTGATT
>PUOC01000072.1 GCA_003551965.1 Clostridiales bacterium | reverse complement strand
TGGGCAAGCCCCTGGAGCGATGACCGAGGAGCGCCCCGGAAATGGCCGGCGGGTTGCAGGCGAATGCAGCCATGTCCCCGACCTCGCGAAACGCGCCTATGCCAGGGTGCGGACGAAGCGTTCGATGAAATGAGGAGAACACCATGAGTATAGAAACGCTAAAAGAACAAGAGTACCAAAGCCGCTTCGATTGGAAGCTGTGGCGTCAGATACTGTCCTACGCCCAGCCCTTTAAGAAAGAGCTGATCCTTCTTGGATTTGTCATGGTGGCCGTGGCCGCCATCGATGCGGCGTTCCCTTATCTGACAAAGGTAGCCATTGACGAGTTTGTCGTACCGGGCACGACCGATGGGCTTGGCCCGTTCATTGCAGTCTATACCGGGCTGATCGTATTGCAGGGCTTTAACGTCTGGTCATTGATTACCCTAGCTGGAAAGGTGGAAATGGGCCTAACCTACCGGATCCGCAGAGCAGGTTTCCGGAGGCTGCAGGAACTCTCTCTCGACTACTATGATACAACCGCGGTCGGATGGCTGTTAACAAGAATGACCTCCGACACCATGCGTTTAGGGGAGATCATTTCTTGGGGGCTTGTGGATATTGTCTGGGGCTTTACCATGATGACCGCAATCATGGTCGTCATGTTCAGCCTCAATTGGCAGCTGGCTCTGATCACCTTTTCGGTTCTGCCGATTCTATTCGTGGCCAGCATGTATTTCCAGGCCAAGATTCTACGGGCCTTTCGCCACGTTCGGCGCATCAATTCCCGGATAACGGGAGCGTTTAACGAAGGGATCAATGGCGCGAAGACCACCAAGCTTTTGAACCGTGAAGAGAAGAACTTGGAAGAGTTCAGTGACTTGACCGAAAGTATGCGCCACCACTCGGTCCGAGCGGCAGTTTTTTCATCTCTCTACCTTCCCGTGGCGTTGACATTGGGGACCGGAGGCACGGCATTGGCAGTCTGGTTCGGCGGAACCGGCGTCATCGCCGGAACCATCAGCTACGGTGTGTTGGTCGCGTTTGTGGCCTATACTATCCAGTTTTTCGAGCCCATTCGCGAACTAGCCCGTATTTTCGCCGAGCTGCAGTCGGCCCACGCCGCCGCTGAACGAATGATGTCCATGATTGAAACCGAACCGACGGTGCAGGATCGCAAAGATGTCACTGCCGTCTATGGAGACAGCTTCCATCCGAAAAAGGAGAACTGGCCCGCCATTGCAGGGCGAATCACCTTTGACCGCGTCTGGTTCTCCTACAACCCAGAAGAACCGGTGCTAGAAGATTTCAACCTGGAGGTGGAAGCGGGAGAAACAATTGCCCTGGTGGGGGAGACAGGTTCAGGAAAAAGCACAATCATCAACCTGGCCTGCCGTTTCTACGAGCCGACACAGGGCCGCATCCTCGTAGACGGCGTTGACTACCGCGAGCGTTCTCAGGCATGGCTCCACTCCAATCTCGGTTATGTACTGCAGAGCCCGCACCTCTTTTCGGGAACCATCCGGGACAATATCCGCTATGGCCAACTTGATGCCAGCGATGAAGACATTGAGCGTGCGGCCAAATTGGTCAATGCCCATGAGTTCATCACGCGCATGCCCAAGGGTTACGGAGCACCTGTCGGCGAAAGCGGCAATCTGCTCTCCACAGGACAGAAACAGCTGATATCCTTTGCCCGCGCTGTCTTGGCAGATCCAAGGATCTTTGTCCTCGATGAAGCAACTTCATCCATTGACACCGAAACCGAACAACTGATCCAAAACGCCATACAGAACGTTTTGGAAGGCCGCACAAGTTTCATCGTGGCGCACCGCCTCTCAACCATTCGCAGAGCAGACCGGATCCTCGTCATCCGCGACGGACGGCTGCAGGAAGAAGGAAACCACGAACAGCTCATGGAAGAACAAGGATATTACTACCGCCTTTACACCAATCAATTCTTGGAAGATGAAGCCAGCCGCCAGGTGTCCAGCATGTAGCCAGCAGAGGGAGTGGTATTGTGAAATTGTATCAAGTCGATGCCTTTACCGATGTCCCATTCCGAGGAAACCCAGCAGCAGTATGCCTATTGGATGAAGAAAAGGACGAGCAGTGGATGCAGAATCTTGCCGCAGAGATGAACCTATCGGAAACTGCCTTTGTTCTTGGACGAGGCAACCAAGACTATGCGCTGCGTTGGTTCACACCCAAAGAAGAAGTGCAGCTGTGCGGTCATGCCACGCTTGCTGCTGCTCATGTGCTCTTTTCTACCAAGACCGTCCCGCAGGGCGAAACGATTGCCTTTTCCTGCGCCAGCGGCCAGCTGCAGGCGCAGCAGACGGATGACGGCATTGAACTCCATCTTCCCGCTGATCCGCCAAAACAATCGCAGCCATCGTCGGACCTATTGAAAGCCTTGGATGTGAACCCCAGCTACTTCGGCAACAATTCCACAGATTTCTTGATGGAGGTCGATTCGGAGGCCACAGTTCGATCGCTGAATCCCGATATGCAGTCCCTAGGTGCTCTCACCAATCGCGGTGTCATTGTTACCGCTCTATCCAGCAACAAGGCATACGATTTCGTCTCGCGGTTTTTCGCACCCGGAATTGGTATCGCAGAGGATCCCGTGACCGGATCCGCCCACTGCGCACTGGCCCCCTATTGGCAGCAGAAGTTGGGGCGTTCGCGGCTGCTGGCTCTGCAGGCGTCGGAACGCAGCGGAACTCTCGGCTTGGAGGTGGCGGGCGACCTGGTCAAAATAAGCGGAAAGGCCGTTCTGATATTCTCCGCTGAGCTTCATGTCTAAAGTATAAGCGGACGCTTCCCGATTTCGAGAAGCGTCCGCTTTTTTGCGCTAGCGGGGCACAGCCCCCAATACCTTCTGTACGATCTCTGCATTCTGCTGCAGCTCGTCCCGGTATTTCTGGAACACCCCGACCACCGTCAAATCGCTCGGCTTGATCTTGGCAAAGGTCTCCTCCACGGCCCGGTAAATACCATCGTCTTCGCGCGCCATGTGTCCTCCCGATAGGATCTTAAAGGCAATGCAGGGCTTATCCACAGAGGCAATCACATCGAACATGGCCTGGCGATCCTCCGCAAAGAACTCATGCTGCCTGCGGACCCCGGTTATGAACGAGCTCTGGTATTTGTCCCGCTTGCGCATGTTGTGCAGGCAGGTCATATAGAAGTCGGGACCCCAACCCTCTTCCTCTGCTTTGAGGACAGTCTCCGGCACGTGTGTGGCCATGCCGTAGGGCTTGCCCGTGGACTGTATGGCGTCCAAGTTCTTCTGCAGCTGATCCTGATGTCCCTCTTCCATCAAATTATCGGTCATGGTACCCTGATGGAAGATGGCAATCGGATCATACTCCATGATATTCACAAGATTCGTTTCCAGCAGCAGCGGCGGATGGGTCTGGGCGATCCATTTCATGGTGCCGCCCTGCTGGCGATACTGCCTCCAGACCCGCAGGGTGAAATCATCGCCGAGCAGCAGCGCCGTATTGTAACCTAGGGCCTCAGCCCGGAACAAGGTCTTCACCACTGTGTCCGCGGTGTAATAATCCAGCATTTCCTCCCGGCTCACCCAAGGGATGTACGTATGCCCGCCAAAAGGATTTCCCCCTATCATTAGCCTCGTCACAGGATGACCAAAGAAGTCGGTTGTGGGCAGCATGCCATTCTCCTTTCTGCGTGGGTCCGTGAATTTTCAGCCTATCCTATGACATGATTCGTCTAGGAAGACAAAAAACCTGCAGGCGCCGGCCCTTTCCTGTCCCCGGCACAGCTACAAATGTATCCGTGCAGCTTCATCCAAAAACGCCCGGATGTTCTCCAAAGGCGTTCCCGGCAGTATGCCATTGCCGGCGGCCAGCATCAGGCCCCCTTCGGGGCGGCCGAAGATACGCACCAGATCTCTTACACCCTGGCGCACCTGCTGTGGCGTGCCTTCCGGCAGCAGATGCTGCACATCAAATCCTGCGAAGAATGTTATCCGTCCGCCATACGCAGCGGATACCTCCTCTAAATCCATCGTCCCCGCCTGGATCGGATGAATGACGTCCAAACCGATTTCAATGAAATCGTCCACGATCTGGGTCACATTGCCGCAGGTATGGAGCCAGAAATGCATGCCGCAGCTGTGAATTTCTTCGATCAGCTCTCGGTACAGCGGTTTCAAAAAGGTCCGAAACACATCGGGGCTCATCATCAGGGCTGATTGTGCCCCCAAATCATCGGATACAAAGATGCCGTCAACTCCGGCCGCGGCCAGACCCCGAACAGCCTTTTTGTGATGCTCCAATATGGCCCGGGACAAGGCTTTGAGCTCTTCTGGATGGAGCAGAAAATCCATCAGTACGTTTTCCATGCCGCGGATAGCCCACAGGCGTTCATAAAAACAGAACCACCAATGACCCAGTACGTAACGGCCGCCGTGGGCATCAACCACCTGCTTCGCCGGTTCAAATATCCCTGGCTGCTTCTCCGGATCCGGGAATTCCTCCAGATAGCGGGGCAGTTCTTCCCAATCGGTCAAAATGCCGCCGGCATCCTTGGCTGTTCCCTGCGACCCGCGGGTTCCAGAATAGGACCAGCAGTACGTCGGATCGTCCGTTGGAGACTGCCTATCCCCGGGCGTGATGAAGCCCGCGGTAACCACATCATCGGGTATATCGGCGGAAATGTTTTCCAAGGAATCATGGCCGTACTTCTCTTCAAGCCCCTCACCCCACCACTTGTGAAAGGCTAAGGGCACAGCGCCTCCCCGACGCCGTTCAATCACGTCAATCACTGTCTGTTTATCATATGGCTGGCGCAGCATCGTACCATCCTTCCTGCAATGGAAGGGAGATCCGAAAGGATCTCCCTCAACGTTTCTTTTCACATCTCTTCTTCCCATGGGACTGTTCAAGCGCTATTCGGCAAAGAAAATCTGGCCCGGATCCCGGCTCATGCTCCACTTTGTATCCCATACCCACAGGCCCGTTTCGGCGAAATTGCGGATATTTTCGTTGATCACAACAACGTAGGGCGCACGTCCCACCGTTCCCACGTTCCAAAGATTCTCCGCCTGTGCACGGAAGAGGTTTTTGCCAAGCTCTTCCCGGCGGTCATCGTCGGGATTGACCAACATCTCTTCGTACCAAGCCCGTACCTGCTTAACCTTTTCAGGCGGTTCTTCACCTTCCCGGCCTTCGGTTTGGAAATAGCGGGCCCATTCCGGCCATTGGGAATGCTCCCATCCGGGCGATATGGGAATGATATAGAAGTTATAGATTGGGAAGTGAATGTCTGTGGTATTGGCACCATGCCACAGTGTTGCATCCATTAGGTTTGCACTGGCCCGTTCCGACTGCAGTTCACCGGATATGGCGCGATAACGGGCATCAACGCCGACTTCCCGCCAATATTCTGCCACCAGCTCCACATTAGGCAGTTTTGGCGTTTCAATGTCGTAAAACTCCACAGTAAAGACCAAGCGCTCGCCATCGGGCCGCAGACGATAGCCTTCACTGTCCTTTTCGTCCAATCCCATCTCGTCTAGCAGTTCCGCGGCCCGCCCTGGGTCAAACTCGGCATAGGCCGTAGCAAACTCCGGCTCGAAATACATGCTCTCTTCGGGTGCGGTGTACTGACGGGGCACCGCCTGCCCGTAGTAGATCACTTCATTGAGCTCATCCCTGTCAATGGCTAAGGACATGGCCTGGCGGAATCGGACGTCTTGGAAAATTTCCCGCATGGCCGGGTCCTCGTGGGTCATATTGAAGAAGTAGACGACGTCATTGCTGGCAGCGCTGGTCCACATCAGAGTCCGCACATTGGCTTCCTCTTCACTGGCGCGGTACATGGGGTAATTTCGGATATCCGTCTGCTGGCCGGCAAAGTCTAGGGCGCCGCTCATGATCATGCCCTGTGCCACTTCCATGTCGCTGATAATTTCGGCATCGATCCTATCCACATAGGGAAGCTGGTTCCCCTCGGTATCTACCTTCCAGTAATATGGATTTCTTACCCATACTCTGCGATCAGCCGTGCGTTCATCCAGGACGTAGGTGGTCAGGCCGGGACGATCGGGGTTCAGTGGTTTGCCCCAGACATTGGAGTCCTTGTCCAGAAACAGTTGGTACCAGTGATCATGGCCGGAGTCCTGCACCATGGCTTCCAGTTCATCTTGATCCACATAATTGGGGTGGAATTGTTTGAGATAGTGCTTCGGCCGAAATAGGCCGGCGTTGGCCAGAAGATGCTCGGCGAAGTACACCTGCGGCGTACTCATGGTGAACTCCACGGTATAGTCGTCAATCTGGACCGCCTCCACAACCTCTCCTTCCCAGCGCCACGGTACCCCAATCACCGGCGTTAGGTCTTCATTGAGCAGGATATCGTTGTACCAAAACATCAGGTCCTCCGATGTAAGCGGTACACCGTCAGACCATTTCATGCCTTGGCGCAGATGCATGGTCCACACGGTCCTGTCCTCGGAGTGTTCCAAGTCGCGCAAAATGTGAGGTATTGTCTCCGTGCCGTCCGGCGCCGGCTGCACCGCGTTGCCGTACGACGAAAGCAGTGTGTCATCGCCGTATCCTTCCGGCGTCACGGTAGTCGTACGCAGGGTTCCGCCATAGCGGCCAATCTCTTCCAGGGGTTCGACGACATAAACGTGGTCCGGATGGGGAAGCCGATCTTCAACGGCCGGAAGTTCGCCGGCTTCCACCAGTTCCTGGAGCATAGGAGCTTCACTGTAAGTACCGGCGGCTCCTCCCGCGCTCAATGCCAAAATCAGCACAACTGCAGCGATCAGGCCCAGTCTCATCACGTTGTTCGGCGCTGCCAAGGCATAGTCTAGCTGCCTCGACATGCGCCTCCACCTCCTTTGATTTGG
>PUOC01000020.1 GCA_003551965.1 Clostridiales bacterium | reverse complement strand
TGGATATTCTGGCAGCGGCCGGCGGACTCCATAACGAAGATCGCACCCAGGAAATTGTTCTGACACGGCAGCACCCCGAGGGAGAAGAAGTGTGGGCCGTAGATTATCAACAACTGATGCATAACCAGAGAGATGCCAACCACCTGCTGTCCGGCGGTGACGTGATCTTCGTCCCCGAGACCAAACGCCAGCTTCTGGTCTTGGGTGAGGTGTCAAACCCGGGTGTGTATACGGTTTCGTCCCCCACGAAGCTGCTGGAAGCCATAAGTATGGCCGGCGGCCCAACGGACAGGGCAGCACTGCAGTCCGTCGGGATTTACCGCGATGGCGTCATTGACGGAGACGAAATCATAACGTTTGCCGTCGGCGAAGAGAAAATGCTCTTCGAGGGTGATGCCACCGAAAATCCTGAGGTGATTGGTGGAGATATCATCTACGTTCCAGAAACCGGAAGACCGGATTGGGGTCGGATTTTGGGATTCCTAAATCCCATCCGCACTTTCCAGCAGATTCTCGGTGGCTGGCCGTTCAATTAGGGGGGACACGCCAATGGAAATGGAAGAAATGGATCTGCTGGAACTGTGGCGAATCCTGGTCAAGAGGCGTTGGTGGATCACAGCCATTGTTGTGATCACAATTGCTGCCGCCGGTTTGGCCAGTGGGTTTATGGAGCCCGTGTATGAAGCGTCCACCACTGTCATGGTCCGAGGGCAGGGCGGCGGCGGTTTGACACTCCAGGAGCTTAACCCTTTGGCTGGCTTTGGCGGAGGCAGTAGTGCGGGCTTAGATACCTATGTCGAAATTCTGCAGAGTCGGGCTATTCTGGAGCAGGTTATCGAAAGCTTGGGTTTGGAGAACTCTGTGGGTAACTTCCGGGATTCGCTGACTATTCAGCCAATCAGTAATACGGAGCTGTTGCGCATCAGCGTGGAATCCTCCGACAATGAGCAGGCCATGGCCACGGCCAACGTGCTAGTGGATACATTCCTGGAATGGAACCGGGCAGCCAATCAAGAAGAGCTGCGCGGCACGGGTCAATTCCTGGAGGGGCAGTTAGAAGTTGTTTCGGCGAACTTGGCCCGTGCAGAAGAACGACTGCAGAATTACCGCGAAACGGAGCGGGTTCTGGCACCCACCGACGAAATACGTGCGTTGTTGGAACGAATGGTGGAAATTGAGGGCCAATTGGCCACTTCGCAGGTGACCATACCTGAACTGGATCATCGACTGCAGCTGATTCAACAGGAACTAGAGCAACAGGATCAGACGTATATTGCATCGACGACAATCCAGGACAACCCCTTTATGCGTGACTTCCGAACACGGCTGTCAGAGACGGAAGTGAAATTGGCCGGTGCCCGTGAACGCTACACAGAGCAGCATCCCGAGGTCCTCGCTCTGCGTGCAGAAATAGAAGAAGTGAAACGAAAGCTGGCCGGTGAGGTGGAACGGGTGATTGCGACCGAGACCGAGAGCATCAGCCCCATCCACCAGCACCTTTACCAACAGTTGATTACCCTACAGGTCGACCGCATGGCCTATGAAAGCCGCAATGAAGCTCTGACAGCGGTTCGAGATGCGCTGGAGAAGGAATTTCAACTGCTTCCTTCCAAAGAATTGGAATTGACCCGCCTCCTGCGGGACGCGAAGGTGCAGGAGGAAGTGTACATCATGTTGGTCAAGCGCTATGAGGAAAACCGCATCAATGAAGCGATGCAGACAGCGGATGCCCAGGTCGTGGATCGAGCTATCATACCGGATAATCCCGTCAGGCCGCGGGTGCGGCTGAATATTGCCATTGCGGGAGTCTTGGGTTTGTTTATCGGTACGGGGATTTCGTTCCTGTCGGAGTATACGGATACCACCATCAAAAACAAACAGCAGGTGGAAAAACTGCTCGGGGTCCCGGTAGTCGGCGAAATTCCGCGGTTTGAGAAGAAGAGGACGAAAAAGCGGCGTTTTGGACGCAGCGCAAGGATGTGAAGGACATGAAATCGAAGCAATCGCAGACTGTGCCGGTTCTGGCTGTGAAGAAGGATCCCCGATCCATGGCGTCCGAAGCCTTTCGGACGCTGCGGACAAACCTTCAGTTTCTGCGGCCGGATGAGAATGTAACGACGATACTGATTACCAGTGCCGAACCGGGCAGCGGAAAAACAACGGTTGCAGCCAACTTGGCGGTCACAATGGCGCAATCAGGGAAGAACGTTCTATTAATGGGATGTGATCTACGCAAACCCATTCTCCATACCCTGTTTTCCGCCGCCAACGGTAAGGGGCTCAGCAGCGTCCTTGCGGAGCGGGTATCCCTTACCGAAGCGATCGTGGAGACGGATGTCGCCAACTTGAGGCTGCTCCCGGCGGGAGACATTCCACCAAACCCAGCAGAACTCTTGGAATCGGAGGCCATGGCCGACGTGCTTCAGGCAGTAAAAAACCGCTTTGACTATGTCTTCTTAGATGCTGCACCACTGCTGGCCGTCTCCGACAGTGTGGTCTTGGCTACTCGCGCCGATGGTGTACTGCTTGTCTTGGGTGCAAGCCAGGTGTCAGAAGATGCAGCGCTGCAGGCAAAGACGCGCCTAGAACGCGTGCAAGCAGACATTCTCGGCGTCGTATTGAATGCAGTGGACGCCGATGAGTACAGCGGCGGGCGTTATTACTCGGGCTACTTTCGAACGCAGTAAACCTACACGGTTGAACGTTGTTGATTATGGTGATTTACGTTACAATAGAGTGTAACGGATTTGGATGGAGACGGTTCTTGGCGCTGCGTTTTCTGCGCAGCAAAAATCCAATGCGAAAGGAGTGGCATCATGGAGGTCGTACACATTCCATTGGATCGGGTCAAACTAGGTTCGGTCAGATCACGCCGGCACATGGAAGAGCACAGGTTGGAAGAACTGACCAGTTCGTTTCAGCAGACGGGCATTCTGCAGCCAATCATTGTACGGCGGTGTGGTGAGTCGGGCTACGTGCTGATAGCAGGGGAACGGCGACTGCAGGCGGCGAGAAACCTTCAGTATGATACCATTCCTGCCGTGATTCACAGTGAAGACCGGTCGGTTCGTCAAATCCAGCTAGTAGAGAACCTGCAGCGGGAAGAACTAAATCCTTTGGATCGGGCAGAGGCCGTTGACCATTTCATGAAAGAGGAAGGGCTGTCGAAAACGGCGGCGGCGAAGAGAATCGGCATTCCCCGAACGACATTGAATGACTGGCTGTCCATCTTAGACGTGGATGAGCAGTACCAGCAGGCGGTTCTCAATAACTATTACGGCGGCAGTTCGCCGCTGACAGGGTCGCACATTTCGCTGGCCCGTCGTTTTTCTGAAAAAATGGAAAATCCCGCCCTTTTCCGTGTGGCACTGGATGCCATCCTCTATTACGGCCTGACACGCTCGGAGACGAAAAAAATCCTGGATATGGTGGCTGGCCGGAAGGACATAAGCATCGATGAGGCTGTGCGTGCTGTTCGGTTGATCCCAAGAGAGCGCGGAGACAATAGACAGTGGGAGTGGGACGTGGAAACACTGGTATCCTATCTGGCGCGTTCGGGAGACTATCTCGTTAAGACCCGCGATGATTATCTGGACGATCTGAGCGTGGAACAGCGCCAAGAACTGTTGCGGCAAACCCGGGCTTTGAAGAAGCTCTTAGATGAAATCCTGGAGAAGGTCCCTGGGGATAATGATACGCAAGTTTCGTGAATGTGAGGCTCGCGGGCTGTATGGCCAGGGATCGGCGAGGGGTCGTTATTGTTGAAACGTTGGGTTCCGGTTGTTTTCTATGTCGTGGCACTGCTGGTTTTTTCGGCGCAGCCTGAGTCCAGCGCCGCTTCCATGAACAGCTGGGTGGAAAGGCTGCTCCCCCACTTGAATCGCTCAGAGGTGCGTGAACTTGTTTTCCTTGTCCGCAAATCCGTGCATGTCCTCGCTTACGGAACAGCGGCACTGCTGTTCTATTACGCTGTCTCCGGGACAGTACTGCTGCGAAGGCGTCCCTATCTCTGGGCGGGCGGCCTGGGCTTACTGTTGGCCGTTGTCGACGAATGGTACCAGAGCACGCTGCCGCATCGAACGGGCAGCGTCGATGACGTGCTGCTTGATGGCGTGGGAATAGCGGGCATGCTGATGGCATTGTATCTGTTCGGGGATCGACGGAAGAAGCACATTACGGGGAACACGGCACAAGACGAAGTAGGAGGAGAGCCACATGCTGAGAACAAATCGTGATGCCTTAGTCTGCATGTCTGTGATGGGTCAGGTGACACCGCCTAGGCGCCGGGGCGCCTATCGGATCGATAGAGATGGACAACCCTTTGTATTACCTAGCAGTGGCGGTATTACCTACAATGTCAAGGTCGGCGATCCGGCATTTGGATGGGCCGGGGATCATGTGGAACCGTGCGTATCGACTGCCGCGGTCACAGACGACAACCGCAGCGACCCGAAGAACTCCGGTTACAACATATTGGCTTGCATCGGGAACAAAGCCAAAGTGGTCAGCGGCGATGCCAAAGGAGCAGAAGGCATTGTGACGGGGATGCACGGCGGCATCGAACACGTGTTGATCGATTTTGCTGGTGAGGATCTGGAGAAAATGTGCATCGAAGACAAAATTTTAATTAAAGCCTTTGGCCAGGGGCTGCGGCTGGAAGACTTTCCCGGGATTACGGTCTATAATGTCGACCCGGATATGGTGGAGCAGTTGAATCCAGAAAGCAGCGGCGGCACATTGACGGTTCCGGTGGCCAAGCGGGTTCCGGGCCAATTGATGGGTTCGGGTCTGGGCGCACCGGATACCGCGTCGGGCGACTATGATATCACAACCAGTGACAAGGAACTGCTGGACCAATACGGCCTCTGGGATCTCCGTTTTGGTGATCTGGTGGCATTGGAGAACAGCGACAACCGTTGGGGCCGGTCGTATCGCAGTGGTGCATTGAGCGTGGGCGTGGTTGTGCACTCCGACTGCATGCTGGCTGGACACGGCCCTGGCGTGACAACGCTGTTCACGGCCGTGGACGGCAGCTTGGCTGTCACCGATGACCCCAAGGCTAACTTGGCCGACATCTTGAGCATCGGTACGAAACGGGCATAAAGAGAGAAAACTGCTGCACGGCGAGGGGCAAGCCGCTGTGCAGCAGTTTTCAGGTTTACCAAGATGAATGGCGTGCCAGCAGCACGCTTCTTTCCTCAGCAGTGAGGGAAACACTGTCACTGTCCCGCTGATCCCCGTCGAGGGAACGCATTTGCTCCAACTCGGACCGCAGCGAGGCATTTTCCCTGCGCAGCTGCCTGACCAAACGCTCTAACCTTGCCAATTCAGACTCCTTCTGTTTGGACACGCGGTCTTCCCTCCTTGGATGCCCTGGAAACGCTCTTTGGTTTCCCATTCTGTGATTGTGCGGGAAACCCTTTTTGTTTTCCTCTTTTTTGGCTGAAAAGCTTCGTCTTAAAACAGATCGATTTCGGGGGTGATCCGTTTCATCTCCGTGTGGTCTAGTGCTTCCTCCACCAATCCTGCAACATCTAGATGCGATTCTGCCTCCTCTGCCTCTGCAATGGTGGGTCTTGTGGCGGGGTTTTGCGGCAGAAACACTGTGCAGCAATCCTCGTGGGGCAGGATCGAGGTTTCATAGGTGCCGATCTTTCGGCTGACATCTATGATTTCCTGCTTATCCATGCCCACCAGCGGCCGCAGAACCGGATAATGCGTAACGGCATTGATGGCATGCAGGCTGTGCATGGTCTGGCTGGCCACTTGGCCGAGGCTGTCCCCGGTTACGATGGCCAGCATGCCGCGGCGGCGGGCGAGCCCCTCAGCAATCCGCATCATGAAACGACGCATCAGCGTGATCCGCAATTCGGGATAGGGGTTCTTCTGCAGTGCTTTTTGGATTTCCGTAAAATGGCAGAGCCAGAGGCGGATCTGCCTGCGGGTGTTGTAAGGGCTGAGAAGTCTTGTCAGCTCTTCCACTTTCTCTTGGGCACGTTCTGAGGTAAAGGGGCGGGAATGGAAATGAAGGCCTTCCATGGTAATTCCCCGTTTCATACTCAAAAAGCCGGCCACGGGACTGTCGATGCCTCCCGAAAGCAAAACCAAGGCACGGCCGGACGTTCCCACCGGAAGGCCCCCCAGTCCGGGAATGCTTTCACTGTACAGAAAGGCCCCTTCATGGCGGACTTCCAGATAAATGGTGAAATCAGGATGGTGGACATCCACCGTCAGACCGGGAGAATGGGATAAAACGTAGCCGCCGAGCTGGTGGTTGATCGCCGGTGTGGTGAGCGGGAAACGTTTATTGACCCGCTTCGTTTCGATTTTGAAGCTGGATCCCGATGCCCGTTGGGCAAGCTCCATGGCCGCATTCTGGATACTGTCCATATCTAGGGGGCAGCGCACAACGGGACAAACACTGACAACGCCGAATACTTGCAGAACGGCATTGGCGGTATCTTGCCAACGATCGGGGTCGACATCAATGTAGATGCGGCCGAAGGTCTTTTTCATTTCACCGTGGGGAATGCCGTTCAAAGATAATTTAACCTGGCGGAGAAGCGCGTCCTCAAACCGCCGGCGATTTTTGCCCTTGAGGCTGATTTCGCCGTAGCGGACCAACAGAGTATGATACATGATCACATTCACTCCCAAACGCCATATGCCGAACGAATTTCTGCAACCGCTTGTTTTACGGCGGCGGCCGCTGCGGCAGCGCACGCTGTTGTGTTATCGGGTCCGAAGCTGAACCGGAGTGCGCCTTGGGCCAGCGTCTCCGAGAGGCCGATAGACTTCAGGACAGGGGATACTTCCTGTTTCGAGGAACATGCGGCGCCAGTGGAAATGGCGATGCCGTGTTCGTCCAAACTCTGTGTCATAACCTCGCCGCGTATGCCCGGAACACAAACGTGCAGAATGTGAGGTGCCGCTTCCGCGGGAGTTGTCCGGACAATGCCTTCAATGTCTGCTAGGGAATTCCACAGCTCTTCCCGCAGAGCAGCCGTGTGACGGCTGCGTTGCTGCTGCTCTTGGACGGCCAGCTGCAGTGCCTTGGTCAGGCCTACAATAGCCGGTACATTCTCGGTTCCCGGACGCATGCCCAACTCTTGGGGACCTCCAAACATTAGAGGGGTTAAGGCAAGGCCCCGGCGCAGCCACAGGAGGCCGCTTCCCTTGGGCCCGCCCAATTTGTGTCCACTGAGAGAGAGCATGTCAATGGGCTGCTGGCTGAGGTCCAACGGGAGATGCCCGGGAACCTGCACGGCATCCACATGCAGCTGGACATTGTGTCCCTGACGGCGGTTGAAGTCCTGGATTGTGGCGCAGATACTTTCGATAGGGAAGATGGAGCCGATTTCGTTGTTTACCCACATCACACTGACCAAGCGTGTATCGGCCTGCAGCGATCGGCTCAACTGTTCGCTGTCAAATCGGCCGCTGCCGTCTACAGCAAGCCTTGTTACTTCCCAGCCCTGCCGCTCTAGATAAGAAACGGTTTCGGCTGTGGAAGGATGTTCAATGGTGGAGGTAATGAGATGGCCCGGTGCGTCCTGAAGCCGTGTAAAACCCTGCAGCGCAGTATTGTTGGCTTCGGTACCGCCTGAGACAAAAACTACCTGTCCGGCGGGGTTGCCCAGCAACTCGGTGCAGAGCTTCCGGCAGCGGCGGAGCACCTTTTCCGCCCGGGCACCAAGGCCGTGGGGAGACGAAGGGTTTCCGAATTGATCGGTCATATAAGGAGCCATGGCCTGCTCTACTTCAAGGCGCAATGGACTGGTGGCGCTGTGATCCAGATAAATGCGAGTCAAACCATTCACCTCTCAGAGATACCATCCGCCGGTCGTGGCAGCAGAACCACACAGCGGGCCAAAGCTTAATACATTATACCAGAAAGCCAGGGCCAGCGAAAGCGCGCCGAAACCATGATTGTTGTTGGGAAATGCCCGGGCCTCCGACGAAAGAAGCTTGCCGGATTACTGTTGAACAGGGGTCGCCGTCTATGCTATAATCAATACAGACGTGAAAACAAATACAAATGCGATCCTTCGGGGCCGGGTGTAAATCCCGACCGGCGGTTAAAGTCCGCGAGCCACGATGCAGTGGCTGATCCGGTGTAATTCCGGAACCGACAGTGAAAGTCTGGATGGGAGAAGGAACCTGCATGCAGGCATGTCTCGACACGGCATCGGAGGTACGGTTCCGTGTTCGTAAGGCAAACAGGACGCGGCCGTGCATGCCCAGTACCCATTGCATCAACCCGGAGGCATCTCCGGGTTATTTTTATGGCAGAGGGTGGTGGCGGTGAGCAGCAATGAAGAAGCACGTTGGATGCGTCGGTGTCTTGCGTTAGCAGAGAAAGGCCGGGGGCAGACGTCTCCTAATCCTATGGTGGGTGCTGTGGTCGTTAAGGATGGACGCATGGTGGGCCAAGGGTATCATCCTAGGGCCGGAGAGCCGCATGCAGAGGTGTGGGCCTTGAATGATGCGGGGCCGCGCGCCAAGGGTGCCGATCTGTACGTGAATTTAGAGCCCTGCTGTCATCATGGGCGAACGCCGCCATGCACAGACAGGATCAAAGAGGCCGGTATTCGGCGTGTGGTGGTGGCCATGACTGATCCTAATCCACAGGTAGCGGGCCGGGGCGTGCGGGCTTTAGAACGATCCGGAATTTCCGTTCAATCTGGGATTTTGGAGAAGGAAGCCCGGCGGCAGAATGAAGTATTCCTTACGTTTATGGTCAAAAAACGTCCGTTTGTCCTTTGGAAGGCGGCATCTTCCTTGGATGGACGCACAGCAGCCAAGAGCGGCCATGCCCGGTGGGTTACGGATTCCCTGGCCCGTTCGGAGGTACACCAACTGCGGACCGAAATGGACGGAATTTTGGTGGGCTCGGGCACGGTGCTGGCAGACGATCCGAAGTTGACGGCCCGCCCGCTGCCGCCGGGATATACACAGCCGGCTCCTGTACTGTTGGATGGACGGGGCCGGATTCCCCTGACAGCATCGGTGTTCGAAGACCGGCAGGGACCCTTATATTGGTTCGTACGCGAAGATGTGCCGGAACTGGATTCACTGCCGCCGCAGGTGGAACGGATTCCCATACCGTCCCAGGCAGACGCTCTTGCTTGGATTCTGCGCGAACTAGCGAGGCGGAATATAACGTCGATCCTGTTGGAAGGGGGAAGTTATACTACGGCCCGGTTTTGGCAGGAACGGTATGTGGACAAAATACGCTGGTATCTGGCACCGAAAATTATTGGTGCCGATGGAATTCCGGCTGTGGGGCCGCTGGGCCACGAAAGCATGGATTCGGTGGAACTGCTGCAGTCTGTCAGCATGGAGTTCGTTGGCGACGACGTGCGCGTGGAAGCGTATCCGCCTTGGCACGCGGACTAAAGGGGAGGATATAGTTGTTTACTGGCATTGTAGAGGAAATAGGACAAGTCTCCCAATGGAGACAGGACAGCCACAACTGCCGCATCACGGTAAGCTGCAGCGATGTGCTCACGGACACGGCGGTGGGAGACAGCATTTCCGTGAATGGTGTCTGCTTAACGGTATCGTTGCTGCACAATGCTTCATTTACAGCCGACGTCATGGTGGAGTCCTTGAACAAAACGGCCTTGATCCAGCTTGGGACCGGGTCCAAGGTGAACCTGGAACGGGCTCTGCAAATAGGCGGCCGTTTGGGGGGACACTGGGTCACGGGCCACATTGATGGCGTGGGCACGATTCGCAGTGTCACCCGGGAGCGGAACTCGCTGTGGTATGAAGTAGAGGTTGCAGATGCTGTTGCCCAATGGCTTGTCATGAAAGGGTCGATTGCCTTAGATGGCACCAGTTTGACGGTGGCCGATTTCAGGGACAATATCTGCACCGTGTCACTCATCCCCCATACGGCGGAACAGACTGTTCTAGGCGAGAAGAAGGCCGGTGACTTGGTGAACGTCGAAGCGGACATTCTCGGCAAATATGTTCACAAGTTCATGTTTCAAGGGAAAGAAAACCTTGGGTCAGGCCGGGAGCATTCCCAGTTGTCCCTAGACCATCTGCGCAAAGCCGGTTTCGCCCAGTAAAAAGGAGGCATCATCCATGTTCGATACAATACAGCGGGCAGTGGAGGATATTAAAAACGGCAGAATGGTGATCGTGGTTGACGATGAAGACAGGGAAAACGAGGGTGACCTAGTCGGTGCTGCGGAGAAGGCAGACACGGAAATGGTAAACTTCATGGCCAAGCGGGGACGGGGCCTCATCTGTGCTCCGATTACCCAAGAGCGGGCCGAAGCGCTGCACCTTTATCCCATGGTTCCGCAAAACCAAGATGCTTACAGCACTGCCTTTACCGTTTCAGTGGATGCGGCTGACGGTACAACCACGGGCATCTCGGCTGCGGAACGGGCCTTGACGGTGCGCTTGCTTGCCGACAATGCTTCCAGGGCAGAAGACTTTCGGCGCCCGGGGCACGTATTTCCTCTTGTGGCCAAGGACGGCGGCGTCCTCACTAGAGCCGGCCATACCGAAGCAGCCGTCGACTTAGCGGCGATGGCCGGATTAGAGCCGGCTGGAGTTATCTGTGAGATCATGAAGGACGACGGTACCATGGCCCGGGTTCCCGACTTACAGGAGTTTGCCGCTGAACATGATCTCGCTTTGGTGACGATCAAGGATCTCATTGCCTACAGGCGGCGTCAAGAGGTGATGGTGCAGCGAATAGCCCAGCCAAAACTGCCCACAAAGTGGGGAAGCGATTTCCAGGCTATCGGGTATCAAAGCTCCGTAGACAGCCAGGTGCATGTGGCTTTGGTCCACGGCTGCATCGGTGACGGTGAAGGTATCATGGTCCGGGTGCATTCTGAATGCCTGACCGGCGATGTCTTCCATTCCATGCGCTGTGATTGCGGCGAACAGCTGGACAGCGCCATGAAGCGGATCGTGGAGGAAGGCCGTGGTGTGCTTTTGTATATGCGTCAGGAGGGCCGGGGCATTGGTTTGGGACCGAAACTGCAGGCCTACGAATTGCAGGAACAAGGCCGTGATACCGTGGAGGCCAACCTGGAATTGGGTTTCCCCGTGGACATGCGCGACTACGGCATCGGCGCGCAGATTTTGCAGGATTTGGGAGTGAAAACCATCCGCTTGCTGACGAACAATCCCCGTAAGCTAGTCGGTTTGGAAGGTTATGGACTGGAAATCGTAGAACGGGTGCCCTTAGTTGTCGAAGCGAACGAAACGAACAGCCATTACCTCAACACAAAAAGGACAAGATTAGGCCACTTGCGCTGAAAAAAGGAGGAGCATAACATGTCAACAGAAAAAATTCGCACCGTCGAAGGAATGATTCGGGGAGAGGGAAAACGGATTGCTATCGTTGCGGGGCGGTTCAACGATTTCATAACGGGGCGTCTGCTAGACGGTGCCTTAGATGCCCTTTACCGCCACGGTGTGGACCGCTCTGGGATCGCTTTGACTTGGGTTCCGGGGGCGTTTGAGATCCCCATGGTGGCGAAGAAGCTGACAGCTACGGGAAAATTCGATGCGGTGATCTGTCTTGGAGCCGTAATCCGCGGCAGTACTCCCCACTTTGACTATGTTTGCAGCGAGGTGTCCAAAGGGATTGCCGCGGTTGGCCTGCAGTCAGGCGTCCCAACGATTTTCGGCGTCATTACCACAGACACCATTGAACAAGCGGTGGAGCGGGCCGGAACCAAGGCGGGGAACAAGGGTTGGGATGCCGCTGTCAGTGCCATTGAAATGGCAGACTTAAACCAGCAGTTGGATTCCCTGTAGTATGCAGCGGATACATGGGAAGACCAAGGTCATGGGGCCTTGGTTCTTTTTTTTGTCTGTCCCCCAATGGATTGACATCGATTCCAGCCGGGGCTATAATAAACTATAATGACTGACTGGTCAGTTAGTGTTAGAGGAGGGCATATATGAAGCGTGTTGTCAGCGTCCTAATTGCATTTATCGTTCTGACTGCGGCCGGCTTGGTGTTCTGGGACGGGATGAGCCCCGGCGATGCACCATTGGAGAGCACCCATGCAGTGCAAGCTGTGACTGTGGAAAAGCCGCAATTGCGTGATTTAAGGGAAACCATCCGATTTCACGGAACCTTAGAGGCGAGGGCCACAGTGCCGATTGTACCAAAAGCTTCTGGAACCGTAGACAGTGTCTATGGTTCGGTTGGCGACCCTGTGGAAAAAGATCAGTTGATAGCTGTCATGGAAGCGGACGAAGTCCGCCTGCAGCTGCAGCAGGTGGAGGCAGCGGTGAAGGCTGCCGAAGCGAACCTGGCTAGAGCCAGCTCGGGTGCCCGCCCGGAGGAGATTGAGCAGGCAGAGGCTGCCCTTCGCCAGGCGGAAAGCAATTTCGAAAGCGCCCAGTCACAGTATGAGCGCAGCAGTCGTCTGCACGATGAAGGTGTCATGTCCAGGAGTGAATGGGAAGGCGCCAAAAATCAGTTTGAGGTAGCCCAAGCACAGCTGCGTTCCGCGCAGCAATCGCTGGAGCTGTCGCTATCCGGAGCCCATCCGGAAGATATCCGAGCCGCGGAAGCGGCCGTCGAGGAAGCCCGGGCCGCGCGGGAGTTGGCCGCGCTGGCTTTGGAAAACACTCGGATTAAGGCAAACCGCAGCGGAATCATCAATCAACTGGATGCCGAGGCCGGCATGACCGTGGGTGCGGGAGAGCCCATTGGGTTCATCTCGGATATGTCTGTCCTGCGCATGTCGGTCAATGCCGGAAGCCGCACTGTCGCCCGCCTGCAGCGGGGACAAGTGGTCATCCTAGAGCTTGAAGGCGCCGCGGATGAAGTCATGCTCGGTGAGATCGTCACTGTGGCACCGGCGGCAGATCCGGCCAGCGGCATGTTCCCGGTCCGGATTGAGTTTCCCGGCAACGATCAGCGTGCCCGGCCCGGGATGTATGGAACGGCCGACGTGGTCGTCAAAGATCTCGAGCAGGTTCTGACGATACCGTACCGGGCGGTGGCAGATGCCCAGCAGCAGCCCCATGTGTTTGCTGTGGAGGAAGGCCGGGTGAGCAAGGTCCCCGTCGAATTGGGGCTCCGGCAGGGTGCATACATTGAAGTATTGGCGGGATTGGAAGAATCCATGGTTGTGGTGACGGCTGGCCGCGACGGCTTGGGCGACGGGTCACCGGTGGAGATTATTGATGATGGGGAGGTTCTGCGTTGAAACTTTCTGCATTAGCGGTCCAGCGCCCCGTTACCGTATTGATGTTTGTGATGATCTTAATTTTGCTGGGCAGCATTAGTCTCAGCCGGCTGCCCATTGATCTGCTGCCGGACATTGAAGCCCCGGTTATTGCTGTGCAGACCAGCTATGATGACGCCGGCCCATTCGAAGTAGAAAACTTCGTGACACGCCCCATTGAAGAAGCGTTGGCATCGGTGGACAGGGTCAGCAGCATCAGCTCCACGTCCAGGCGGGGCAGTTCCACTGTGGTAGCGCAATTTGATTGGGGCATTGATATGGACTTTGCTTCCCTGGATGTACGGGAACGGGTCGATCTGGTCAGGGATCTGCTGCCGGACGGCGTGGGCAGTCCCATGATTGTGAAGTTTGATCCCACGGACATGCCCATTATGGAGCTGGTTGTCACCGGTGACGCTTCCCTGGCGGAGCTGCGTTACGCAGCAGACAACGTGGTGCAGAGCCGGTTGGAGCGGTTGGAAGGTGTGGCCTCGGTGAACGTTTCTGGAGGCCAGGAACGGGAAATCCAGGTGGATCTTCACCCCGGCCGCATGCAGACCCACGGGGTATCCATGGACAGCATTGTTCAAACGCTGCAGGCCTCAAATTTGAATCTGCCGGCCGGCACTGTGTCCGATGCTCCCATGTCTTACATTCTGCGCACCACCGGGGAATACGAGAGCATTGATCAGCTGCAGGAACAACGAGTACCCAATGCCAACGGCGCGCTTATTCCCTTGCGTGAAGTGGCTGATGTTGTGGATGGCCACAAAGAAGCCAGGCAGCTCAGTCGTTTCCAGGGATCGCCCAGTGTACTCCTGACCGTGCAGAAGGAAGCGGCGGCCAACAGCGTTCAGGTAGCCGAGCGGATTCACCATGCTCTAGGCGGCATCGGTGCAGATCTGGACAGCGGCATGTCGCTGGATGTGGCACAGGATTTGACTGTATTTATACAGCAGTCCGTGCAGGACGTAACCCGCAATGCGCTCTTCGGCGGAGTGCTGGCGATGATTGTCTTGCTGGTGTTCCTCCGCAGTTTCCGGCCAACGTTGATTGTCGCATTTGCCATTCCGGTTTCTGTGCTTTCCACGTTCATCTTGATGTATTTCAGTGATACGAGCATCAATATGATCTCCTTGGGTGGTTTGGCACTGGGCGTGGGCATGCTAGTGGACAATGCTATTGTGGTTCTGGAAAATATTTTCCGTCATAAGGAAGAAGGTTATTCCCGGGAACGAGCCGGTGAGGTAGGAGCTGCAGAAGTTGGTACAGCGATTACGGCTTCGACGCTGACAACCATTTCCGTGTTTCTGCCGGTAGTTTTCATCGCTGGAATTGCCGCCGAAATATTCCGGGACATGGCATTGACGGTTACATTCTCTTTGGGGGCATCGCTGATCATATCTCTGACACTCGTACCGATGCTGGCATCAAAGATTTTGCCCGAGGGCGATTTGAGGGAAATAAGGCTTCTGAGCCCGCTGCGAGCGTTGCTCAGCCGAGTCCAGCAGATGTACGGCCGTATCATTCCGTGGGTACTGCACCGCCGCGGTGGAATGATTGCTTTGGTGGCGGCACTGTTGGTCTTTTCCCTGGCAGTGGTACCGCGAGTGGGCATGGAATTTTTGCCGGACTTCGATCAGGGTGAAATTCAGGTGACTGTGCGCATGCCCCGCGGCACAGAGCTGCGGGAGACCGATCGGGTTGTGTCCCGCATCGAGCATTACGCTCGCACCCTTCCCGAAGCGGATGCGGTGTTCACATCCGTGGGCGGTGGTTCCATGATGGCCGGCGGAGCCAACTTCTCCACCGGCCGCATAGGGGTGGTATTGCTGCCGAGAGTCCAGCGGGACCGAAGTACACAGCAGGTGGTACAGGAACTGCGGGATTTGGGAACAAGGATACCCGGTGCTGAGGTATCCGTGAGTATGATGGATTCCATGGGGGCCTTCTTCGGTGATCCTGTCCAAATTGAGCTGCGCGGTGACGATATGGAAGAATTGGAGCAGGCTTCGATTGTGGTTCTTGAAGCCATTAACGGTATTCCTGGTATCGTGGATCCGGTGTCGTCGCTAGAAGACCGCGAACCGGAGATGCAGATACGGGTCGATCGACAGCGGGCTTCGGATTACGGTATTTCCGTGGCCGAACTGGCTTCATCTATGCAGACTGCTGTCAGCGGCAGCAGTGTGACGCGGTACCGCACAGGCGGCCAGGAGATCGACATCACTGTGCGTTTGGCTGAGCGGTGGCGGGATGCTCCTGATGTTATTATGGATGTTCCCATCCAGACGCAGCGCGGTGCGAAACCACTGGGCGAATTGGCAGTGGTGCAAGCGGGGACAAGTCCCGTGGCTGTGGACCGCAGCGACCGCAGCCGCATCGTGTCCGTATCTTCCCAACTGCAAGGCCGTGATCTGGCCGGCGCCATGGATGAAATAGCGAGAGTGCTCCAATTTGCGGATCTTCCCAGCGGAGTATCCCTTGACTTCGGCGGCGAAAGTGAAGAAATGATGGAAGCATTTGGACAGCTGAGTTTGGCGATGCTATTGGGGATTCTGTTGGTGTTTATGGTCCTGGCGTCCCAGTTTGAGTCCCTGCTGCAGCCGGTGATCATCATGGTGACGCTGCCCCTGGCAGTTATCGGGGTGATGGCAGGCCTTGTTTTTACCGGTACGACCTTCAGTGTGGTCGGCTTCGTGGGTGCCATTATGCTGGCCGGTATCGTGGTCAACAATGCGATTGTGTTTGTGGATTATGTGAACCAGCTGCGGCGTGATGGACTAGAACGTACGGATGCGCTGCGCAAGGCCGGTGAAATTCGCCTGCGTCCCATTCTCATGACCTCTTTTACGACCATATTGGCCATGGTGCCGTTGGCGATTGGGATCGGTGAAGGACAGGAACTGCAGCGACCCATAGCGGTGGTTGTCATTGGCGGCTTGGCTGCGTCAACATTTTTGACATTATTTGTCATTCCGGCTTTTTACACCTATGTTGATGATTTGGAACAGTGGTTTGTCAAACGTTTGTTCAAAAAGGAGGGCGATGCAGATGTTTCGTAGTTGGAATCGGAAGTTCGTTGTGGTGTTGGTGGGTGTCATCGTGTTTTTGTGGGCCGGTGCAGTGGGAGGAGAAGAAGCTGAGTACGTGACACTGGCCGAGGCCCAGCGCCTGGCGCGGGAAAATAGTTATGCAGTGAAGCTGGCAGAACTGGACTTGGAAGAGGCCCAGCTGCAACTAGAACAGGCAGAAGCGGCCCAGATAATGCAGCCGTCGCCGACCAACCTCATGCAGGCTAGGACGGCATATGAGTTGGCGAGACGCGGTTTTACCATGGCCCAAGATGATCTGGCCTTAACCGTAAAAACCGATTTTTATACCGTGCTGCAGATGGAAAACATGCTGGAGACAGCTGAAGAGGCACTGCGTTCCGCCGAGCGGCAGCTGGATATAACGCAGCGGCGCTATGAGGCGGGAACGGTTACCAATTATGATGTGATCCAAGCGTCCGGAGGGGTCCTGAGCAGTTCCGCCAACGTTCTCCAGGCAAAACACGGCTTGGACCTGTCGCTGATGAATCTGCAGCAGACCTTGGGCCTTCCCATAGATGCGGGAGTTCGTCCGGCGGCGGAGGCGTTCGAAGTCGAGAAGAAAGAGATCGATCTTGAGGACGATCTGGCCTTCGCTTTGGAAAATCGTGAGGAGATCAGGCAGCTGCAGGCCGCTGTGGCTGTCGCTGAGAAATCGGTAGAATTAGCCGACAACGACTACACACCTGCTTTGGAATTGCGAATGGCCAAATTGCAGCGGGAAAAGGCCATGATGCAGCTGGCTGATATCAAACGACTGCTGACCCTGGAAATGCACCAGAGCTATACCACAATCAGGGACGCGGAAGAGCGAATTCCGGTATTGGAGAAGGAAGTGGAAGAAGCTGAAGAGCTGCAGCGGCTTTCGGAATTGATGTATGAGTCAGACATGATTACCAGCAGTGATCTCCAGGATGCACAGTTGGCCGTTCTCTCGGCAAGAAATGAGCTGGTTACAGCTATCACTGATTTCAACATTGCCCAGGCCAGCTATTTCTACACTGTGGCTAGGGCACTGCGGGACGAACAATGACGGATGGGGGCTGAAGACCATGAGAAGCATTTATAGGCGAGGGCTCCTAGCCCTTGCTCTGTGCACAGCTATGATTGTCCCAGCAGCGGCGTTGGCCAATGAAGAAAAGGACTTGATGGATTTGGCGAGCTTTTCCGACGTTCTCGTCCATGCCCTTGATGTCAGTGAGGCTGTATATCGGAGCGATTTGGGCAAGGTGCAGGCCGAAGCAGCCTTTGATGAGACGCAGGCTCTCCTTCGCCCGCAGCTTCAGCTCAGCGGCGAGCATAACCGTCAAAGTGCTGCCCTGATACCATTCAGCGGACTTCAGGGATGGCAGAGCGATGACACCGTATGGAACACGGAGGCGTCGCTGACCCTAGTACAGCAGTTAGGGGCCAACCCCCAACTGCGGGGCGGTCTGGACCAGGCGCAGCTGGGCATCGACTTGAGTGACCTGCAGCACCAGCAGACGGTAATCGAAACGATGCTGACTGTACAGGAATCCTACAACAGCTGGATTGAGTCTTACCAGGCCGTACAGGTGGCCGACCTGGCCTTGGAACTGGCTGAGGCAGAACTGGAAATACAGCGGGATAAGCTGGCCCGCGGTGCTGCCACTGAACTGGATTTGCTGCAGCAGCAGAATGAAGTATTCCAATCGGAAATGCAGTGGCAGAGGGCGCAGTCCGGCTTCAATATGGCGTCAGCCCGCCTGCTGCAGCTGCTGGACATGTACCCGGCCGATGACGGCGAACTGCGTGCCTGGGGCGCTATGCACAGCCAAGGGCTGCCGGACAGCGTGGAGCCGTGGGAGGCCGATTTGGACGCCGCTTGGCAGTTGAGTCAGCAGCAGCGGCCTGAGGCGCGTATGCTGGCTTTGCAAGTGAAACAGGCCCAGATTCAATACGATGTGGCCAAGGGAGAACGGAATTGGACTGTGACTGCTTCTGGTACGTACATGTGGGATCAGACCGCATTGATCGCTTCCGTCGATAGCGACCGTACGCTGACGGGGACGATTGCCCAATCGTGGGAGAAAGAAGCCGATGGCCTCCTCCCGGATATGGACATAATGCCAGCCCAGGGCAGAATCAGGCCCTTGGAAGACGAAGCCGATGAACGGCCGCCGGATGACGGGCTCGTTGATGTGATTTCTGGGCTTCTAGGCAGCGATGATGATACCAATCCTTGGCAGGTGAGCCTGGGAGCCAATTATCGGTTCGGCGACGGCGGTGCCGGACGGGCCGAAGAGCGCCGTCTGGCTGCGGCAGTGGCAGCCGCGGAGAGCGAGAAACGAAGTGCCATGGACATGCTGTTTCTTGATGTCTATGCTGCGTTTGAGGAAATGGACCACGCGTACCGGTCATGGAATTTGGCACAAAGCCATCGCAGAGAAGCAGAAGAAACCTCGGCACGCCTGCAGGAGTCCGTGGAGCGGGGCATTGCGTCCCAGCGGGACCTACACCAGGCGAGCGTCCTGGTTGCCCAAGCTGAACAGGAAGTGATACGCAGCATCTTGGCCTATCGGGCAAACCAGGCGCAATTTGGAGCGGTGATGGGTCTTGACATGGAGTCCATGCGCCGCGGTATGGCCGCAGGCCAGTGGCCGAGTTTAACAGCGGATGGGAGATGAGGGTATGGAAGAGGGGCGCACCAACGAGAAGAGAGGGACGATTTTGGATAGTGCGGAACGGCTCTTCGCGGCCCGCGGGCCGGCTGCAACCATTGACGAGATCGCCAGGGAGGCGGGTGTAGCCAAGGGCACCGTCTATCTCTATTTTCCCAGCAAAGAGGAGTTGTACCTGTCTTTAGTGGAAGACCGCATTGACTCTTATCTTGTGCAGAGCCGTCAAGCACTGTTGGAGGCAGGGCCGGCCGAAGAAGTTCTCCGTCTCTTGGTGCATATGCGCATGCAGTTTGTGTCTGAGCACCTTGGACTCTTGAATACTTTGTTTCAGTCCTGTGTACCGGGCACCGCCCATATCCATGAACGAATCTTTCGAGCCAAGCGCACAGCGCAGCGGGTCTTTGCCGAGGCCATTGAACGGAGTCTGCCGCGCCTGTCTGTGGATACGGAGCACTTTTTGATCATGGTCAGCGGTATGGCAGATCATCTGGTCATGCATCAGGTATACCTCCACGGAACCTTTGATCCGGAGGCCACCGCCGAGACCGTGCTGCAGTTGGCGCTGCCTTCGCTAAAGGCCGTGGTGGCAGAGGAAATCGGAGAACACGAACAGTCTTTGGCGGGCACCGATGCCCCGGGGCCGTGATCGGCGGATTTCTGGCAGGAACCGCCGGCCGTCGCGGTGAAGATAATCTTGAGTTTTTGCGGTGAGGCGGTGGGCCCGTGGGCAGATGGAAGGTCACATTGATTGCGGCGCAGATCCGCCATTATAAGCGGCACAGTGCCGGCATTACCCTGGCCGTTGCGGCTGGGGTTTTTTCCCTGCTCCTGGTTCTGGGCCTGCTTCTCGGCCTGGAGGAGGAAATGCAGGATCGGCTGCTGCGCCTGACCCCCCACCTGCGAGTGGAGGGGGTGGGGGCCGACGCAGATGAGAGCGAGGTTCAACGGCAGCTGCAGCGTATTGCCGGTGTCGAAGCTGCTGCTCCGTTTGTGGAGTTAGTCGGTGCTGCAACGGGAGAACATGCCCTGGAGCCCGTTTGGATCCGAGGCGTCGTGTGGTCCTGGGAAGATGCGGCCTTTGATCTCCAAGGCATATTGCAGCAGGGCCACTGGGCGGATATCCAGCAGGACCAGGGTCTGCTGATTGGCGATCAACTCGCGGAGCAGCTGCGGGTGGGTGTCGGCGGCGTGATTGATGTGACGGCAGCTGCGGATGCCGGTACTTTTCCCGTAGCGGGCATCTTTTCCTCGGGCCACCATGCCGTGGATATGTCTCTGGTGATGATGGGGCGCGAGGCGGCGCTGCGTCTGTCCGGCGATGTTCGCCCTGCCCGGGGCTGGTCTGTGCAGGTGCAGGAGCCGCGGCGGGTCGATGATTGGATCCTGCCTGTACAGGACGTGGTGAATGCTTGGGTTCGTCCGTGGCATCAGCAATATTCTTCGGTTTACGTTATTATGCAGACAGCGGCGGCCGCAGGCCGCTGGCTTTCGGCCGCCGTCTTGCTTGGATTGGGATACGGTATTGGGTATGGGTTCTATCTGCGGACATTGGATAGATACCGCGTAATCGGGGTCCTGCGTTCCCTGGGCATTTCCATGGGGCAGCTGGTATCGATTTGGGCCTTGCAGGGTCTGTTCTTAGGGGCTGTGGGGGCCGCACTGGGTACCATTTCAGCGTTCTTTGCCAGTGGATACCTGGCCGGTCTGCCACTGCACGTCCCCGAGGTGTATTATACAGGGAACGTTCCGATGCAGTGGCCGGGAGCTGTTTGGCCTTGGCTGACACTGGCTGCTCCGGCTGTGGCGGCGCTGGCCGCAGCTGTTCCGGCTTGGAACATTGCCAGGCAGGAGCCGGGCGAGGTGATAAAGGATGAATGAAGGACTGCAGTTGACTGCCATTGGCAAGCGCTACCCTGGCCTGTCACGACCGGTCCTGCATTCCGTGGAACTGCGGCTGCGTTGGGGAGAGCAGTTGGTGATTACCGGCCGTTCCGGCAGCGGCAAAACGACGCTTTTGAATATCTTGGGACTGCTGGTCCGGCCGGATAGCGGTGAGCTTTGCTTTGACGGGCAGAATGCGTTAAAATGGAAAGAGCAAGAACGCCGTATCTGGCGGCGTGATCACATCGGTTTTGTTTTTCAGCGGGCACACTTAGTTCCCGAGCTGACGGTCCTCGATAATGTCAACCTGCCCACTTGGCTGGCCGGGCGCAGCCGGGGGCAACCACCGGCAACCGAACTGCTGGCCCGAGTAGGTCTGCAGGACCGCCTCTTTGCCTATCCGCGGCATTTGTCTGGAGGCGAACGGCAGCGGGTTGGGGTGGCTAGAGCCTTGGCGAACCGGCCTAGTTTGATCGTGGCAGATGAGCCCACGGGCGATCTCGATCCGGATACGGGGAGGACAGTACTGAAGCTGCTTCTCGATATGCAGAAAGAATACAGTGCCTCGCTGGTGTTGGCCAGTCATGATCCCTTGGTAGTGGAGTATGCTGCAGGACGTTGTGTGCGTTTGGAACAGGGCAGTCTGTGGAGACAAGGGGAGGGAGAGCAGACGTGAAATGGATGAGCAGGACAGCGGCAGTATTGCTGTTGCTGGCGGCAGCGCTGATATGGGCCGGGTGCTTTCAACCGCGTGAACGGGTCATGATACCTCCGGAGGTAGACCTGCGTGACATAGAGAGCATGGCCGTGGTCTACTGGGAGAACTACACACCGGATCCCGGTTTGGCGGCGGAAATGGAAAAAGCGCTGGCCGATGAGCTTCAGGATTACTATGCGGTTGCAGACCGGCTGGAAGTGGATGCAGCACTGCAGCGTGCCGGCATTCGCCGCGGCATGGCTGTTGACAGAGAGATGGCGCAGGAAATCGGGGATATACTTGACGTGGACGCGGTGATCAGCGGCGATGTGGACTATTACTTCGAAAACGTAAGCCAGGATGCCCCGCAGCGGAGAAGGGTATCCGGCGATGAAGAGCGGGCCCGCTGGACGGTGACCCAAGAAACATCGGCGTCTGTAGTCATTACAGGCCGGGTGTTCGACACGGCCTCGGGCCGTATCGTGTATTCCCGGGATGTAGAGGGGCGGTATACCATTGAGCGCACGGATACGATTGCGTGGGATGCCTTGGAAGCACCTCCGACCTCTCTCGTGCGCCGGCCCACGGAACGGGACATCCCCGACGCCCGGGCCGGTGCGGTGGTTGACGCAGCGGAGCGGTTTTCGGGTCCTCTGTTGCCGACTTACCAGTGGCGCAGGGTAGAGAACGATGAGAGCGATGAGAACGATGACTAGGAATCTGCCGTGAGCTATTGACAGCCACTATTGGGAGTGCTAATATAAGGCTTGCATGTGAACTAAATAGGGACTCATCAAGAGCGGTGGAGGGACAGGCCCGATGAAACCCAGCAGCCGGCCCCGTGGCGGGGCTAGGTGCTAATTCCTGCAGAGCGCGGGCTCTGAGAGATGGGAGTTGCATAGAAGCTTCTCCTTAGGAGGAGCTTTTTTGTTTGGACTTTTCAGTAGAGAAGGTGAGACGATTGGCAAGAGAACGCTACCTATTTACATCTGAATCCGTAACCGAAGGACATCCGGACAAGATCTGCGATCAGATTTCCGATGCCATTCTTGACGCCATTCTCCGCGATGACCCAGCGGCACGGGTGGCCTGTGAAACCGCGGTGACCACAGGAATGGTTCTGGTGATGGGCGAGATAACCACAGACTGCTATGTGGATATTCCGAAGATCGTCAGGCAGACTGTCCGGGAAATCGGCTATGACCGAGCCAAATACGGCTTTGATTGCGACACCTGTTCTGTCCTGACTTCCCTGGAGGAACAGTCGCAGGACATAGCCCAAGGAGTTGACGAGGCTTGGGAGACAAGGCATGGCGAGCAGGGGGATGATTATTCGGCAGTCGGTGCCGGTGATCAGGGTTTGATGTTTGGCTATGCATCCAATGAGACACCGGAACTGATGCCGCTTCCTATATCCTTGGCCCATAAGCTGACGCGACGCTTAGCCGAGGTGCGTAAAACCGGAGTGGTAGACTATCTGCGCCCCGATGGAAAGACGCAGGTTACTGTCCAATACGAAGGCGGGCGCCCGATTGCGGTAGATGCTGTGGTCGTTTCCACACAGCATCATCCAGAAATTTCACAGGAACAGATCTACGAAGACATCCGCCGTCATGTGATAGAGCCGGTGGTTCCTCCAGAGTTTCTCAACAGCAGAACGAAATACTTCATTAACCCTACGGGCCGCTTCGTAACCGGCGGTCCCCAGGGTGATGCCGGCTTGACTGGACGCAAAATTATCGTTGACACCTATGGCGGCATGGGCCGCCATGGCGGCGGAGCTTTTTCCGGCAAGGACCCCACAAAGGTCGATCGTTCTGCCAGTTACGCTGCCCGCTATGTTGCAAAGAACATTGTAGCCGCGGGATTGGCGGACAAGGTGGAAGTGCAAGTGGCGTATGCCATTGGTGTGGCGAAACCGGTGTCGTTGTCTGTTGATACCTTCGGCACAGGAGCTGTGCCGGAAGAGCTGATCGAAGCGTTGATCCGAAAGCATTTTGATCTGCGGCCCGCCGCGATCATCCGCAGCCTTGATCTGCTGCAGCCCATATATCGTCAGACAGCTGCCTATGGGCATTTTGGCCGCGCTGATCTGGATCTGCCGTGGGAGAAAACGGACAAGGTCGCACTGCTGCGCAAGGAAGCGGGATTGGCAGCGGTCTAATAGACCTTTTGCATGGATCTTCTCTAACGACAAGGACTGATCCGAGCAGCCGGGGAAATGCCATGGCGAAGGTGTTTTACACGCTAACCAAGCCCCAGTGCGTCTTGGTTGTCTTGGGTCTGATCCGCACCGTTTTGGCCGAAGCAATCTTGCTGCAGGAACGGTTCCTTTGTTGAGTTTGACGCCCATGGACGCATAGGCCATAGTTTCTGGGAAGGGTTTGCACCCTTCCTTTTTCGGCCACACCAAACGTGCTTGTATCGGAACATCTATGGAACTAGGAGTGTTGGCATGTCCTTCTTCAGTGAACTTCCTCGAGACATAAAAGCTCTGCTTTTGACGACGTTCTTGTATTTCAGTTCATTCAATCTTCTGCTCCCCACGTTTCCGGTTTTTATTGATTCCTTGGGCGGCTCCGAACGGATCGTAGGTCTGTTGGGGGGCCTCTTTGCACTGGCAGCGGTGGTCCAGCGGCCGTTCTTGGCCACTCTGACCGATACCCGGGGAAGGCGGTCGGTGCTTTGGATCGCTGCCCTTACTACGGCCACGGGCCCACTTCTGTACCTGCTGTCGGAGCACTTCGCCGTGTTGGCGGCGGCCCGTTTCTACCATGCCATCAGTCTGGCCGCCTTTGTGGTGGCGAGTCAAACGCTGATGGCTGATCTTGCGCCGGCCAGCCAGCGGGGCACGCTGATAGGTCTCTATGTTGTGACCAGTGGCTTTCCTGCGGCGATCTTTCCGCCGTTGGGCTTCGTCATTATCGAGGCTTTGGGGTATGACTGGCTCTTTATTGCCGCGGCGCTGATCGGGCTGTTGATGTTTCCCGTGGTAATGGCCATTCGAGAACCGGCGGCTGCGGAGGAAACGGCTTCTGTAAAGGTGATGCAGTCGCTGCGGTCGTTGGCTCGCAACCGCAATGTACTGGTGGCGTGCGCTGGCATTCTTTCCATCACTATTGTACTGGGAGCACTGAACACGTTTCTGCCTCTATATGGCCGCAGCCTGGGTATTGCCAACATCGGCATATATTTCACTGTATTTGCTTTGATGTTCATGATTGGCAGCACATTTTCCGGGCGGCTCTCCGATGCCTATGGGCGCAAGAAGGTCGTCCTGCCTGCCTTTTTGCTGGTAGCTTTGGGCATAGCGATTTTGGTCGCTGCCCAGGGATATGCCCTGCTGGGCTTGTCGGCCGTGGTTGTGGGAATTGGGTTTTCTACGCTGCAGACACTGCTTTTGGTGTTCACCGTCGACAGTACCGAACTCAGCCACCGCTCGCAAGCCATCTCTGTGTTCAACAATTTCTTCGATCTTGGGTTTTCCGCCGGCGGCATTCTGCTGGGGGTGGTGGCTGCCTTTTCGTTTTCTGCACTGTGGCTGGTGCTGGCGGTCTTTGCCCTG
>PUOC01000056.1 GCA_003551965.1 Clostridiales bacterium | reverse complement strand
GTCAAAGATGGTGTCCAACGGATTTTGGCTGGGATGCAACGGCGTGGGTACTGCAAAGTATGGTCAAGTGTTCTGTCGGAATATGTCCATTTTTGCACGGATGCCGGAGCGTCCAAGGCGCCAACAAATACCGTGACATATACAATGGAAGAATTGAAAGCGCTGCAGGCTTGCGGTCGTTCGGGCTGGGCGGTGATTCATCATCGGTCGAAACGCTGCTTCGGTGGTACTGTTGTCAGGAGGACTGCGGACTGCGTAGACCTCTATAAGGTGGGAACCTTAAACTACAGACCGGAGCGCCACCAGATAGACTATAGAGCCTTTGCACAAGAGGCCAGGGCCACGCTAGAAGGCCTTGGCAAGCAGTACCAATTCAAGAAAGACTTAACGGAAAAAGAAGAGTAACAACGATACGAGACGAGCACTATTAATCTAGGACATCGTATAAACCTCGTCTCATAGACTTAGGTAAGAATGACTTGTTAAACTGTTGAGCCAATAATTCTAATATCAACCAGAGAGGTATCCACTGAGGTAGAGCTAGCAGAGCCAAGAACATCGTCAACTTAGTTGACTCAGCTACTTGTCTAACTGCCCGTCCAAGTTCTTCATTCGATGGTGGAGTTCTATCTCCTTCACGAAGACGTATCGCACGAGATAATTCTAGCAAGAAGGTATTTACCATTTGAGCGGTTAGTCCCATATCTTTAAAGACTCCTGAAACTACTCCCATAGTTCGTCTGACGAAGTTCCTTGTTAGATCGAATGCACCTTTTCTTTTCTTACTTCTCCTCCTCTTTTTACGTTCTCGTCGTTCATCGATTACTACTTCTTGATCTTCTTCAATTCCAAATTCTTCTCTTATGGACTCCAACTCTTCCATTACTTCTGGACTTAATGTAGGATGTTCATTTTTAATCTTAATCACCTTCACACCTCCAGCTTAAATTTTAATTAAAGTTATGTTGTTAAAATTTTATTTTAAGTTATAATTTGACCTGTACCTGTCGAGTCAGGAGTATTCCCTTCTATCCTCTAAAAATCGATATAGAAACCTCCACCACTTACAAGCCAGATATCCGTACATTCAATATCATTTCCTTTCACACTAACCTGTCCATTCTCTACCTCAAAACCTAAGCTAGTATACCCTTCATCAATATTTGTAGCGTCTGTTATCCATCCTCTGTATCTGCAGGATTCTGACTTAGCTTCAACGAGAGTTCCATTACATTATCATTTAGGTGTATTTTGTCGACCTCGAAAACAATGTTCCCTCCGACGAAGTCAATTCTCGGCTCAAACAATCTGACCATATTGATACGTATTCGATTAGGATGGTAGCGTGGTGTGTGTCCAATCGATTTGATAGTACCGGTAGTCATCTACGTTATCTTGATGAATCTCGAAAGGCTTATACCTGTATCCTGTATTTGGTTCCACTGCAAAAACAGGCTTATGTTGCTTGATTCACGGTGGTTGTTGGTTTTTTCGAACCCGAGTAGCTGAGAATTCTGAGGCATATTGCCTGTACAGTCGCCTGATGACGCCGGAACAGGGCCTGGATACCTGCTTTGGTCCCCTGTAACCTTGGTGGCTTACGCCACCGTGGGTACAGGAACCAGACCCCGCCGCTGCTGTCGTTCAGCATCTTGGAGGGATCTTCGTTTATCGCCACGGAGGCCACGCAGGGCTTGCTTCACGTTGCGGGCGATGGCAATAAAGCCAAATAGCGTTCGGCACTTATGGACGCCCCGTACTCGTAGTTTCTCGGCACCATGGGCTCGCTTCATCTCCGAGTTGGTGCCTTCAATGGCTGCCCGTTTGCTGGTGTTGATGCGGTGCTGCTGTGGATCTTGAATCTGTTTGCGGGTTTCGGCTGCGATTCGCTGTTTGTGACTGATGCTCAGTGTTTGTGCTTGTCTCTTGGGTTGGCTGGGACAGGCATGGCGAGCTGGACAGCTTTTGCAGATCCCTTTATCGAAATGGACGAGGATCCGTCCGTTTATCTCGTTGTAGATGGATAGAGTACTGGGCTGTCCCGCCGGACAATGCGTCACAGTATGGCCGTCAAACCCAAATGCATGCAAGGGGATCTTCTGCGATTCCTTACCCGTCATGTTCGTGAAGTGGAGGTTGATGGCATGAGCTATAGCTTCGTTATAGACGGATTCTCCGGAATAGCCACCATCAACATACAGATCCTCAACGCCGTGTTGATCGGCAAGGTGCGGTAAGGTATCTTGGGCCATGCTCGTGTCGGCCGCTGTGTTTTGTTCAAACATGTAGTCGAGAATCAGCTGGACTGGGTTCCCCTCTGCACAGGTCTCGGTCAGGTTAGCGACATAGCCGACGTGGATGTTGTCTCCCTTCTTGCGCAGTGTAGCATCGGCATCATAGGCGGAATGGAGGTTGTGGGATGTGGGGCTGGCGCCAAGTGCTTTCGGTGTCCATGTTTGTGTTGCTGCATCGTAGTCGCCTTGCTCCATCAAGAACCTGGCTAGCAACTGCACGGCGTCCAACTGTTGCAGTTCCCGATGCTCTTCCGTCAGTTGCACTAGTTGAGCAGACAACTGCAGCATCTCGGTCAAGCGGTCTTCGACTTCGCGAGCCTTCACCCTCAGCAGCAGTTGGTTCTTGAACTCCGGCCGCAGAACCTCCTGCAGCTCTTCGGGAAGAAGGTCTGCGGGGCATGCTCGGGCAGCCTGCTTCAAGACATCATAGGCCAGCGAGAGACGTCCCGCCCGACGGATGTTACTAATGATCTGTGTGGAGTCCATCCTTGCTTCGCTGCAATCGAGATCCAAGACCTTCGATAGATGATCGGTAATGAGCTGAAATTGTTGGTAGATGAGGTTATCTCTTCCTGGATGCTCCAGCACATGAAGATACAGCCGCTGGCGGAACTCAAAGATGGTACGTTCGGCCACGGAATGTTTGGCGATGTCCCGAAGACCCAGGGCCCACCGTACTTGCACGTTGAAGTAGTACTGGTCCAGCATGTCCGCTACCGTATAGTTGAATAAGGCGGCAAGGATTTCTAAGCTCAAGAGGATATTGACGGGAAAGTTGGGTCGTCCCACATTGTCGGCATACAGTACCGCAAAGGCGTCTTCGTCGATTTGGCAGAAGACATGTTCATAGAAGCTAGTGGCCCAAGAGTTTTCCAGACGTTGGCGTACCGTATTCGGAAGTTCCGTGACCGTATTGAACAGGGATGGCCGTTCATGATCATCGTTGCGTCGAAACATGGGATCCCCTCCATGCGATTTATCTTCATCAACAATCGATGTGGCTTACGCAGAGTATGCGAGATGACGTAGAATTCTGTTCCGATTCAGATGAAAGATGAACGTAGATTCCGCATCGAGGGGTGACGGCGGCACCCAGAAGGATGCATTGCTGGCTTAATTGCCACAGACAGTGGCGGGCGGGCCTGTCAAGGCCACGAAGTGCCCGCAGGGTATGCCTTGACAGGCGTGAGCCCGACCACTGTATCCTCTGCCATGCCAGCAGGAAATCGGACCCTAAAGGTCTAAAACTCCCGTAGCGATTCCGATTCCTATGCTAGGAGGAGAGTGCTATGGGACGCCCTGTCTTCTTTAGACAACGAGTGCGACAGGAGGCACAGTCCGTTGCTGCTAAGACCTTCTTTGACTATGTGGTGAACTACGTTCGTGAACGCCGAGAAATAGCGGTAGACGAAGCGGAATTGCTGGCTGGCGATGTAATGCGATACCTGCATGGCTATCTCGGGTTACAGTCCCTCGGACAGATTGAGTTCCCCGCTGTAGTCCATAATCGTGAAGCCTACATTCGTCGGCCCCGGGACCGCCAACAAGAAATGTTGGTTCGCTTAACGGTACTACAGGATGATGATGCCGAGTTACTCGGTGAGTTTGGAACCCGTACGATGGTGACAGGACGCATCGCCCGTCTCATTGAAGAGGCGTACTACCAAGGAGCGTTACTGGATATTCCGCGCTTGTTGGTGCTGTTTCCATCGAGCGTGCAGGCGATCCGCAAACGCTGGTTGGATTTGGTGCAACAAGGCGCACGCTTACCCCTGGCCGCGATGACCAAAAAGACCCGAGAGCATTTCCGGTATTTGCGGCCTGCCCTTGCCGTATGGCGTTATCTACAGGGAGAAGATCTCAAAACGATACGCCAGACGCTCTGCATCAGCCAGCGTCAATGGCAGGCCTGGTGGAACGCTTTCCGCCAGATACAACGTTATGAAGAGGCTGCAGAGGCCGCCGAGGCGACCGGATACGCCTTGCCGTTGGTCGAGGAATGGCGTGAGATCTGGAATCACAATGCCGAGCGTGTCCGCAAGACTGTCGCTGATGATCTGCCATGGCCATGGGAAAGGGCCGATGCCTTTCTAAGTCGCTCACGCTTTGTGGAGGTGCTGCAGGAACGCCATGGGTATTCACCAGCCGCCGCCGATGCCTTCGTACAGGAGTTGCGTGAGATCAGTGAACGCTTCCACACCCTGCACCGTAGTGGCGGCCAAATTGTCTACATCGGTGTGTCAAGCGCCCAGGGAGCCGGCAAGAGCCTCAAGGAGTCTACCTTACAGCCGGTGGTGTTGGACCTCGTGAAAACAGAGGATTGGGCCGATATGGACCCCAAGCGCCCCGGTGCGCTGCGCTGGAATCGCATCGCCCGTGTAACCACCCAGGCCTATGAACAAGGGGCTGCTCTCACATTACCCGACATCGGTTACATTATTTCCCTGTCCAGTGACGGAGTCCGCAAAACCATGGAGCAAAACCCCAAGGTGGTCTTACCGACCCGAGGCAGAGTGGCCGACATGGGTGCCACCCTCAGCCATGCAGCGAAGATTATTGACCTGTTTATGTGGGGCTACACCGAAACCGAGATCACCCGTAGAACGGGGCATAGCTACGAGAGCATCGAACGTTATCTGCTTGATTTCAGCAAAGTGGTTCTTTTGAAGGAAGAAGGCCTTCCGCTTCCGGAGATACGTAAGGTCTGTGATCTGTCCAAACGTGTCGTCCAGAAGTATTGGGAGCTGCATGATGCCTATGATACGAGCGATTTCCAGTTCGCTATGAGCAAAATCCGCCGGTTTGCCATAGCCCATCCTCCCCGAAACAAACAACGTGAAAGAGGTGAGCGAAAGGATGAGGGCGGGTAACACGAAGTTTGCCACCCTCGCTACTCGCGATTTGCAGGCCGTGCAATTTAGCCACATCAAGAGCCGTTTCGAACTGGCCGAGAATTCGGCCTTGGGCCAGACCGTAGTGCAACTGGTAAACGAAGCCTTGGCTTCCTACGAAGAGGCGGAAGGTCAAGTACGAGCCGAACCAGGCCAAATGCTGGTGGAGCACCAGGGAACCCGGCTGCTTCTTCCCGTTCTAGACCCAGCCTGGGTGGCTCGGCTGAACGTGGACTTAGGACTACGAGCTGTACGCCAGCACCATGAATGCGAGCAATTCACCATCCTGTCTGCGGAAGATCCCCAGGCGACCTTTACGACCCTATGGAATTTGCTGGGACGACACGAGGTGGCCAAACGGGCACCGAAAGGCTATGACTTTCTTCCCCAGCAGCCGCAGGAGCATGCAGCATCCGGCCAGGGGCGCCAGCCGCAAGATGCACCATCCGTGCCTGCCGAGGTTCTCCAGCCCGTGCTGCAGACCTTAGTCGATCAATACGGGTGCCGCCCAGCGCAAGCGGAAGCCATGATCAAGGCCACCGCCGGGATTCGAGCCTGGTGCTGTCCACGCCTGGAGGAACTGCAGCCCGGACAAGTGGTCTGGTTCGCCAACAGCACCCGCAAGTCCAGGCGCCGGGATCCGAGACTACTGCGGCCGGTTGTTCTCACCCTCGTGGGGCCGGGAGAAAACCACATCGAACTCCAACATCAAGGCGAGTACAAAGCTCTGCGCATTCGACAGATGGAGCGGATGACCACCGAAGCATGGAAGCAGGATGCTGTCCTCACCAATACCGATGTCGAGTGGCTCACGGGGATGGCTCCCACCATGGTGCGTCACCTGCTCGAAACCTACCAGGAACGCTTTGGGATCATTCTTCCCACAGCGGGCACCGTACTGGATATGGGCAGGACACTCACCCACAAGAAGCTCGTTGTGGAACTCGCGCTCCAAGGATTCACAACCAGAGAAATCGGCCGCAAAATCTACCACACAGAAGAAGCGGTTGATGCGTATCTCAAGAGCTTTGACAAGCTGTTGCTGCTCCGGTATCACGGGCTTCCTGTTTCAGCCATGCTTCGTCTCTTGGAATGCAGTCGCTCCTTACTAGACGAGTACATCGAACTCGCAGAGCAGCACCTGCCCGGAGACGAGTCCATGCGGAACTACCTTTCGGCTCGAGGCATTCCGCTGGAAAACACTAGTTAGACACTTAAGCGGTTATCTCACTCAATCGAAGTTTGACTCTATATTTCTCTTGTTATCTTCGATATTCGCACGGAAGATTCCTGTATACGCCGGTTAGAAAAGGACCGTTTTTTGGACTTTTTGCAGTGGAACCTGTATTTGGTAACGGGAAACAATGCGGAAATTGCAGTAATTTAGTTATTTTAAACTATTCTCCTAATCTAAAAGGACTTTGGAGGATTGTAGCCAATATCGTAAAATGGCTTCGTACATAGCTCTGGTACTACTGGATGCCAGGGGAGCGGTTGTGTTTGAATAATATGAAGGGAGGTTGCTTGCTCATGCGAACTGGAGTTGGAATTCTATCGATAGGGCTCTTTCTAGTCGTGGGTTTACAATCCTGTGCTGTTTTTGGTCTAGGTGCGTTGGGAGAGAGTCTAGGTGCTGACGGTGTTACAGCAGAGTCTGGTGCAGTTGGATTGCTGGTAGCCCTCGGTTTCCTGATAGGGGGTGCCTTCTCGTTTGGTGCACCACTACTGGCGATGGTGGCCTTCG
>PUOC01000053.1 GCA_003551965.1 Clostridiales bacterium | reverse complement strand
TTGCTCTTGACTACCATAGAGGGTGCGGATCTGGGCGCAGGTCACATAAAGCTCCTCCTCCGCCCTTGTCAGGCCCACATAGGCCAGGCGGCGCTCTTCCTCCATCTGACCCGGCTCCCGCAGAGAGCGGGCATGGGGAAAAATGCCTTCTTCCATACCAACCAAAAACACAACCGGAAATTCCAGCCCCTTAGCGGCATGGAACGTCATGAGGTGTACCACGTCGGCTCCCTGATCGTAGTTGTCCGCATCCGAAAACAATGCCACGTGTTCTAGGAATCCTTCCAAGGTCGCCCCCGGGTATTCTTTTTCGTACTGCCGAGCCACAGAGATGAATTCTTTCACGTTCTCTAGCCGGGTTTGGGCATCATACGTCCCCTCGTCTTTTAGTGTCTGTTCATACCCGGTCTGCTGCAGTACCTGCTGTGTCAAGGTAGCTAAATCCAGCTGTTCCACCTTACTGCGAAGATCGTTCATCATGCGGAAAAAGTTCTGCAGGCTCGTTCGAAACCGAGCCGAAAGCTTGGGAATATCAGCGGTGTGTTCCAAGGCTTCGTACAGACTTAGACCTTGGGATAAGGCGAACTCCTCGATCTTGGCAATGGTACTCTCCCCAATACCCCGTCGCGGAACATTTACGACACGGCGGAATGCATAGTTGTCCATGGGGTTATGCATCAGGCGCAGATAGGCCAGTACGTCCTTGATTTCCTTCCGTTCATAAAAACGGACGCCGGACACAATCCGATAGGGAATTCCCCTCTTCAGAAAAGCATCTTCCAAGGTCCGCGATTGGGCGTGCACCCGGTACAGCATGGTGAAATCCGAATAGCGTCTTTGGCCTTGGTCTACGGCTGTCTGGATGACATCCGCCGCATACTTAGCTTCTTCCCGTTCATCCCGAGCCCGATAGAACGATATCTTCTTCCCCGCAGGACGCTGTGTCCACAGCGATTTCTCCTTGCGGGATTCATTGTTGGCGATCATGACATTGGCCGCATCCAAGATGGTCCGCGATGAGCGGTAGTTTTCTTCGAGCTTGACGACTTTAGCTTCCGGATAGTCCTTTTCGAAATCCAAAATGTTGCGGATATCCGCCCCTCGAAAACCGTAGATGGACTGGTCTTCATCTCCGACTACACAGAGGTTGCGGCAGCCCTGGGCCAGTAGATTAACCAAAACATACTGGGCATGATTGGTATCCTGGTACTCATCCACAAGGATGTATTGAAAGCGCTCTTGGTACTTCTTCAGCACATCCGGGTTCTGCCTCCACAAGTAAACCGTATGCCTGATCAGATCGTCAAAGTCCATGGCATTGTTCTCGGCTAGTTTTGCCTGATAGCGCCGATATACCCTGGCCACGGTGTTCTCCCAGAAATCTCCGGCCTGTTTATCGTAAGCCTCGGGTCCTAACAGTTCATTTTTTGCGCCGCTGATGGTTCCTAGCACGGCCCGCGGCTCGAACTGCTTGGGATCCAAGTTTAGTTCTTTCAGACAGTCTTTGATCACCGTTCGCTGGTCCGAACTATCAAAAATAAGAAAGTTCCTGCCGTAGCCAATGTGCTGGGCTTCCTGCCGCAGTATCTGCACACAGGCGGAATGAAACGTGCTCACCCACACCTGTTTTGCCTTGTGACCAACAATGGTCTCGACCCGCTCCTGCATCTCCTCAGCGGCCTTGTTCGTAAAGGTTACCGCCAAGATTCGGTACGGCGGCACTCCGTGGCCGTGGATAAGATGGGCAATACGGTAGGTAAGCACTCGAGTCTTGCCGCTGCCTGCACCGGCCACAATAAGAAGCGGCCCTTCTTTATGCGTAACCGCCTCGTACTGCGGCCTGTTCAAATGCTGTAAGTGTTCCATACACAAGCTTCTCCCCCCAAAAACTGACTTCATTATACCGTTTTCACCTGAGGATGTAAAATTCAAGAACCCCACACCCAAGGGCGGGAGTGGGGTTAACCGCAAAGGGCCGTTCAGCGCCGGGAGTCAAGTTCCTTCCAGACCTGTTGCGGCTCCACGTCCTGATGAACCATGAGTACCAATAGATGATACAGCAGATCGCCGACCTCGTAGGATATTTCTTTTCCATCTCCATTTTTGGCCGCGATGATCACTTCGGCAGTTTCTTCGCCCACTTTCTTGAGGATCTTATCCAATCCTGTGTCCAACAAGTAGTTGGTATAAGAACCTTCTTTAGGATGTAATTTCCGGTGGGCCACTACGCTATGGACGTCGTCTAGCACACGAGGACCGGGATCAGCGGATGCAAATGTCTTCACAGAATGGTGGAAGCACGAGTAATCCCCTTCATGGCAGGCGCCATTGCCGAGCTGTTCAACGGTTATCAGGAGGGTGTCTTGGTCACAGTCGGTGGTGATGTCCTTGATACGCTGCACATTACCGGATGTAGCTCCTTTATGCCACAGTTCTTGACGACTGCGGCTGTAAAACCAGGTTTCCCCTGTCTCTAGGGTCTTCTTCAGCGAATCTTCGTTCATATAGGCAAGCATCAGTACCTGGCCCCGCTGGTCTTGGACTATGGCAGGAAGAAGCCCCTGGGCATTGAAACGAAACTCCATATCAGATCCTGCCTCCCTGTTCGGCCGGGCGAATGGCTATCCCTTCGGCAAGCAGGTAGTCCTTGACCTGCTTGACTGTGAGCTCCTTGAAATGGAACAAAGAAGCAGCCAGAGCAGCATCGGCCTGGCCGTCTAAGAAGGCGTCGCGAAAATGCTCCAGTTTGCCGGCACCACCGCTGGCGATCACCGGTATATTCACCGCCTCGGCCACAGCACTGTTCAGTGCATTGTCATAGCCATCCTTGGTGCCATCGCCGTCCATACTAGTCAGAAGGATTTCGCCGGCCCCTAGTGTTTCCACCTGCTTTGCCCACTGCACGGCATCCAGTTCCGTGGCCTGACTGCCGCCATGGGTATATACCAACCAACGGTTCTCCCCTTGGACACGGCGGGCATCGATGGCGACCACAATGCACTGACTGCCAAATCTTTCAGCACCTTCAGAAACCAATTGCGGCCGCTTCACAGCGGCGGTGTTCACGGAAATTTTGTCAGCGCCGGCCTTTACGATGGCCCGTATATCTTCCACGCTGCCGATACCTCCGCCGACGGTGAATGGTATAAACACCTTTTCCGCAGTGCGGCGTACCATTTCCAGCAGTGTGGAACGCCCTTCCCGGCTAGCTGAAATATCCAGAAAAACCACTTCGTCGGCGCCGGAGCGATCATACTCCGCTGCTAACTCCACGGGATCTCCTGCATCCCGCAGTTCGACGAAATTGGTTCCTTTGACCACCCGGCCATCCTTTACGTCCAAACATGGTATGATGCGCTTAGCCAACACTCATTCCTCTCCTTCCAGCCGCAATGGCCTCCTCAAGGTCCAAATCTCCCGTGTACAGTGCACGCCCTACGATCGCCGCATAGACACCCAACGGCTCCAAGCGCAGAAGCGCCTCAATATCGGCAATACTGGAAACCCCGCCGGAAGCAACTATCTTCATGCCGGTATTTTCCGCCATTTGGCGCAGCTGTTCAAGATTGGGCCCCTGCAGCATGCCGTCTGTGGCAATATCTGTGTAGATGATTTCTTCAACGCCGAAGTCTTTCATGGATAAGGCCAAATCAACCGCCGGCACGTTGGAAGTCTCCTGCCAACCGCTGACGGCCGCCATACCATCGCGTGCGTCGATGCCGACGACGATCCTGGCTCCGTATTCCGTGACCAACTGCTCCAACCACCCTGGCCCGTGGAGCACAGCACTTCCGAGGATGGCACGTTCCACACCGGCTTCTAGGACTTCAATCACGGTATCCGGGGTTCGCAGGCCGCCCCCTAGTTCCACCGGTATATCCACAGCGGCCGCTATGGCGCCAATGGTTTCCAAATTCTGCGGTCTTCCGGCCTTGGCACCGTCAAGATCTACAAGATGCAGCAGTTCGGCTCCGGCGGCGGCAAACCGCTCAGCCACGGCAACCGGGTCACTGTGATACACCGTTTTCTTGGTATAGTCTCCCTGGCTCAATCTCACACACTGGCCTTCAATGATGTCAATGGCTGGAAATATAATCATCCACAATCGCTCCAAAGTTTCTAAGAATGGTCATACCCATACGACTGCTCTTTTCCGGGTGGTACTGGATACCGTACAAGTTCCCCACGGCCGCACTGCTGGTAAAGGAGATCCCGTAATCGGTTGTGGTCAAAATGCAGCTGTCGTCGCTGGGATCAGCGAAGTAGGAATGTACGAAATACATGTAGGAATGGTCGGGAACGCCCATCATCAGAGGGTCCCGCCTGACGGCATCGATCTGATTCCATCCCATCTGCGGGACCTTCAGCCCCGGAGGAAACCGCCGTACACGGCCGGGAATCAGTCCTAGCCCCGGAACCAGTCCCTGGCCGAAACTTTCTTCGCTGCCATCGAACAAAAGCTGCAGCCCCAGACAGATACCCAAAAACGGACGTCCATCTTGCACTACTTTTTCCAGCGATGGGATGAGGCCGCGGACGCGCAAATTTTCCATGGCCCGCTTGAATGCGCCGACACCGGGAAGAATCACAGCATCGGCCTGTTCCACCATGGCGCAGTCGTCTGTGAGGAATACATCCATCCCGGCCCGCTCACAGGCCTTTTCCACACTGCGCAGGTTTCCCATTCCATAATCAACGATGGCAATCACTGGCTTTCCTCCGATCGGCCTTCCAATTCCAACCATTCCTTCGTGCTGAGAACTCCTTCGATGCGAGAATTATAAGTTACTGCCTCCGACAACGCCCGGGCGGTGGCCTTTGCTGCCGCTTCCAAAATATGATGGCTGTTTTCTCCGGCTAGCTGCCGCACATGCAGTGTAATGCCGGCATGGGAGGTAAACGAGCGCAGAAATTCCTCAAAGAGCACAGCATCAAAACATCCAATGCGTGCCTGGGGACAGCAAAGGCCATAGGCTAAATAGGGTCGCCCGCTGATATCCAACGCTGCATGCACTAGGGCTTCATCCATGGGCACCCAGGCAGTACCAAAGCGGTTGATGCCTTTACCGTCTCCAACAGCCCTAGTGAAGGCTTTTCCCATCACTATGCCCACATCTTCTATGGTATGATGCCCATCCACCTCCAAATCCCCTTCTGCCGCCACACTGAGGTCAAAATGACCATGTTTGGCCACCGCTTTGAGCAGGTGATCGAAGAACCCAATCCCGGTAGATATCTGGGACTGCCCTGTACCGTCTAGGGTCAGTTCAACCTGCACCTGCGTCTCGGCCGTCGTCCGCTCTGTCCGAGCTGATCGTCTGCTGTTCATTGTTCCCGCTCCCCGCTATCCATGTCGTCTAGCCGGAACTGTACCGCTCTGGCATGGGCATCAAGCCCTTCCAACTGGGCTAGGCGTACCGCATGGGGGCCGGCTTCGGCCAATCCGTCCTTGGTATACCACAGCAGGCTGCTTTTTTTGACGAAGTCATTGGTCATAAGCGGTGACGAAAATCGCGCTGTTCCATTGGTCGGCAGAATATGGTTGGGACCGGCTACATAATCGCCTAAAGGTTCGCTGCTCAGCCCTCCCATGAAGACCGCGCCTGCGTGGCGAATACGGCCGACGATCTGCCAAGGATCGGACACATGCAGTTCCAAGTGTTCTGCGGCGAAAATGTTTGTCAGTTCCACTGCTTCATCCATGTTTTCTGCCACAACCAGCAGTCCCCAGCGGTCCAGAGACACCTCGGCCACGTCCTTTGTAGTCAGCGTCTGCACTTGCTCCTGGAGCTGCTCCTCAACCTGCTTGGCCAATGCTTCACTGGTTGTGATAAGACAGCTTGCGGCCTCCCAGTCGTGTTCTGCCTGGGAGAGCAGGTCGGCAGCAATGTAGCGGGGCGACGCATGTTCATCGGCAAGGATCAGCACTTCACTCGGCCCGGCTAGAGACTCGATGCCGACGCGGCCAAACACCCTCTTTTTTGCCAGGGTAACGAACAAGTTGCCGGGACCGACAATTTTGTCCACGGCAGGAACGGTGGCTGTACCAAAGGCCATGGCACCGATGGCATGGGCCCCGCCTGCCTTCAAAATGCCGGTCACCCCACAGTAATGGGCCGCAGCCAAAAGATGGGGATCCAAAGCCCCGCTTCGGAGCGGCGTAGCCATCCATATTTCCTTTACACCAGCTGTCAGGGCTGGGACAGCACTCATCACAACCGTTGATATAAGCGGCGCATTGCCGCCTGGAACATACACACCAACCCGATCCATGGCAATCACCCTCTGCCCGAGGATGACCCCGTGTTCATCGGTGGTAAACCAGCTGTTTTCGCGCTGTCTTTCGTGAAAGGCACGTACATTGTCAACGGCGGTTTTGAGTGATGTCAGAAACTCCTCAGACACTTGCCCCACGGCCGCTTCCATTTCCTCCGGCCCAGCCAGTAGTTCCTGGGGTTTGAGATCAACGCCGTCAATCAGTTGAATGTAGCGAAGCAGTCCAGCGTCCCCTTGGCTCTTGATATCCGCCAAAATACGGTCCACCGATTGCTCCGGTGTCAATGGCTCGCCAAAAATGGCCTTGGTCCTGGAAGCAGCACCGGGACTCACTTCCACTTCATCGAGATGGGGCCTTACAAGAAGTTTTTTGACATCCTGCAGCGAAGCATAGTCCTCGGTCTTAACAATTCTCACGGTTCAACACTCCTTCCAGGGCGTCTGCCAGGGCGTGAATTTCCACTGCCTTCATCTTATAGCTCACAGGGTTGGCAATCAAACGGCTCGTGCTTTCCATGACTTCGCAGATAGGCTTGAGGCCGTTTTCCACCAATGTTCTGCCAGTTTCAGTGATATCAACCACGGCATCGGCCAGCCCGATAATCGGGCCTAATTCGATCGACCCATGTAAAGGAATAATGTCCGCCTGAATGCCGTGCTGTTGAAAGAAAGCCTGGGCAATCGAAGGATATTTGGTGGCCACACGACTGTTGAAGTGCAGGTCCGTCACAGCGTCTATGCCAGCGGCTTCTGGAACCGCAACGACCATGACACAGCGGCCATACATAAGATCCACCAGTTCAGCCACCCGCTTACCCGCCTCTAGCAGAGTGTCCTTGCCCACCACTCCTAGATCCGCCGCGCCGTATTCCACGTAGGTGGGGACATCAGCGGGTTTGGCCAGGATAAACTCCAAGCCCGCTTCACTGCTGGAGATGACAAGTTTGCGGGTAGCCTTCTGCAATACACTGCAGGGATAGCCGGCCTCCTCTAAAAGCTCCGCAAAGGCATCCAATAGACGTCCTTTAGAAACAGCAATACTCAACACCGGCCAGTCCCCCCTTGCACAGTGGGATCAACCAGCTCGATGTCTGCGTCACTCACAAAAGCGACCTCAGTGAACCCCTTGCGGCCGGCATACTTCAAAGCCTGCTCCCTAGTCATATCCTGTACATCCACTTCAACGACATCGCCCTGCCTGCGACGCTGCCGGGCATACTGCACGGCCCGTGACCGCTCCTCCGGGCACACTAGTAACGCCGCAGCCGTGGGATGCGCCTTCCTTCTGCGCTTTTCCAACACCTGCATTAGCCGCTCTAGTTCCAGGGCAAAACCCACCGCCGGCCTGTTGCGCCCAAATCGTCCTAACAGATCGTCATAGCGGCCGCCAGAAAACAGCGTGCAGCCAAGCTCCGGAACATAACCCTCAAATACCATACCTGTATAATAATCCAATGATTTCAGCATTCCCAAGTCCAAACGCACGCAGGGTGTCAATCCATGGGCGTCGAGTACGACGACGATACCGGAAATATTGTCCACTGCCTGCCGCACACGGTCGCTGCGAACTTGGCGCCGCAGGTGGTGAAGCTCATCAATGGACAAGGATCTTCTCGCCACGTGAGACAGCACATCCCGAACCCACGCCGGAAGGGGGCTGTTCTCCAACAGCTGGCTGAGACAGACATAATCTTGGGTCAAAAGCGCCTGTCGCATATGGTGTCTTGCCTCGGCGTCGGGGCATTCCTCCATCAGGCCGTTGAGGAACTGCACATGTCCAAGACCAATCTGATACGATTCCACACCCAGCTGATCCAGGGCATCGACAGCCAAAGCCAGTACTTCGGCATCGGCTGCGGGGCCGGCCACACCCATGCACTCGACACCGGCTTGAAAAAACTCCCTGTCACGGCCCACGTAGTCTCGCCGCGCCCGAAACACATTGGCCAAATACGAGAAGCGCAGGGGTGCCTCCTCATCTCGGAAGCGAGTGGCCGCCATGCGTGCAATCGGTGTCGTCATGTCTGGACGCAGGGCCAGCAATTGTCCGTTCTGATCCAAAAATTTCAGCGTTTGTTCGTAGGTTGAGTCTCCCAGCGCCAGGGTCTCAAAAAACTCAAACGCCGGACTCAGTACTTCTCGATAGTTCCAGCGCTCAAACACATCGCGGATGGCCTGTTCGGTGCGGACCTTCCAAAGGGCATCGTCAGGCAGAAAATCTTTCACTCCCCTCGGTGTCTGGGCTCTCATGGCGTGCTCCTTTCTCCGATCACTACTCCCATTCAATCGTGGCAGGGGGTTTGGAACTAATATCGTAGACAACGCGGTTAACGCCCTGTATTTCGTTCATGATCCGGCGGCTGACGATTTCCAGGACATCCGGCGGCACCCGATACCAATCCGATGTCATGCCGTCTTGGCTTGCTACGGCGCGCAGGGCGGCCACATAATCATAGGTGCGTTCATCCCCCATAACACCCACTGTTCGGGTGTTCGTCAAGACGGCAAAGGCCTGCCAGATCTCTTTGTACAATCCCGCGCGGCGGATTTCTTCGATGAAGATATGATCCACCTCGCGTAAGAGGTCTAGTTTTTCCCCCGTGATTTCGCCCATAATGCGGATGGCCAGGCCTGGGCCGGGAAAGGGATGCCGCCAGACGATCTCATCGGGCAGGCCCAATTCCATCGCTAAGGCGCGGACCTCATCTTTGAACAAGGCTTTGAGCGGTTCAACCAGTTCAAAGTCCATTTCCTCCGGCAGACCGCCCACGTTATGGTGGGATTTGATCACCGCCGCCTGCTCTGTACCGCTCTCAATAATATCGGGGTAGAGCGTCCCCTGCACCAGATAAGCAGCTTGGCCCACTTTTGCGGCCTCTTCTTCGAACACCCGGATAAACTCATTGCCAATGCGTTTTCGCTTGATTTCCGGATCAGAGATACCGCGTACTTTCTGCAGAAACCTCTCCCGGGCATCTACGTGGATCAGCTTCATCTGGAAATCCCGTCCGAAGGTCTCTAGGACCTGCTCGGTTTCGCCTTTGCGCATGAACCCATGGTCCACGTAAATACATGTGAGCTGGTCAGAAACGGCTCTATGCACCAGGGCGGCGGCCACCGATGAATCGATACCTCCAGAGAGGCCGCAGACCACCTGCCCTTCACCAACCTGGGCACGCACTGCTTCCACCGCCGTGTCGACAAACGATTCCATAGTCCACTGGCCGTTGCAGCCGCAGACGTGGTACAGAAAATTCTGCAGGACTTCTCGGCCACGCGGAGTGTGCGCCACTTCCGGATGGAACTGCACACCATAAATTTTCTTGCCCCGATGGCCTACCGCAGCAATGGGACAATGGTCTGTGTGGGCCAAGGTGTCGAAACCCGGCGCCGGCTCCGTAATGTAATCACCGTGGCTCATCCATGCCGCTTCCCGGTCGGCTTCACCGGTTTTAAATCCAGCAAATAAGTCTCTGTCATCATCAATTAAAAGTTCTGCCCTGCCGTATTCCCGCTTCTCTGCAGGTTCAACGGCTCCTCCTAATTGGTACGTTAAAAGCTGCAGCCCATAGCAGATGCCGAGGATCGGGATGCCCAGCCCATAGATGTCTTCGTCCAAACGGGGAGCACCGTCGCCGTACACACTGCGGGGTCCCCCGGTAAAGATAATTCCCTTGGGATCCCGTGCTTTGATCTCCTCCACGGACACGGTGTGCGGCACAATCTCACAATATACCCGCAGCTCCCGCACACGCCGGGCAATCAGCTGGCTGTACTGGGCTCCGAAGTCCAACACCAACACTGTTTCCAAACGATAACCCCCTAAAGAAACCCGTTCCTGCATTTACTGCTCGGCATACACCGCGGGTGACAGGACACCAATATAAGGCAGGGCACGGTACTGTTCGGCGTAATCCAGCCCATAACCCACGACGAACTCGTCGGGAATGGTAAAACCGGTGTATTCCGGGAACACATCTTCCTGCCGCCGCTCCGGCTTGTCCAACAGCACAGCCACCTTTATGCTTCTGGGGTTGCGAGAACCGAGCATGTCCATCAAATAGGACAGCGTTAGGCCGCTGTCGATGATGTCTTCGACAATCAGTACATCCCGTCCTTCAATGGGGGCATCCAGGTCTTTGAGCAGCCTGACTTGGCCTGACGTGGCTGTACTCGTTCCATAGGACGACACAGCGATGAAGTCCATATCTACCGGAATGGTCATGGCTCGGGCCAAATCGGCCAGGAAAATCACGGACCCTTTGAGAATGCCCAACAACAATAGATCCCCGTCCGCATAGTCACGCGAAATGTCCTGTCCCAGTTCTCGAACCCTTTCCCGCAGCTGTCTTTCATCCAACAATACCCTTTCTATGCCTTCCACATGCCGTCACCTCAAGTACATTCAGATTGCCGCTTGACACACATATTTTCGCACCCAAGCAAACGATTCCTCCATGCATGCAAAAAAAGAAGGCCTTGTTAACAAGGCCTTCTCATCTGGTGCGCATTCTTTACATCATGCCGGGCATTCCGCCGCCCATGCCGCCCATGCCGCCGCCGGCGGGGGGTGCGCTTTCCTCTTCCGGCTGGTCCGCAATCAAGCTTTCCGTTGTCAAGAGCATTCCGGCAATGGATGCAGCGTTCTGCAGTGCACTGCGGGTCACTTTCGCTGGATCAATGATACCTTCGGCCACCATGTTCACGTAGTTGCCTGTGAGTGCGTCGAATCCGATGCCGACCTCAGACTCTTTGACCTTCTCCACAACCACGGCACCTTCGTAGCCAGCATTGGAAGCAATCAGCTTCAAGGGCTCCGAGAGCGAATGGCGAACGATTTCTACACCGGTCCTCATGTCGTCATCTGCTTCTACGTCGTCCAAGGCACTGATCGCGTCCACCAGCATCGTGCCGCCACCGGAAACAATGCCCTCTTCCACGGCCGAACGAGTGGCAGAAAGAGCGTCCTCAATGCGGTGTTTCTTTTCCTTCAGTTCGGTCTCTGTGGCTGCACCCACCTGGATTACAGCTACGCCGCCGGAGAGCTTGGCCAAGCGCTCCTGAAGTTTCTCACGATCGTAGTCGGAGCTGGTTTCTTCAATCTCGGCACGAATCTGGGACACGCGTCCAGAAATGTCTTCGTTCGAACCTCTTCCGTCCACAACCGTGGTTTCTTCCTTGGTTACCCGAACCTGGCGGGCCGACCCCAGCATATCCATGGTGGTGTTCTCCAATTTCAGGCCTACCTCTTCCGAAATAACCTCACCGCCGGTAATGACGGCAATATCACTGAGCATGGCCTTACGGCGATCACCGAAACCAGGTGCTTTTACAGCGGTTACGTTCAAGGTTCCCCGGATCTTATTCACGACCAAGGTAGCCAACGCTTCGCCTTCTATATCTTCTGCGATAATCAAGAGAGGTTTGCTTTGCTGCATCGTCTTTTCCAGCACAGGAAGAATATCCTGTACGGCGCTGATCTTCTTGTCGGTAATCAGAATCGCCGGCTCTTCTAAGACTGCTTCCATTCTTTCATTGTCTGTTACCATATATGGTGAGACATAGCCGCGGTCAAATTGCATACCTTCGACCACATCCAGGGTGGTACCGATGGTATTCGACTCTTCCACCGTGATCACACCGTCTTTTCCGACCTTTTCCATGGCTTCGGCAATCAGTTCTCCAATTTCACGGTCCGCCGCTGCAATCGAAGCCACCTGTGAAATAGCTTCTTTGGTTTCAATGGGCTTGGCCACGTCTTGGATACGGGCCACGGCTGCGTCAACGGCCTTCTGAATCCCAAGTCTCAGGTACATAGGATTGGCACCTGCGGCCACGTTCTTGAGGCCCTCCCGGATAATCGCCTGCGCCAGTACCGTAGCAGTAGTGGTACCGTCACCGGCTACATCGTTAGTCTGGGTAGCGACCTCTTTCACCAACTGGGCGCCCATGTTTTCAAAGGGATCGTCCAAATCGATTTCCCGGGCTATGGTCACACCGTCGTTGGTGATCGTCGGCGATCCATATTTTTTCTCAAGGACCACATTACGGCCTTTGGGTCCAAGAGTCACTTTCACCGCGTCAGCAAGGGTGTTTACCCCTTTTTCCAATTTTTTTCGGGCATCTTCACCGAAAATCAGGTCTTTTGCCATCGCTGTTCACCTTCCTTGTCTGTGAATTTATCCCAAGACTGCTAGGATATCTGATTCCTTAAGTACCAGTAGATCTTCATCCTGGAACTTCACTTCCGTGCCGGCATACTTAGCAAAGACAACCGTGTCGCCTTCCTTGACCTCCATAGGAATCAGACTTCCGTCCTCAGCCCGGCGGCCCGGCCCCACAGCCACGATTTTACCCTGCTGCGGCTTCTCTTTTGCCGTGTCGGGCAGAACGATACCGCTGCTGGTCTTCTCTTCAGCTTCCAAAACTTTCAGTACGACGCGATCACCCAATGGTTTGAGGTTCATAAGCAAATACCCCCCTTGAATATGATAACTAGCATGTTGTTAGCACTCGCTAAAAGTGAGTGCTAACTACCCATAATATTAAAGAAGCGAACTCTAGAATGCAACCACCTTTTTCCTCGATCTAGCCAAATCAAATCACTCATGCGTCTTTTTTCTTTCATTTCCGCCTAAAAACTGCAAAGGATCATAAAACCGGCGCCGGCAAACTGTTCCGGCCATGTTCCGATACGGCTAATCGTCACCCAAACGGAGTCCCGGCAGGGCATTGAGATCCCACGGATCACGCCGGCCTGCTAGGTATCGGAAATAACCGGCACTGGCAATCATGGCAGCGTTATCGGTGCACAGAGCAAGGGGTGGATAGAAAACCGCTATTCCGTGTTTGACGGCTTCGCGTGAAAGGTGTGTTCGAAAGGCATTATTGGCCCCGACTCCGCCCGCCAGAAGGATTTGGTCCACCCGGTCCTGTACGGCTGCAGCCAAGGTTTTCTGGGTCAGAATGTCTACAATGGCCCATTGAAAGCTGGCAGCGAAATCGGCTAAGGGCAGTTCTTGGCCGCGCTGCCTGACGCCATTGATGTAGTTCAAGGCAGCCGTTTTGAGTCCGCTGAAACTGAACTCAAAAGAATGTGCATCGGCCATGCCCCTGGGCATAGGCACCGCGTATTTGTCTCCGTGTTCCGCCAATTTGGCTATCTGGGGCCCGCCCGGATACGGAAGCCCCAGAACGCGTGCGATCTTGTCGAAGGCTTCACCGGCCGCATCGTCACGGGTTCTTCCCAAGATGTCATAGGTTCCCAACTGCGGCATATAGAGCAGGTCGGTATGTCCGCCGGAAACAGTCAGGCATACCACCGGCGGTTCAATGTCAGGATGGGCCAGAACATTGGCGTAGATATGCCCTTCGATGTGATTCACGCCGACAAAGGGTTTGTTGTCTGCAAAGGCAAGGGACTTGCCCGCAGCAAGTCCCACCAACAAACCACCCACTAGACCAGGCCCATATGTGGCTGCAACGATATCGATGTCCTGGAGATCGACACCAGCCTCAGCCAACGCCTGGTCAATGACCGGCAGAATCCATTCGATGTGTTTGCGCGAAGCAATCTCAGGGACCACCCCGCCGAAACGCTGGTGAATATCCACCTGCGACGACACGACATTGGAGAGCACCTCTCGACCCCACCGCACGACCGATGCTGCTGTTTCATCACAACTGGTCTCGATTCCCAGTGTCAACTTCATTGTGGTCTTCATTGTCCAAATCCTTCCACATGATGATCGCGTCTTCGTTGTTGTCAAGATAATATCCGGGCCGAATGCCGGCCTTTTGGTATCCTAAGGAATAATACAACTTCTGGGCGCGGGCGTTGGAAACCCGAACTTCCAACGACATGCGGCGCACACCCCGTCGCCGGGCCAACTGTGCGATGGCATGAAGCAGGCGCCGGCCGATGCCGCGGCCCCGCAGTTTGGGGTGCACTGCGATGTTCGTGATGTGACCTTCGTCAAGGATCAGCCAGAGACCGACATAACCTACCACGCGCTGTTCCTGCTTAGCCACCAAATAATGGGCATTTTCATTCTCCGAAAGTTCTGCCAAGAATGAACGGTACGACCAGGGGGCGACAAACGATAGTTTTTCGATCGCCCGCACTTCATGCAGGTCCTGCAGTTGCATCGGCTCAATGTGGATCAATTCTTGGCGTCCCACTTCATTTCAGCCTCCGATTTTCGCAAGTAAAATGGAACTAACTCCATGGGTTCATGTCGCTGCCCCGCCAGCAGGCGTTGCCGGCCCAATCCAGCTACGGACGCACTGCGCAGAGCTCTCTGCTCCAATGGCGGAAAGACGGCATCCGGCAGTTTCTCCGCCAGGACGTCCTGGTACACGGAAGCACCATCTCCGCAGAAAACAATCGGACGCCGCTGCTCCAAGCCCCAGACGATAACGTCATCAATGTGGCAGTTCTGCGGTTCCGCCATGGCGTCCTGGCCAGAAAAAGGCTGGGCGTACACTTGCCCCCGCCTGGCGTCAATAAGCGGCAGCACCACGGTTCCGACGGCCATAAACTGGTAAGCCAATGCCTCCAGCACGGTGACTCCAATCAAGGGACGGCCAAGGGCATAGGCAAATCCTTTCGCCGTCGCCATACCAATCCGCAGACCCGTAAAGGATCCCGGCCCGGAAGCCACCGCAAAACCGTCTACATCGTCAAGCGTCACCTCGGCATCGTCGAGCAGGCGCTCTACGGCGGGAAGGAGCCGTTCAGAGTGCGTTGAGCGGATATTGAGGACCGATTCCCCGACTAACCCCTTCGGGCCGACCAGGGCAGCTCCACCGGTCATCGTCGATGTATCCATTCCCAAAACGATCAATGATCCAAGGCCTCCTTCAAAGGTCGAATCAAACGCCTGCAGACATCTTCAGAGCCGGAGAAAACCAGCTCACGCCGATGTTCATCCAGTTTCACAAGCTCGATCGCCAGATGCTCCGGCGGAAGATAGCTTGCCACCACATCGCCCCACTCCACAAGGGTAATGCCATTGCCATAGAAATATTCTTCGTAACCAAGATCCTCAAGTTGATCGGGAGACTGCAGTCGATAGACGTCGAAATGGTACAGGGGCGGGGACGACGCATACTCATGGATGAACGAAAAGGTCGGACTTGTGACTTCTCCAGGATCGATTCCCAAGCCAGCAGCTACGGCTTTGACCAGCAGTGTTTTGCCCGCCCCTAAGTGGCCGCTGAGCGATACCACGTCGCCGGGCTGCAGGAGCGGGGCTAAAGCCCTGCCGACTGTTTGCGTCATACTTGGATGTTCACTGATATATTCCCACATGCAGAGCCCACTCCTGATCTTGCATCTGCTGTACTTTAGAACACAACAACCATCGCAGCCCTGCCAGGCAAGCAAGCCATCGCTGCAGGGTGCGCCAACCGCCGGCCTTGCGCGCCGCATCTGTACTCCCCGCCGCCGGTTCTGCACCTAGACAACCTGGCACCCGTGGATGAAAACGTTTTTTACACTGGACTGAACATCCAGGGGGTCTCCGTCCCATAGAGCCAGATCCGCCATTTTGCCGGGTTCTAGCGATCCATAATCACTGTCGATCCCAAGAATTTCAGCCGGATAGAGCGTCAACGCCTTGAGAGCTTCCTCGCGGGGCAGCCCCGCTTTGACAGCCAATGCAGCGGATATGGGAAGATGCTCCACATGGATCACCGGGTGGTCCATGGTTATGGCAAACTTCACGCCTGCGTCGTAAAAGGCTCGCAGTGTCTTAAATGTACGGTTTTTCAGTTCCACCTTCACACGGGTGGTCAGCGTCGGACCCACAACTGCAGGGATCTTCTTTTCGGCCAATATGTCGGAGATCAAATGGCCCTCGGTGCAGTGTTCCACAGATAGCTTGACATCAAATTCCTCCGCCACTCGAATCGCGGTCATGATATCGTCTGCGCGGTGGGCGTGGGCCCGCAGAGGTATTTCCTTTTTGAGAACCCGCAGTAAAATTTCCATTTTCGGATCCACATCCGGCTCCTTGCCCGCTTCCGCATTCTCCCATTTGCGTTGGTAGCTCTTGGCCTTGACAAACTGCTCCCGGAGCAGAGCGGCCACTGCCATCCGCGTGGAAGGAGACTTCTGCTGTCCGGAGTACACCCTTTTCGGGTTTTCACCGAAGGCTATCTTCAGTCCCCCGGAACGGCGGACAATCATGTCTTCGACCGTTCGTCCGTGCATATGGACGATCACGCCTTCGCCGCCAATGACGTTGGCGCTGCCGGGAACCACACACATGATGGTCACCCCCGCAGCCAAAGCTTCTTGGATGCCCTCTTCTGCGGGGTTAATTCCGTCAAGGGCCCGAAGATTCGATGTGATGGGATCGACGCTCTCGTTGACATCATTTCCTTCCCAGCCGAGCGCTTCTTCGGACACTCCGGCATGGCCGTGGGCGTCGATCATGCCGGGCATGAGAATACCGCCCTGGCCATCAATGATCTCCGTGCCTTCAGCAATGGCGATGTCACCGACGGCCTCAATCCTGCCCTCGTCATCGATCAGCAATGCGCCCTTCTGGGGACTGTTTTTCATCGTATACAGTTCTACATTGGTAATAGCCAGCACAGGTTATGCCTCCTTTGTCGTCATCCTCTGCGAACCGTGTTTGCCAGTGCAATGGCGGCGCGCATGGCCTTGTAAGCCGTAACATAATCATCATCGGTGAATGCTGCTGTCCGAGGCCCCTGCCGTTCTAAGCCCGGAATCAGAAGCATTGGTTCTACCATCGCGCTCGACACCACGTCCAACTCCATGGTCACGGGGGGGCTCACCTTCAAGGGCTGAAACTCTCTGATCCTTCCCAAAACCGATCTGACTTCGCTCTCTATGCGCTCCCGCGCCGCTTCCGGATGTATGCTGCAGGCGCTGTAGCGACTCTGCGCCTCTTTCACCTGAACATGCACGGCGCCAATGGATTCGGCTTCGTCTCTAAGGCCGTCATCACCGCTGACGAGCACGACCGGTACATCGAAATACCCGGCTATGGCAGCATTGAGTGTCGTCTCCCCGGCGGGGATGCCATTGAGCCGCCATGCGTAGACGCAGGATCCGGAGTACGTGTGATCGAGGATGGCCCGAGCCGTCCCCGCCTTGGCATGATAGCCAATAAACACCGCTGCGTCCACATCCATCTGAATCCCCGCCATCATGCTGAACTCCTTGAGGCTGCCGGATATGAGCCGAACCGATGGATGCAGTTCTTCAATGATCAAGTTCCGCATGGAGCCGTGACTGTCATTGACAATGACCTGCTCAGCTCCCGCAGCCAGTGCTCCCTGGACAGCCGCATTGACTTCGGCTGTCATGAGCCGGCGGCACCGCATACTCTCTTCCTGTTCCTGCGCCCAGCTGACAATTCCCGCAATCCCTTCCCAATCTGCTGAAATTAATACCCTCATATTAGCACCTCCGCGTCTATGCGTCCGACAATACGTTGGCGGTGATTCTTCACCAAAAGCGGCACATATTTCTCCAACTCCGGAATATGCCGGCTCGAATACCCCAGCTGATTCAAGATGGAAAGAACAATGGCAGGAACAGCCCGGGAACTGCCGTCCTCTACCTTTAGCGCCAGACCCCAACCGCAATTGGGAAGGCCAATGCAGTACACGGCCTCGGCTCCCATCTTGGCCACAAGGCCAACCTCGGCATAGCCCCGCATCAAGTCCGTGCACAGCCGCTCTGTTCCAGCCACCATATGGGGGTGATCCCGCATGGCATCGGCCACAGTCCGCAAAGCCGCTGCCCGCTCCCCGGTCAGTGCCGCACTCGGTGCCGCTAAAAGTGCCCAAGCTCTGGCCATCGATTGTAAGGTGAGTCCAAACACGGGCACCCCACAGCCGTCCACTCCGATGACAATGTCCTCAATGGCTGTGCCGGTCACCTCTGACACGTACTGTAAAGTCATTTGTTGCAGCGGGTGACGGGGTTCTAGATACGTCTGCAGGTCCCAACCAAAGTAACGGCACAGTGCCAGCATTCCGCTGTGTTTGCCCGAGCAGTTGCTGTGAAGTTCGTCCGGCTTCCGGCCTTGACAAGCCAGGGCCTCGGCAGCGGGACGATAAACCGGAGGATGGACTCCACACTGCAGATAGCTGGCATTTAAACCAATCTTGCGCAAAATCGACTGTACCGCGTCCACATGGTAGCCTTCTCCGCTATGGGAAGCACACATGACAGCCAGTTCCTCAGGGCGTAGACCATAAGCCTTATAGGCCCCGCTTTCGACCACAGGCACCGCCTGAAACGGTTTCGCCGACGAACGCCAATATGTCCTTTTTCCAGGATCACCCTGTCTATGTACGATCCCGCCGTCCACATCGGTAATAACCCAATCGCCGCGATGGCAGCTCTCCACCAACTCGCCCCGGTATACATTTGCCAGGATTTCGGCCACAGGCCCTACCTTCTTTCTTTGCGCAGCAGATGGGCATGTTCAAGCAAGAGCGCAAACAACCGACGCATGCTGGGATGGTGGCTTACCATCAGTTCCGGATGCCACTGCACTCCCAGGGCAAAGCTTCCGCTCTGCCTTTCCACAGCCTCGATCACGCCGTCACTGCTAAAGGCGACCGCTTCGAAATCCGGTGCCACCCGGCCTACTGCTTGGTGGTGAAAGGAATTCACAGCAACTTGGTCGCCGGAAAAAAGCGACGACAGCACGGAACCGGCCTTAAGGCGTACGTTGTGGGAGCCATGCCAGCGGGGGGCTTCCTGCATATGCTTCAGAGGCCTGTTCACTTGCGAGGGTATGTCCTGGATGATGCTGCCGCCGGCAGCGATATTCAAAATCTGTATGCCGCGGCAGATGGCCAGAATAGGAAGCTTCCGTTCCAGAGCTTCCGCAATCACCATCATGTCCAGTTGATCCCATACAGGGTTGATCTCACCGCACTGGGGATGCGGCTCTTCGTCGAAAAGGGCCGCATCGATATCGATACCACCGGGCAGCAGTACCCCGCGGGCACACGCCATGATATCCGCAATACGATTTCGGTCCATGTGTACTGTCAGCAGCGGCGTCCCGCCGGCCTCCAAAAGGCAATCCACATAGGGTTGGTGCAGATAATACTTCCCTGCCCCTTTCCAATCATGGCCGCAGGGAACAACAATCATAGGAGCCATGACTCACGTCCTTCTCACGTTTTCCATGTCTTTTTCTCACATTTGCCCCACTTCTCCTGCACATTGAGCAAAAGAAAAAGCCCGATTCGGGCTATAAATCAACCAAACCAAGGCTGATCTGGAGAGCCTGGTTAATTTGTTTCATCGTACTGTCATCCAAGTGGGCGATCTTTTCCTTTAACCGCCGTTTATCAATGGTGCGCACCTGTTCCAAGAGGATGACGGAATCTTTGTCCAAATCGAACTGGCCGGCAGCCAACTCTACATGGGTAGGCAGCTTCGCCTTCTTAATCCTGGACGTAATCGCGGCGACTATAGTGGTCGGACTATACTTATTGCCGATGTCATTTTGAAGCACCAGGACAGGGCGAACACCGCCTTGTTCTGATCCAATGACCGGGTTTAAGTTAGCATAGAATACGTCGCCCCGCGATACCTGCTGCACCCTACTCCGCCTCCGCTAACTGGCGTTCGTAATAGGACAGAGAATCCTCGTCTGGCCCTTCTTCCGCCAGCACCAAATTGAGGGCAGCCATGCTTTGGTACCCCTCTTTCAATTCCTCGCGCAATATTTCCTTCTTTCGATCCATCACATACATCTGCATCGCTTCCTGTACACATTGGCTGCGACTGCAGTTTTGCTCTCGAACGATCTTATCCACTTCTGAAAGAAGTTTGTTTGGAAGGGACACCATAATGCGCTTGGAATCTGCCACTCCGTTTCACCTCTCTGTAAGGAACAATCTTCACGTCCATTATACGGGCTTAGTTAACGTTCTGTCAACCAACTCTTGCCGTTTTCCGGTTTTTGTGGTAACCTGGGATTAGACTTAACACAAATTTCCATAAATTACTGCAAACTAGGCGTTATCACAGTCATCTGCCCTGTGCCCGCCATCCGGACATCTGCCGGTTCACCCATGCAATCATACCAGCAGATGGAAGCAACTGGGGCTCCATCGATGGAGATGCTCTGCTCACCTGTCAAACAGCAGGACTACTCTCCCTCTGGGCCTCCTTTCCACACACCCCTTGAAGGAAGGTGCCTGCCTTGATTGGACAGAAAGTACGAATGCGCCGCAAGCAACTGCGTCTCAGTCAACAGGAATTGGCCGGTGATCTCTGGACTAGGAGCTACGTCTCCCAGATTGAACTGGGAAAGGTGACTCCTCCCTTGGAGACCATTCAAAAGCTGGCCCAGCGTTTGGACACAACCGTTGGCGAGTTAATCGGAGACAGCTACCTGCTGAGGGCTGCAAAAGCCACCCTCTTCTATCCCAAAATATGCCGCAGTTACTTGGACAAGCTTCCACAGATCCCTACGACTGAAGTTATCAGACATCTTCTGCAGTGCATCATTTCCGGTGAGGCTCCGTCCATGGAAATTCCGCCCAATCCAGAACTTCACTACATGAAAGCAAAAGTCCTTCTAAAACAACAGCGATATTCTAAGGCAGCAGATGCGGTAAAACAAGGGCTGCGCTATTCCGGCCCTTACTGGAAACTGCGCCTGCTGCTCTTGAGCCTCGATGCCCACCAAGCCCAGAACGATATGGACACCTATGAAGCCACACAGGAGCAGCTAGAAACCATGTTCGGCAAACGGCAGGTGGAAGACCTTCACCACTACCTGCTAACCTTGATCCAATCCCAAGCGGGAACCGAGGCAACGCCGGAATTGATCGAACTGCTGCGGGGGGCGGAGTGGTACGAAGAAATGGAACGGGCCAAAACGCATCAACTTTTCTAAAACATGCAGCAAAACGAGTCTTGGTGAAACGAACGGAAACAGCTATCAACCGGGCATGGAGTGGGACGCGGCAGCGCAGCAGCATCGACGCATTGCTAGAGACCATTCCTGGCTTCGGCTTTCACCACCAAGCCCACGGCTCCTAGAATGCCGACGTTGTCGCCGGTCTGTGCCGGCACGATCGGGCACTGCTTGGCCGGCACATCTGCCATGCGCTGTTCTACGATTTCCCGTATGCTTGCGAACATGGTATCGCCTAACTTGCTGACTCCGCCTCCAATGACAACCTTCTCCACGTTCAGTACGTTGAGCATGCCAATGATGAATGTACCCAGATAAAGAAAGGCCCGGTCGAGGATTGCCTGAGCGGCCGGGTCATTGTTCGCGGCAGCATCGGCAACGGTCTTAGCGGAAATATTGTGGATACTGCCGGCTGCTTCCAACATTTCCATGCCTCTGCCCGCTGCCACCGCCTCTCGGGCCTGGCGGGCGATGGCCGTACCAGAGGAAACAGCTTCCAGACAACCGCGCTGGCCGCATCCACATAACGGTCCTTCCTCAGCCATGACGATCGTATGGCCCACTTCGCCGGCCATAAAGTCTTTGCCCCGATGGATATCGTTGTCTAGAATAATCCCCCCTCCGACACCGGTCGAAACCGTTATGTACAGGAGGCTTTCTACATCGGTGCCCGCCCCAAATCCCTTTTCCGCCAATGCCGCTGCATTGGCATCATTCTCCAAATACGTTGGTATCCCGAACTCTTCAACAATATACGCCACAATCGGCACATCACTCCAGCGCAGATTGGGAGCAAATACCACCACTCCGGTTTCAGGATCCAACGGCCCCGGGCAGCAGATACCTATGCCTGCCACTTCCTCCACCGTCACGTCTGCGGAAGCCATGACTCGGCGGATCGCCGCGTTGATCTGATCAACAACCACTGCCACCCCAGCATCGGCCTGTGTCGGCACGATATCCCGGGATAGCATCTGACCCTGAAAGTTCGTAAGTCCTGTGGCAATCTTGGTGCCTCCTAGATCGACTCCTATGGCATACCTGCCTGGCATGTGGTAACGACTCCTCTTCCTTTGATGTGTAAGGCATGGGCGGCGAACGTAATAGATATTCCACGCGACCGCCCATTCTCCTTCCCACTCTTCCACATCAAAAAAGCGGGCAGCATCACAGGGATCCCGCCCGCCCACGGCTCCATTACTGCCGGAGCGATTGCTCGCTTTCCTGGTCAAACAGCTGGCACTTACTCATATCAACACGCACCTTCTGATTATCTCCATCCTTAGCCTGCGAGTAGGCATCGACCCTGGCAATAAAAGTAGTATCCCCCAAGTTCAAGTACAGGATAATTTCCGCTCCCATGGGTTCCACAACATCCACCACCGAGTCGACCACAAACTCTTCTTTCGCCTCTTCCAAGACCGCGTAGTCCTCAATGTCTTCCGGACGAATGCCGAAGACCAGCTGTTTGTCCACGTATTGGTTGAGATCCTTGAAATATTCCTGCCGTTCCTTAGGAATCCGCAGCCTGATATCGCCGGACTTGTTCTCGATATAAAAATCGTCGCCGTCCTTGCGCAGGACAACATCCATGAAATTCATGGCCGGGCTTCCAATAAAGCCGGCTACAAAGACATTGTTGGGATTGTTATAGATTTCCAGAGGCCCACCCACCTGCTGAATCAGTCCATCGCGCATAACCACAATGCGGTCACCCATGGTCATGGCCTCGGTCTGGTCGTGGGTCACATAGATGACGGTCGTCTGCAGCCTGTTGTGCAGTTTGCTTAGTTCAGCCCGCATCTGCACCCGCAGCTTGGCATCAAGGTTGGACAGCGGTTCGTCCATGAGAAACACCTTTGGCTCACGGACAATCGCCCGGCCTAAGGCGACCCGCTGCCGCTGACCCCCGGACAGTGCCTTGGGCTTGCGGTCCAAAAGGTTCTCAATCCCTAGGATGCGGGCAGCGTCTTTCACCCGCTCATCGATTTGAGCCTTGGGAAACTTACGCAGTTTCAGCCCAAAGGCCATGTTGTTATACACGTCCATATGGGGATACAGGGCATAGTTCTGGAAAACCATGGCAATGTCCCGATCCTTTGGCGGGACATCGTTGACGACGGCGTCGCCGATATAGATACTGCCATCGGTGATCTCTTCTAACCCCGCCACCATCCGCAGGGTTGTGGATTTGCCGCATCCGGACGGGCCAACCAAAACCACGAATTCCTTATCGTTGATTTCCAAGTCTGCTTCATGCACAGCGGTAACATTGCCGAATCGCTTGGTCACTTTGTCAAGTACCACTTTCGCCATAGACGATCCTTCCTTTCTGTAGCTGATTCTTTCTGGTCTCCGCCCTTCCAACGGAAGTGCGCAGGTCTTAGAAGGCAACGGATTTGAGGTTAGTACTTCATATTTTCTAACTATTCAACGCACACCCGCCCGCTGAAACATAGACTGCCCAGCATAAACTTGTATTTCCACAAGTACGGTGATTTTCCTTCCTGTCAACGACTTTTTCCTGCTGCCGGTTCATCTGCATTGCAAGCGTTGCGGCCCAGCAATCTGCCCCTGTTCCGGGACGACGGGACTCTTTGCCGCGTTAAAACCCCGGGCATGAAAAGCCCGGGGTTTTTTGCTGTTCACAGGTGTTCACAGGGCAGATCTAGAAGCTGACGGTGATGGACATGGAAGCGCTCTGCTGCATTTCCATTTCGTCATCGACGAAATCGCCAAAGAATGCTTCATTGCTGACCGACATGCCAAGTTCGAGATCTTCATTGCCGGCAATGAAGTAGCCAGCATCGACCGAGGTCAGCAGAGCACTGCCGGAATCGGCATTGGCAATGTTGCGGAAACCAAGATGCGGTTCCACAGTTAGGCGCTCGGAAACGGCCACATATGCATCGGCGTTGAAATACAGTTCCCGATCAATGGTTGCGTCTTCTTCATCCATGAAGTCATAGTCCATGCCTTCACCCAATTGGAAACCGGCTGCCAGTTTCCCCCACAGGAAATCGGCCATCAGCGGAGAGGCTGCACCGACTTCACCGGAGAGAACCACGTCGCCACCGGTGTCTTCCCGTTCCAGCCAGCCGCTGGCTGCAGGAGCGGTCAGATCCATGTAGTCATCCAGAACGTCGCCAAAGTCCACGGTATCGTCCATGCGGTAGGCAGCTTCCAGCATCTGGCTGTTGTTGTCCAGGCTGAACTCGTCGAACGTTCCATCAAAGCCGAGTGTTGCCTTGGCCCAGAAGTAATCTGTGGGATCGGTGTAGTCCACATACATTTCCACATCGACAGTGTTGCTGTCCACGTCGGCCACAAAATCAGGACTGCTGGCCCACGCGGTCAGTCCCACTTCCACTTCCTCGGTAACATCAGCACTGGCATCCGCGCCGAAAGCATAGCCAAGCTCGTCACCCATGGTCACACCCACATCGCCATCGATGGTGAACATGTCAATGGTCGTTCCGGCGGAAGCAACCACAGTGTTAGCAGGATCACCCGGCACGTCGTAGTAGCGGGCACCGGCCAAGCCGAGTTCGAAGTCGTTGATCATAAAGTCGGCAAAGCCGCGCACGCCTTCATGGGCACCATTGGTTTGACGGTAATCTACGGTCAACGTAGTGATGTCTCCCACAGGCACCTCAGCCCGAACGGCTCGTTCAGCCTCTTCGTGCGCCTCGATAAATCCGAGATTGGTGTCCTTGGTCGATGTGATCGGTCCATCATCGTCGAGCGCTCTCCATACCCACGCAGTGAAGTAATCGTCGGTCAATGTCAGTTTGTACTCTTCCAATTCAAACGCACCGTCGTCTAGGTCACCGTCGGTGGTCGGAGCGGCCATATACCCCTCGAATTCCCAGCCAAGGCCTTCGCCTACGGCCTCAACTTCCAGTGTCAGTGTGTTCTTGAATTCCCAGTTGACTTCGTCAGGTTCAAAGGTATCAACGGACAGTTCACTCTCGAATTCACCGCTCCATTCGATTCCGGCAGCAGCGGTCGACCCCAGTGCAAACACTAGCACCAAGGTAAGTACGAACATCTTTTTCATTTCTT
>PUOC01000084.1 GCA_003551965.1 Clostridiales bacterium | reverse complement strand
TAGACGGAAAATTCGCCGCCAATGATGAAGGGATATTTGCCGTTTAGCCATGCTTCAATCTGCACCTGGCCGCTGGGCGAATGCCGGCGGGCTGCAGTCACTGCGGGCGGAAGGTCCTCGGCCCGTTCGACGCGCGTTACACCCCGGCTGCCAAAGGAGTCCAAGGGTTTCACCACCACGGGGCCGGGCCATGGAGCGGGGCAGGTTTCCAGGTGCGGGTAGCTGTGGGGTGCGGGCAGTCCGGCATCATCCAGGAAGGCACGGAAGGAATTTTTCTGCAGCAGCCGCGCCACCGATTCCGGGGGATTGCCCGGCAGATCCAGGGCGGCCGCCAAACGGGCTGCCGTCAGGGCTTCGGGATCACATCCCAAGGAAACCACGCCGTGGATGCGGTGTTTCTTTGCCACAGGCCACAGGGCGCTTTCGTCGGTGGTATCCATTTGGTAGTACACCGCTGCCCGCCCTCGGCCGGGGTTGTCCGGTTCAGGGTCACAGACAATGATTTCGCAGCCGATGGATTCGGCGTATTGGATGGCCGGGAGCTGACGGGTCGAGCCGCCCAGCACCAGTAGTCGTTTCAAGATCGTTCACCTCTTCCCAGCGGCAGCGGCAGCGCTGCTTATCTGCAGTCATCGTTTCGGCCCCGGCCCGGCAATTTCCTGCCTGGAGGCAGCCCACCATGCCCTGGCGCTCCGAGTGCCAGGGCAGATCTTTCGGCCGCCTTCCTGCTTGATCGGTACAAGGCACGAACAAGGGTTTGTTTGGCACATTCGCCGTTGGAAGGACAAGGAGTTTCGCAGACCAATGTCTAACCAAACTAGTGTCCGACAACGGGCACGGCTGACTTAGACCCGCTGTACCAGACAGCCTTAAGGGTCCAAGAGTCCGTCCCAGCTGGAAAAGGGGGAGATCCGTGAAAGACGTTTTTCTGCAAGCCAAATTCGTGCCGCCAGCGGCCAGAAAGTCGTTGGTGCGACGCTCCCGGATAGCCGATCAGATTGCCGAAGTTTCTGACGACGGCTGGTTCGCGCGCAAGCTGACTTTGATCTCAGCACCAGCCGGTTACGGAAAGACAACCCTGCTGACGCAGTGGCTGGCGGAAACGTCGCATCCGGTGGCTTGGGTTTCTCTGGATCAGAGAGACGCCGATGTCATGAGGTTCTGGAGCTGCATCGCCCGAGCCGTAGAGTCCGTATTTCCGGGAACAATGCAGGCGGCGGCCGCTCTTTCGGAGCCCATCAACTTGATGGCTGGGGGAATAGCCAGCGAGGAGTACCAGATCCAGCTGCTCAATGGCCTGCAGGGGCGGGAGCAGCCGCTCTGCTTGGTATTGGAAGACTTTCACTTGACGGCCAATGCCGAGATCTGCAGCGGGATCAGTTTTTTCATTGAGCACCTTCCAGCTTCCGTTCATCTGATCATCGTCAGCCGCATCGATCCCCCGCTCAATCTGTTCCGCCTGCGAGCGCGCGACCAAGTCCGCGAGATCCGCCAAGGGGATCTGAGTTTCACCGCGGTAGAGACGGCGGAGTTTTTGCAGCTCGGTACGGATGCAGCCATCCCCGAAGGCGAGCTGGTGCAGATCTGTCGGCAGACCGAGGGCTGGGCGGCAGCCTTGCAGATCGAAGCTCTGCTGCGGGGAGGTTTGGGAACCAAACGCGCCCCGCAGTATGATGACCGGCAAGGGACTCGCTTTATTATGGATTTCTTCAAGGCTGAGATCTGGGAACAGCTCCCTGCTGAACAGCGGAGCTTCCTCATGCAGGTGTCCATTCTCGAGTATCTCCATCCGGCCCTCTGCCGAGCGGTCACCGGAGACCCTGCCAGCGAGGAATTCCTCCATGCCTTGAACGATCAGAACTTGTTCATCAGTGTACACGGTGACCAGGGCTGGTTTAAACTGCATCAGCTGTTCCGGGACTTTCTCGGCGATCAGCTGCGCAAACAGTGCAGTGAAGAGGATATCAGACAAAGGCACCGGTTGGCCAGCCAATGGCTGGAGCAGAACGGACTGGCCGTGGAAGCCATCCGGCACAGTACGGCCGGGGATGATACAGCTGATGCCCTGAGGATCTTGGACAGACATGCCCACGAGATCTTTGTGGGAGGCCATCGGTCGTTGATTCAGGAAAGTATGCAGACCATTTCCGAGGAAACCATCGGGTCCTATCCAACGCTGTCTGTCTACTACGCGTTCACTCTGTTCCTTTCCGGTCAAGCAGCGAACCTGGATCAACTGCTGCATACACTGAGCGATCAAGGCACGCACTGGCATCGAGCAGTGCGAGCGATCCTTAGGTCTTCCTTTTGTGTCCAACAGGGGAAAGGATCGGAAGCAGTTTCCCTTTCGCAGCAGGCTTTGGAACTGCTGCCCGAAGATTCTGCCTGGCGCGGCCTGGCACTGTTGACGCTGGCCAACGCCTACAGTGTCAAGAACCAGCTGCGCTTAGCCAGTGAGGCCTATGGCAGAGCCATGGAGCTTGGCCGAGATACCGCTATGCCGTTCGTTCAGTTCACGGCCGGAAGCAAGCTGGTGCTCAACCACTATTACGAAGGCCGTCTGCAGGAAGCGGCTCGCATAGGACACCAGTTGGCTGCCTTAGCCAAGGAGAAGGGCTATCATAGGTCGGACCGTATCGCGTATCTGTACTCGGCGCTGGCCATGGTCTACACGGCTTGGCACCAGCTGGACAAGGCCCGCGATCTTTTCCGGGAGGCTGAACATATTCTCAAGCAGTGCGGCAGTACGGTTGTGCTCGCCTATTGTTACTTGTGCCGGGCGGAAATGTTGGAAGCAGCAGACGATCTGGCCGAGATCGAACGCACACTGGAGCAGGTGGAAGCTCTGACGCTGCAGTACGCCATGCCGCCCTGGGTCAAGGAATTCTTATTGGCATGGTCCACTCGGATCAGAATGGAAGAACGGGAATCCCCGCAGTGGCTGGAGGGCGCCTTTGAAGAACTGGAGGCCAGTGCGAAGCGGCTGGGGGATATCGACCACCGGCTGCATATCATGACCCAAGCTCGGCTGCTGCGTAAGCTGGGAAGAGCCGCAGAGGGCGCGGCGCTGTTGGATAATGCTTTGGTCCGCTGGCAGAAGCAGGGAAGGAAGGACCTTATCATGGAGGCCTTTGTGCATCGGGCCATTCTGCGGCGGGAACTGGGTCAGCACCAAGAGGCTTTGGCGGACATGGAGCGCGCCTTGGGTATGGCGGAGGCCGAGGGGTATCGCAGTCTGTTTTTGGCCTATAAGCCGGACGTCGGGGCGCTGCTTTTGCAGGCGAGGGATGCCGGCATCCTGCCGGCGTACTGCCGAAAACTGCTGGATGCCGTGGGAGAAGGCAGGGATAATTCACCCCCTGTTGGAGAAGCTGTCAAGGCAGGCTCGGTCGAAACGCTCAATCCTCGGGAAGTGGAGATCCTGGAGCTCATGGCCAAAGGGCTGACCAACAAAGACATCGCCAATCGCCTCTTCCTGACAGTCAGCACGGTCAAATGGCACAGCAGCAACATCTACGGCAAGCTGCAGGTGCATAACCGCACGACCGCCGTGGCCGCAGCCCGCAGTCTGGGATTGCTGGCCGACGAGTAAAACCCCATGGCATAAGAGGTCTTCAGATTCTGAAGGCCTTTTTTTTATGCCTTGCGGCAGGAACCGCTTCTTCCCGGCCGGGACCAGTGCCGGGATCCGGGTGGTTCTTCGCAAGCGCGCAAAAAAGGACAGCAAGCATTTGGCAAGAGTATGGTTTTGTATGGTTTTGCCAATCCTTGCTGCCAATCCACCGTTGGCTGGGAGTCCGCTGCACACGTGGCTTCGGAGCGCCGAACAAGAACCGCGAAATCCCGTCAGCTGGGATTTCCGTGACCATTTTTTCCTAAAGTCGCTGGTCAGGCAGGGTTTTGGAGTGGACACCTAGGTCACAATCCGGTGTATGAGCAGCACGATGGGGGCGGTTCCAAGTAGGAGAAGACCGAAGGTTCATGGGTTGGTCGCGGACAACACCGTACTCCCGACCATACTTTTGCCGTACTTTCGGCGGGTCTCGGCCATACCAGAGAGCGGCTACAATGTAGTCAGAAACAAGCTCGACGGTGAGAGGAGGTCGGGAGGTGAAGAAGATCAGAATCCGATTGCGAAGCTACGTGGGGGAAGAATGGTGGAGTTGGTTCGGTGGACTGACAGTGGAAAACCCCCAGGAGCAGCAGACAGTGATCCACGGTTCCCTGCCGGACATGGCTGCGGTTTATGGATTACTGGAAACCATTCGCAATTTGGGCCTGGAAATTCTTTCAGTCCGCATGGAAAGTGAACCAGGAACTTACGAGTTGAACTGCAGTGAAAAACCTAAGCAAGAGGAGGAGTAAGCCATGAAGGAAAGTGCATTTCAGAAAAGGATTGCCGATGTTGGAATGAAAATCGTCAAGAACAAAGTTTGGGTCATTTTGGCGCTTTTGGTTGTTGTGGGAATCAGCGGAGCGGGTCTGTCTTCGATGCGGATGGACAACTCCATGGAAGGTTTGCTGCCGCAGAACTCACCGGCCGTTGCAGACAATGAAGCCTTTGAAGAGATCTTTGGCAAGCGGGATATCGTGTTTGTCTTGGTGGAATCGGATGATATCTTCAGCCATGAAACATTTGCCTACATCGACAATGTCAGCCGGGACCTGGAAGAAAACTTGCCCTTTGCCACCGATGTTGTTTCGCTGACCCAGATGTCTTACATTGATTTGGTCGATGACACACTGCGGATCGAAAACCTCCTGCAGGATGGAGTTCCCCAGGATCCAGCTGCCTTGGCAGACATTCGCAGCAAGGTGATGGGCCGCCCTTCCTTGGTGGATATGCTGATTACCGCGGATGAAAAGGCCACCGGCATCTTCATCATTATCGACGACCTTCCGTCCACCGTTTACGCCGATGTGCCTGCCAATTTCGATCCGGTCGATCAATCCCAGTGGGAGGCCAAGGATATCTTGATGCGCTCCGACGTCCATCTCCATGCGGGCCCTGGACTGAATGCCATCGACAACCCTCCCAGTCTGCTGGCGCCAGCGGTGGAAGTTATCTTAGACCGCCATGCCGTCCCAAGCGTCAGCACAGTGGCCACAGGCATGCACTTGGTGGACTTTTACGGGGATGTGCACCTCTACGAAACGGCTGGAGTACTGGTCATGCTGACGCTGGTTATCTCGACCTTGCTGATGGTGTTTCTGACCCGCAGCATCCGGCCGGTGATTGGAACGTTTCTCGTTATTGTGTTGGGCTTGGTGACTTTGATCGGTCTGCAATCTTGGTTGGGCATCACGCTCAGCATGGTAAGCTTGGCGGTGCCTGTGGTTTTGATGATGGTACTTTCCGTAGGCTACTCCATCCACATCGTCAACCATTTCAAGACCGGTGTCGAGCTCGGATATACACGTCTGCAGGCTGTACGCTACGCCTATGCTGAAGCCACCTGGCCCGTCTTCATTTCGGCCTTGACCTCAGCTTTAGGATTTATATCCTTTATGCTGGTTCCCATTGAGCCTATTCGCATTGTGGGAGCAGCGTGCGCTGCCGGATCCTTCTTGACCTACATCATGGTCATTCTGGTTGTTCCCATCAGCCTGGCCGTCGGTCGGGATCGGGTTCTCTTAAAGGGTGGAGCCCAGGGCCAAATGCCCGGGTTTCAGAAGGCCATGGTCAACTGGGCTAACCTAGTGACCCGCAGACCTGTGACCATTCTGGTGTTTGCCATGATTTTCATGGTTCTCATGGGTTACAATGCCCTTTCCATCCGGACCAACCCCGACACCATGGAGATGGCCGGCGACAAGGTGGACTTCATCCGGGACGCCAGGTATGCCATTGAGCGGTTGGGTGCCATGTACACGTATGACGTATTCATTGAGCTGCCGGAACCGGACATGGGCCGTACCAGTGCAGTACTGCAGGCCTTTGATCAGCTGCAGGCTGACATTGAGACCATGCCCGGCACGGTGAACACCGGCAGTCTGGCCAACCTGGTCAAAGAAATGAACTTGGTCATGAACGGGAATGATTTGGAGCACTATCAAGTGCCAGCTTCCGATGCGCTGACGGCCCAGTACCTTCTCCTCTATGAAATGGCCGGCGGCGACGGGCTGGACGGATATGTAGATTTTGACTACCAGCAGATGCGGCTCAATGTCCAGATTTCGCAGTTCTCCGGTGAGCTCTTTGCAGCCTTCAAAGCGATTGAGACCCGAGCAGAACAGCTGTTCCCGCCGGGAACCGAAGTGAGCATTGTCGGGCAGATTCCCATGCTCTTGGAATCCGTTGACCTGCTGACCTCCGGCAACGTGCGTTCGCTGTTCACGGCCATCGCTGTCATTACCCTGGTTATGATGTTCGTCCTCAAGTCGGTGCGCTTAGGCCTGCTGTCTATGATTCCCAATGCGCTGCCTATCGTAGCAGCCTTAGGTTTCATGGCCCTGACCGACAAGACCTTAGACTTCTTTACCGTGATGGTGACCCCCATGATTTTAGGCATAGCCGTTGATGACACTGTCCACTACTTCGTCCACTTCAAGGAAGAGTTTGACAAGCACGGATGCTATCTGGAAGCTAATCGGGAGAATTTCCGCAAGATCGGCCGGGCCCTGATTTTCACCACCATCATCATTGTGGCTGGATTTGCGACGCTTACCATGATTCCCTTCGCAGGTTTCCAGAACATGGCCATCGTGGCTGGCTTCGGTATTGCCATGGCCCTTCTGGGAGACATGTTGGTAGCTCCGGCGCTGACTATGGCATTCAAGCCCTTCGGAAAGACCGCGGAAGCAAAGGCACCTGCACAGGCAAGCTTAATCAAAAAGGAGGCATAATAATGCTGCGTAAACTGAGAACGGCATCGGTACTGTTGACAACGGTTCTATTGGCTTTGGGAATGGGAACGGCCGTATGGGGAGGCGCCGCCGGTGCCCAGGAGCTATCGGGTCGGGAAAT
>PUOC01000100.1 GCA_003551965.1 Clostridiales bacterium | reverse complement strand
GAAGAATTCGAACTCACAGTGCATCTGTGTATCCTAAGCCCTCCGTTCGTATTATATTTTGAATAGTATCACACTTTTGCTTACATGGCAAGCAAGCCGGGCACGTGGTTGACTACTTCGATCGCCCTCCTGCCAAACCGGGCGACAGCCAGTCAGATAGGTTGCCTCCAGTCCCTAAGGCTTCACCCTTGGGCAAATTTCGCTAACTTGTCAAAAAACTGTCACGCCGCAGGAGTTTGACAAATCCTGATCTGTAACCGGAATGAATGGTCAAAGAAAACAAATCAGCAATTTCTGCTAACCGTCGCTGCCCTGCACAGTGCCTGCCGCTGTTGACCGATTGTACTGGCAGCCATTATCCTGGTATTGATCTTGTTGATGGGGTGGGCTGCAGAGGAGTATGCTTGGGTCCACAGTGAAGCTCTATATCGATGGCGGGAAAAGACTGGGGACCACGGCCAGCGGATCAGACTTTCTGGCAATCTGTAAGAACTCGCGGAACACCCTCATTATAGTGATAGTCGTTAGTGCAGGACGAAGCGCAGCACAACCGCAGATCCTCATAGCCGAAGACCTGCGGTTGTTGGGTATTCAGTCTGCGGTTGTATTCCACCAACCGCTTCTGTACTGCGGTCATTGGTTCGCAGATTTGCGAGGATTCAGCCGAAGCTTATGGTGTACGCCAAGACGTATGGTCTCGCCTTTACTTTGTTTTCGTCCACCAGCATGGAGCTCCAGCCCATGTCACTGCCAATGCCGGCGTGGGCTGCGTCAATGTGCAGGTAAGTTTCCTGCCGTTGGACTAGGTTGTGCTGGTGGGTCGCCCGCTTATAATCGTCAATGGAATTGTGATGGATGTCAAAGTGAAACGGTGCGGAACCAGTCACCGTGAGTTCCTTGCCGCTGCTGCCTTTCACCGCAAGCCAGCGCGTGTCTTCATGGCCCCCGCATTCTGAGGGCGGAATGAAGGGAAAATGCTCGCCGGCGATGGCGTTTTCGAAGACACCGAGCTTGGCCGCTTCTTTGCGATCCCGGTAATTTTCACCGGGGCCCATGCCAAAATATTCAATGCCTGTGAACCCATCCGGTAGAACCAATTCAACGCCGACACGGGGCAGATCCAAAAACGTTGGATCAATTTGAAATTGATGAACCGCCTCCAGGTTGCCTTGGGCGTCTAGCGTCATCCGGTTATACACCACGATACCACAGGACGTATGGCCGCATTGGATCTCACGAATGCACTCCATCTGCACCCGATCAGAACCCAATGGGACCACTGTCAGGCGGCGCAGTTCCGCCTTGGTGTTGCCGCTGTCCAATACATTCCACAGGGGGTATTTGCCCCAACCTTCCTGGGCATCCAGCCCAGAATAAGGGCGCGTGAAACATTCCACCGGTCCGGCCTCGAGAAACTCCATGCCGCCTTTTACCAGGGATCGAAGAAGACCTGACTGCTTATCTACCACAGCGCTGAAATCGGTTCCGGCAACGCGGTACTGACTAGCTTCTTCTTGAATGGACACAAGATTCCCAGCAGTATCTGCTTGCTTTGCTCGTTTCTCGCTGGCGAACCGACCGCTAGGCAGCGCAAACTGATAGCAGCCCAACTCGTCACCTGCTTGGGCGTAGGGTGTATCTTGGGAGTATGTCACAACGAATTCCACATGATACTGCGCATTGGGATTCTGAGGATACGTTTCATCAAAGGTCAAGTCTGCGTCCTGCCCAGGTTCCAAATGGGGTATGGGTACGGAGCCCCTTTGAACCACACGCCCGTTCTCGCGAACGGCGTAGTACACGGCATAGTGCGAAGAATCCCACTTCAGACTGCGGTTCTTAATCACATAACGGCCAAAGCCATCCTTCAGGTCCCAAGGGGATGGCCGCGGTATCTCAAGGACGATGGGACAATACACCTGTTTCACTTCCCAAGCCACCGGCTTAGGTGTCAGGTCCGGGAGGACGATGCCGTTATTGGTCATGAACAACGGTATTTCCCAATCCACAAGTCGTTCGCCAAAATCTCCGCCATAGGCAAAGTATTCTTGGCCGTCTTCATTGGTATTGATCAGACATTTGTCCTGCCAATCCCAGATATAGCCGCCTTGGAAACGCGGGTGGTTCTCCATGAGATCGTAGAACTTATGCATACCGCCTCCGGCATTACGGATCTGGTACAGGTACTCCACCAACACAACAGGCCGGGTATCCCATGGATCCGTGAGCATCTTCATAATGTCTTCCTGTTGGGCATACATATTGCCCCGGACATCAGAAACGTTGGGGCCGGGAGCGCCGGCTTCGTACTGGCACAGGCAGGAAGGCTGATACTCCCGAATCCAGCCGGCCATGGCCGCATGGTTGGGACCGGTACCGCTCTCGTTGCCCAATGACCAGGAATAGATGGATGGGTGATTCTTATGTGTCAGAACCATGCGAACGGCCCGCTCCAGGAAGTTGGTCCCCCATACGGGGTTGTGCGTGAGCGCTCCCATGACGCCGTGCGTCTCCACATTGCATTCACAGACAACAAGAATCCCCCACTGATCACAGAGATCGTACCACAGAGGGTCATCGGGGTAGTGGCAAGTGCGCACCGAGTTGATATTGAGCTGTTTCATCAGCTTGATCTCTTCTACCATGTGCTCCGACGATACCGTGCGCCCTCCGTAGGCTTCGTGCTCATGACGGTTGACGCCTCGCACCAACAGTCGTTGGCCATTGAGCAGAATGACTCCGTCTTTGATTTCGACAGTCTTGAAGCCAATCCGGCAGCTTTCAAAATCCAGGTCGGCTCCGTCTCTGGCCACCAGTGTAAAGACCACTGTATACAATGTCGGGGTTTCCGGAGTCCAAGTGTCCACAGCATCCAACTGCAGCTGTAATCTGGCCGTATTCGCAGTGGGATATTCATCCGACCGATATCCAGCCACAGCTTGGATAGGAGCTGTAGCGCTGGCTAGAGCCCGCCCATGGCTGTCAAGAATGTCCATCTTCACCTGGCAATCGGCAAAACCAGGGAAGCGGTTGGTCTGCAGGTCGGCGGTGACAGTTCCAAAGCCATGATGCAGATCGGGAACGGCATCAACCTTCCAATCAACAATCCGCGTTTTGGGCTTGGCGTATAAATACACCGAACGGAAAATGCCCGACAGATGCCAATAATCTTGATCCTCTAGATAGATACTTTCGGCAAAGCGCATTACCTGCACAGCAATGGTGTTTTCGCCCGCCTTGACATAGGGGGTCAAACAGAATTCGCTAGGAAGCTTGCTGTCCTGGGAATACCCGACAGCTTCACCGTTTATCCAGAGGTAGTAGGCTGTTTCCACGCCCTTGAAATAGACAAAGATGTCCCGATCCAACCACCCCTCGGGAATGTGAAACGTCCGGCGATAGCAGCCGGTAGGATTATCCTGCGGAACATGAGGCGGATTGGGCACCCCGCGTCTTCCAGACCCCTGCTGTCGGGGCTGCAGGTTTTCGGCACTGTCTATGCGGTGATCCCACGGATAGACATAGTTGGTATAGATCGGTTCACCAAACCCCTGCAGTTCCCAATTTCCAGGAACTTGAATTTCCGCCCAAGACTGCACAGGGAATTCGGTCTGCCAGAAGGGCTCGACCTCCGTCGGTGATCCGTAATACGCAAATTTCCATTGTCCGTCCAGGCATTCTGTCCAAGCCGATACAGTCCGATGGCAGCTAGCAGCCTGATCAGCCGTCTCATAGGCACCCCACGGGGAATGGGATGCTTCGCGGTTGATACTGGTTACATCTAAGTTTTCCCAATCGTTCTTGCGGTGAAACGAAGAATCTGACATGCAAATCTCCTTTCTCGTTAGCATTATGATAGGCAGTCCACTTACATCGGCCTTCAGTCGTTAAGGAGAATGGCGACAGCCATTGCTGAGCGCCGATTTCAGGGACATCCCCTCCGATGGGCAACGGCTGCCGACACAGGCCATCGTGTCTGCAGACGTTTGCGGAATGGAAAGTCTCCAACATCCAGAATTGCGTTCAGAGCGTCACCCAGAACCTTATAGGCTTCCTAGAAATTTTGATAACTGCTCTTGCGTTTGATAGAATTACAATAAGATCGGTTGATTATAATACGGAAAAAGCCTGCCGATGCCTTCTAAAGGAACCTCTCTTCCCTTTCACTGTTTTCAGCAGATAACACTCACCCCACCGCCGCCACAGCCAAATTGACACAAAGACAGCAGCGTCGCCGGATACATGCAACTCGGGCACCGCCAAGGAGGTTTAAGTATGCCCAAAGAACTGCCGTTAACCATCGAAAACCGCTGGGACATCCTCTACCGGGACTTCCCCGAAGTATACGATGCATTTGCAGCGGTGCCGAAGAATCCGAATACCTTCGAGGTTCTCCAACAGCATTTCGACCTGGCCGGCAGACGCATCCTGGATGTTGGCTCCGGCTCAGGCAGCTCCACCCTGGCCGCTGCCCAATGGGCTGAGCAAGTCATCGGCCTGGAAATCGAAGACGCGATGCGAGCGGTGGCCTTAAGGCAGACCGCTGCCACAGGAATTCTCAACGCATCATTTGTGCCTGGCACTGCCCTGGACATCCCCTTTAAAGACAACTACTTTGATCTCGTTCTGGCCATAACGCTGCCGCTTTTCCAGCCTGAAGACATTCGCCAATTCGCCAGTGAGAGCCTGCGCGTCACAAGAAAAGGCGGTATTGTGATCACAGTCGGCATTGCTCCCTTCTGGTATGGCGGTGAACTAGCGCCCATCATATTAGGCGAGAAACGGGTCACCGAAGTGGATACAGAAGGCGTATCCCACCGTGTCTTGGCCGACGAACTTCACTTTGACTTCTTTGACTACGAAGCCGACCAGGAATATGGATCGCTAGACAAAATCCTGCGTACCTACGGATTCATCTTTGGCCGCAAGGCCATGGACTATTTGGCGGCCCATGGGAAAACCGCCATTCGCTGGAAATTCCGGATCCATCACCGCCGCAAAGACTCGTCTTGGTAAATCAGGACGGCCGATTGAGGGACCCCGTAAGGGTTAGAAAGAACACAGTGTTGAAACCGTTTTCCCCAGCGGACTCATGGAAACCGGATCTCATGGCCCTCGACCTGCGCCGCTCACTGCCTCTGCGGGTGTGTGATCGTATTTCTGCTGGGCAAAACCTACACCCTCGGCCGAAGCCTCGAGGCCATCGAAGTCCGTTGCCGCATTGCATGCTGTTGTCAGGATTAACAGAAATCCCAGCGGAATCGCCATCGCCAACCACAGATCCCAATCTATGGAGATCATCCTTAGCGCCAGGCCTCGTCTTTATGTCCTGTCTGCCTGCTGCTTCAAGTACTCCAGCACTGCGCGGTCCACTTGGCCCCGAGGGCGCTGCCTGTTTTCAAAGTTTTCAGTCTGAATAAAGGCCGTAAAGGCTTCATATACTGCGTCTTCGCCGCTGTTTCCATCGTCTAGATAGCCTAACTTCGTCAAGGCATCAACGATTTCTGCATAGATGGCCTCATCGATGGCAGCCACTTTGGCCGTGGCCGGGTCGGCGAAGTAGAGGGAGTGGATATCATAGACCCTGATGAGTTCCTTGATAGGTTCCGGATGGTCTTCCACCCGCAGATCCACTGCCCTATCGTTATAACCACCGTAACCGCCCCGCTCCCGCACAACCAGTAAAGCAGCCGATTGCTTACCTCGGGAATCTCCGCCCGCTGCCTGGCCGGCATCCAAAGCGGCCAACAGGCGCTCAGCCAAACAACCTTCGGTTTGCTCAAAGGTCCTGCCCATGGCCTGCACTGTGGCTTCGGACACCAAAATGTTGCCCTGGGCTGCATAATGGTGTCCCGTCAAACCACCGGCCCAATCAAAACATTCGCTGCCGGTAAAGGTGGCTGTCCGGCCCTGTGCATCCACAATACCCACTTGACGCTTTTCTCTGCCTTCATCCCCGGCGATCAACTGATCGAGAGTTTGCTGGGCCGTATTGCCGGCGGCCATCAAATGGAGGCCTTCCGGCCCATACGAGGTGTTGGCATGGGATTGGGTCGCCACTGCACCAACTCCGGCCTTCGCCCACGGCACCACAGCGCCCACCGCCACAAACTTGGACTGCACCGCGATACCCAGTTCCTGGGTCTCCGGATCAAAACCTACAATGGAAAACGTAGCAACTATGTCTCTGGGTGTTTGCATTTCTCCGCCTCCATTTCGCCCTGGCAGTACCAGGGTTTTTGTTGAAGTTCACCAAACGCCGCGAGATGCCCTTGCCTTCAGGTATGGGGTCTATGACCATCCCTGCCATCCTATCCTGTCTTGCGCTTTTCCTTGGATTAACCCATGCGAAGCCACCCGGTTTGGTGACATTTGTATTCTTGAGGAGCCCGAAACAGAGACAGCCGAAGAGGTTGTCGGCAGCTTCGTTCAGTTCCGCGATAGCCGGCATGGATTAGTCAAGGTCCACACTGCGAATTTGCTGCCCGTTGATGTTTTTTCTCTTTTGCGAGAGCCCTCCAACGGACCGGGTAATCACGCCGTTCCTGACCAACGAGAGGCCCAGTTCCCTGCCTTCACCACCTCGCCCACTCCACTGCCTTTCGAGGACAATACACGAGATTCCTGTGGAAATCCGCGGCAACAGCCAATGGGTGCAAGGTTGCGGCCGCTGCGAATCCGGCCCGTCGCGGTGCCAAACCAGCTAACTTCCATTTCGTCCTGGTTCGGTCATCATTTCGTCAACGGCGGCAAATCAGGAGCGCATGGTTGCTCATGCCTGTGCATGACTCACTGCTAGCCATCTGATCGGCCAATTCCATGTACGCTTCAAATTTCTCGTCATCCATGGCATTGACGATGCTTTCGGTGATGAAGAAATCGGTTCCCACATTTTTGATCTTTTGGAATCCATGCTCGGCCGCTGCTTGTTCCATTTCCTCAGGCATGGAAAAGTGGAAAATGTCGGTGTTGACATCATCGGTGCTGCGGTCCAAGACCCAGCGGTTGGCTTCCTTGGTTGGGTAAAAGCGACGATATTCGTCGTGGACACAGGCCCCGACATAGGCGCCAATGCGGTTGATGTAAGCAAAGACGACGACACCGCCGGG
>PUOC01000008.1 GCA_003551965.1 Clostridiales bacterium | reverse complement strand
AGACGCTCGTTGGACGCGGTGAACGCGGCGGCCTCGAACGCGGGGTCGCTCTCCAGCAGCGAGGGCAGCTGGGAAACGGCGGTGCTGTAGCCGGTGAGTGTCAGCCGGCCGTCGACCAGCGTCAGGCTCGCCAGCCAGACCGTGTCGGGCAGCACCCGGCTCAAGGTCTCGAAGGTGACCAGCGCCGAGGGCCGCGCCAAGTGTCGCTCCAGCACGACCCGCTGTTCGGTCTGGCTGTCATAGAGTACATTGCCGAAGGAGTCCTCGACCCGCAGGACCCCCAGTGGTTTGACGTGGATGCCCTGGTTAGCAACCACACCGTAGGCCGATGCCATTTCCAGGGGAGAAATACCTCGTGTCAGACCCCCAAGAGCCAGTGACGACAGACCCATATCATTGGAGCGCCCCTGCTCTACCAACGTCGAAATTCCCATTTTTTTACTGTAATCCATGACCGTCTGGAGTCCTAGTTCATCCACAACCTTGGCTGCGATTACGTTCGTAGATCGCTCCACCGCCTCGCGAACGGTCATATCGCCGCGGAAGTTGCCTCCGTAGTTGCGCGGGCTCCACGTTTGGCCCGTACTCAAACGGAATTCCGTCGGTTCATCGGTGTAAACGTGGGCCGGTGTCATGCCCCTGTCGATGGCAGCGACATAGGGGAAGAGCTTCATCGCTGACCCCGGCGACCGCAAGGCCTGCGCTGCCCGATTGAAGCGGTCCTCGCCGCGGCCCCCGACCATGGCTCGAATTTCACCAGTCTCTACATCAAGGGTGACGATGGACCCCTGGGGCTGCGTCAGGCCACCAGCGTCTGTCCTTCCGGTGGGCAAGCCTTCAAGAAGGTGTTTTTCCGCAGCCTTCTGTTTATCCAGATCCAGTGTTGTGTAGATGCGCAGTCCACCGCCGAATATGCGGTCTTCCCCGAACAGCGGCGTTAGTTCCTGGAGCAGATAATCTACGAAGTAAGGGGCATTGACCGTACGGGGTGTCCGTTCAGCTAACTCTAACTCAGCCTCTTTGGCGGCCTCGGCTTCACTGGACGAGATAAAGCCTAAGGCTTCCATGCGGGCGAGTACAAAGTCACGGCGCTGCAGAGCGATATCAGGGTTGTTAAACGGCGAATACCGAACGGGCCAGCGAATCACGCCAGCAATTAAGGCAGCCTCAGCAAGGGACAAATCTTCCACAGACTTTCCGAAATAGAGCTTTGATGCAGCCTCCACTCCATTGGCTCCGTGGCCGGCATGTACCTCATTCAAATATGCTTCTAAAATCTCTTCCTTGGCATACTTTCTCTCTATCTGCCAAGCCCACAGAAACTCCTCTAACTTGCGAATAATGGTCTTATCCGGCGTGAGAAAAACGTTCCGGGCTAACTGCATCGTGATAGTGCCCCCGCCCTGGGCGAACCGCTGCTCCCGCAGATTGACCCAGATGGCCCGTCCAAATGCGTAAAAGTTAACACCGTGATGATCGTAGAATTGGTCGTCTTCCACGGCGATCACAGCTTGCTGTACGTGCTCGGGTACCATGTCAATGGAAACCGGAACCCTGTGTTCGCGGTACAGATCTGTGATCAGCCGTCCTTCCACATCAAAGACATAGGTAGTAAAGTCCTGATGGAACTGCACTTCTTCGAGATCGGGAGTGGTGCGGAAATAGGCAGTGATGACGCCAAAGGTGCTCCCTAGAAGAATCGAACACACGCTGACCACAAATATGATAAAGACACGTTTTGGTTTTGACATCGCCATAGGGCCACCTCCACACTGCGGGTTAACTAACATTATATCACAGAAGTATGGGCTGTATCGAGCATTCGTTTGTTATACAGTTTCGCAGTGCACCTCTCGTCTACAGGTGTGGCAGGACATGTTTGGATGTGACAACGCAGTTTTAGTTGTCTGCCATACGCACCCTGTGCTATAATACAACGAACAGGATAATAGAACAACAGGGTTGATTGGATGCAGTAGGTGCAGGATACTTCTACAGAGAGCCGGTGGTTGCTGGAAACCGGTGCTGGCCTGTGCTGAAATTACCTCCATGACTTGGGGCTTTGAACGATAACTAAAGAGGCCTCCGGCGTCGTTCGCCGTTAGCGGAACGTTGAGTGCAGCCGCCCGTGGCGGTCTGAATCAGGGTGGTAACGCGGCCTGTCCGTCCCTAAGTGGATGGATGGGCTTTTTTGATATTCTGCGAATAGGGGTGATTACAATGGAAACCAGCTTTGAGAAACAATGGGAGCGCATTACGCGAGGTGCAGACGACGTTTTTCCCGAAGAAGAACTGCGCAGCAAGCTGAAGAGATCCATTACCGAGCGGCGCCCGCTGCGGGTTAAGTTGGGTGTCGATCCAACCGGAACCGATCTGCACTTAGGCCATATTATTCCTGTGCTGAAAATGAAGCAGTTTCAGGACCTTGGGCATCATTGCATTCTGATTATCGGAGACTATACAGCCATGGTAGGCGATCCCAGTGGACGAAATAAGACGAGGCCCCAGTTAGACCACGAAGCAGTGATGGAAAACTGCAAGACCTACCAGGAGCAGGCCTTTTCCATACTAGACCAGGAGAAAACAGAGGTTGTTTATAACGGTTCTTGGTTTGCTCCCATGGGATTTCAGGATGTCATGAAACTGCTGTCTCGGATGACCGTGGCCCGGATGCTCGAAAGGGACGATTTCGCAAAGCGCTATCACAGCCAAATGCCCATTTCCATCCATGAACTGGTGTATCCGTTGATGCAGGGATATGACTCGGGTATGATTCGAGCCGATGTTGAACTGGGCGGGACCGATCAGAAGTTCAATATTCTGGTCGGGCGAGATATACAGAAAGATATGGGACAAGAACCGCAGGCGGGGGTGTGCAATCCGATTCTACTGGGAACTGACGGCGGCGAGAAGATGAGTAAGTCCCTGGACAATTACATCGGTCTCCATGAGACCCCGGAAAACATGTATGGCAAGATTATGTCTATTCCGGATTCTCTGATGCGGATGTACTTCGAACTGATCACTGATGTGCCCCTGGTCGAATTGGATGCCATGAAACGAAAAATGGATGAAGGTTCATTGCATCCCCGTGACGCAAAGAAGCGTCTGGCGCAGCTGGTGACAACGCGCTTTCACGGCGAGGAGGGGGCCCGTGTTGGTGAAGCATACTTCCAACGGGTATTCAGCGAACGGGAGCTGCCGCAGAATATGGAGGAACTGCCCTTAGGGCTAGAACAGCTAGACGACGGAAGGATATGGATTGTGAAGTTGCTCAGAGAGGCGGGATTTGCCAACTCCAGCGGCGAGGCTCGGCGTCTGATACGGCAGGGCGGTGTAAAAATCGACGGCAAAGTAATGACAGATCCAGATCTGGATTGGCCGGCCCGGGACGGTGTGGTTCTCCAGGTGGGCAAGCGCCGCTTCGCCAAAATCCGCCTGCAGGGCTGAGCGCGTCCATGCCTTCAGGACGTTTTTTGCCAGCATGCCCTTGTCAATCTCGATGTGTTGGCTTATAATACGTATATAATCGCAATGCAAAGCGTTGATGGGGCCTATTAGCTTTGTCGGCTGGATCCAGAGAGCCGCTGTTTGGTGAGAAGCGGTTCCGGCTGCAAGGTGAACTCTCCCCGGAGTCTTGGGCTGAAAGGAAGTAAGCCCAAGCGGTTGCCTGCCGTTACCGGGAAAAGAGTGGGCATTGGCGATCAATGCCAATTCGAGTGGTACCGCGGATCTCTTCGTCTCGAACAGGGCAGAAGAGGTCCTTTTTATTATGTGTTTTTGGGAGGCGGACAAACGTGGCAATGTACAATCACAGAGAAATCGAACAAAAATGGCGCAAACGCTGGGAGGAACAATCGCTTCATCAAGTAAGGATGGATACGGAGAAGCCGAAGTTCTACTGTTTGGACATGTTCCCCTATCCTTCTGGCACTGGTCTGCACGTGGGCCATTGGAGGGGATACGTTCTCAGTGACGTCTGGAGCCGCTACAAAACTCTTCAGGGTTACCAAGTACTCCATCCCATGGGTTGGGATGCATTTGGACTTCCAGCGGAAAATGATGCCATAAAGAAAGGCATTCATCCGTCGGTTTCCACAGACGAAAACATCGAAAATTTTAAGCGGCAGCTGCACGAGATCGGAGCCATGTATGACTGGAGCCGGGAAATCAGCACCACAGATCCCCAATACTATCGGTGGACCCAATGGATCTTCCTGCAGATGTACAAGCAAGGACTGGCCTATCAGAAGGAAATGCCCATAAACTTCTGTCCTTCGTGTCAAACGGGCTTAGCCAATGAAGAAGTGGTGGGAGGTGCCTGTGAACGCTGCGGCTCGGATGTGGAAAAGAAGCATTTAAAACAGTGGATGCTTAAGATCACCGCCTATGCTGACCGCCTGCTGGATAGCCTCAAGACATTGGACTGGCCGGAAAAGGTCCTGCGAATGCAGGAGTCATGGATTGGCCGCAGCGAGGGGGCTTCCATCGAATTTCCGCTTGAGGGCCATGATCGGCGGTTGGATGTATTTACGACTCGTCCCGATACCTTGTTTGGTGCCACGTATATGGTCCTGGCACCAGAACATGAGTTGGTTACCGAGTTGACAGCCCCCGGATATAAGGCGAAGGTGGAGGAATATGTCAGGCAGGCGGCCGCGAAATCGTCGGTGGAACGCATGGTAAGCCGGGAGAAGACCGGGGTCTTTACCGGTTCGTACGCCATCAATCCTGTCAATGACGAACGGATTCCCATTTGGGTCAGCGACTATGTCCTCGTTGAATACGGAAGCGGTGCGATCATGGCCGTTCCGGCCCATGACGAACGTGACTATGAGTTTGCCCAGACCTTTGATCTGCCTATCCGGCCCGTGATAGCGGATACCGACGGAACCATTCCCGACCTTCCGTTTGTGATGGATGGTATTATGGTGAACTCCGGCCCGTTTAATGGATTGAGCACCGCAGAGGGCAAGGAAAGAGTAACAGAGTCATTGGCCGAAAAGGGTCTAGGACGTGCAGAAGTGCAGTACAAGATGCGCGACTGGGTCTTTTCGAGACAGCGTTACTGGGGCGAGCCTATTCCCATTGTACACTGTCCAAGGTGCGGTGAGGTTCCGGTACCTGAGGACGATTTGCCTGTGGAACTTCCAGACGTCGAGCGGTACCAGCCCACGGGCACTGGTGAGTCTCCGCTTGCGGCCATCGATCACTGGGTGCAGACAACCTGTCCTGCGTGCAAAGGCAGCGCTCGTCGGGAGACCAATACCATGCCGCAGTGGGCTGGTTCTTGTTGGTACTTCCTGCGTTATACGGATCCGCACAACGATGACGAACTGGCGTCGCCGGAGGCAATCCGATATTGGATGCCCGTTGATCTGTACGTGGGTGGCGTGGAACACGCGGTGCTCCACCTGCTGTATGCCCGTTTCTATACCATGTTCCTTAAAGACATTGGTGTCGTTGACTTTGACGAGCCGTTTAAGCGACTGTTCAACCAGGGTATGATCTGCAAAGACGGCGCGAAGATGAGCAAATCCAAGGGGAATGTGGTCAATCCAGATGATTTGGTAGAGCACTACGGAGCTGATGCTTTGAGGATGTACCAACTGTTCATTGGGCCCCCGGAGGTGGATGCCGAATGGATGGACGGCGGAATAGAAGGAATTCACCGTTTCATCCAAAGATTTTGGAGTCTGGCGATGCGCAGCATGGAACAGCAGCCGGCGTTGGACAGTGACCAGGAAAAACGACTTCATCGGCTGATCCAGACTGTGACAGAACGAATCGAGTCGTTTAAGCTCAATACCGCCGTCAGTGCATTCATGGAGTACCTTAACGAGGCCGGAAAGGCTGTAGACAGACAAAGCCTAGAGAGCCTGACTGTTCTTCTAGCTCCCATGGCACCGCATCTGGCCGAGGAAATTTGGGCCCGCATGGGGCATACCCGGTCTGTATTCACGGCGCAATGGCCAGAAGCAGATCCTGAGAAGCTCGTTCAGGACCAAGCGACTGTGGCGGTGCAAGTCAATGGCAAAACGCGAGGTACCGTTACCGTGGCGGCCGACGCGTCGCAGGACGAGGTGGAACAAGCTGCGGAAGGGATCACGGCCGTACAGAATGCCAAAGGAAATAAGTCCGTGGTAAAGGCCATTTACGTGCCTGGCCGGATTTTGAATTTGGTGGTGAAATAAAGCTTCGAAAAAGCCTCTTCCTATAGGGAAGAGGCTTTTTTGGATTGGTAGTACATCATGAAAATACAAAGCGCGGCCAGACCCAAAGCCACCCACTGCGTCAGCACGAAGGGCCCCATAGGGTCGGTGTGCTGGCGGATAGAATCGAGCAACAGCCGGACCACGGAGTGGACGAGGACAATCCGGAAAAATGCTTGACCGGGGTAGGCAGGGCTCTTGGCCCATCTCCACGCCAAGGGAAGAAAAAGCAATGCAAAGCCCGCTTCATACAGCTGTACGGGATGGACGGGCCCTGGGGTGGTCGGGAAATCTATGGCCCACGGCAGGTCGGAAGCGGTACCATAGAGCTCTGCATTCATGAAATTGCCCAGTCGAATGAAGACATGTCCAATCGGAAGGCAGATGGCACCTGCATCCGCTAAGGTCCAATAGCGGATGCCTGCCCGTCTTGTAACAAACCAGCCGATGAGCATCACCGCTCCTATGGCTCCGTGTGACCCAAGGCCAGCCGGGGAAAGGATCTGCATCGGATGCTGCAGATAATACGACAAGTTTGTCAAAACAACACCCAATCGGGCACCGATGAACGCAACCACGGCCAACTTGATCATCACATCATCAAGTATCTTCTCCGAAATTCCGTAGTGCAAAGCCAGGTGACGGGAGGCCAGGTAGGCTGTGATTACAGTCAAAGCCATAAAGATGCCGTACCAGTAGATCGTCACCGGTCCAAGTTCAACAAAAATGGGATTGATATCGACGGTCATCGGCCCGCCCCTTTCCGTGCAACGAATATACAGGCTTTGACGGCGAATGCTTCAGTGCAGGCAAACGTTCAGATGCCCTACTCCGCCGCTACGGGAACCATGATGGCATCCCGCATACCATGGATCAGTTTCTTATTCAACGGACACATGGTTGCAAGAACGCCTACCATTTCTACATCACGGCCCGTGTCGAAATAATAGGGGCACAAACGCACTCGCCCTTGCATGGAATGCATGTCGCCACTATCTTCATCAAAATAGTCGGCAGAAACGCGCGCCCCCTTGTGAAACCGCTGCAGTACATAGGGAGATCCCTGGCTGAACGCTTTGAGACTGGCTTCAAGGGACTGCGTCCAATCTTTGCCGCTGACATCATGGCCGATGGTAACGCCGCGGCTTCCCCAGGCATCGGGCGAAAAACCCGAAATTTTGAGGACTAGCTCGCGTTCCTTTTTCGTCGCTTCAGTCAGCTGGGACCACTGGTTTATGGCCTGCCCTCCGATGGTGAGCCCTGGAATGACACCATACGGCGGCAGAGGACGGTTATCTACGATCCAGCTTTGCGGAAAGACCTGCTTCAACAGTTCGTACGTTTCTTCGCCCAACTGCTGTTTCCAAAAATTGGTCAGCTGTGGGTGGCAGAACAGTGCAAAGAGCATCTTTTCTTCAAAGAAATGCTTGAGCGGCGGCGTAATGACCGCTAACTGCTTGCGAACGGCGTACAAGAGCAGATCGATCTTTGGGATATTTTTCAGGTCAAAGAGTTCAAAAAAGCGGTACACCCCGTGAATTCTTCTATAGCAAGCCCCAGAGCCCATGTAAAGGCCATCTTCCTGAAAAGAGATGTCTTTGGGGTTTACCGCCTCGACATCGAAGCCCCGTTGCCGCAGGGCACGGGCTAACCACTGCATCTCTCCTAGATAATCCTGGGCTTCATCGCTTACGACAATGGCTGTGGTCGGACGGTCCATGCCGGTGGCCGCCTTCAGCAACGCTGCAAACCCGTCGATAATGCCCGAACCGCCGCCTAGGACGGACTGTCCCCGCTGGCTGTAGAGTTCAGACAGACATGCAGTGAGACCGAAACCACCTGGGACCGAATCCAGTTCTGTGGCGGTATACCCGTCCTCTGTGAGGATTAGGTCAGGTCGGATAATCCTCGGCAGATCCGATCGAAAGCGGCGCATGGCGGCATAATCTAGTACACTGTCGGGTTTGCCCATGTCAAGATATTCCTTAACCCAGTGCGGTTGGCGTCCGTCTCGGGCCGAAAAATAGAGCTCTTGCACCGCTTGGTTAAACCGGTGCAGTGCTTTGCCGAATCGTTCGAGAGACGCAATCAAGGAGCGATCCAATTTAAGGGGTTCTGCAGCTACGCGAAAAGAAGCCGTGTCAGAGCTTTCGGCGAACAGATTGGCCTCGGCGATATTGCGGGCCAACCAGCCCATGTCGTACCGCTCTGTCAAGGTTCTGCAACATTGGCTGCTCATGTCTTCTGCCTCCTCGGGCCGAAACCGGGTCGTGTGCACGCGGCCGGCAAAATACGTCGGTGCAAAAATCAAAATTTAGGCCAATACCGATGACGATGCCTAACATCGTTCATTACCGTTGTGCTTTAGTGTAACATAGTTGTGCAGTTTCCGAAAGCCTTACCAGGCCAGTAAGAAATCCCCCAGAGTTTTCCAGGGGAGTCGATTCCACTATCGATTATAGACGGGCTCTCGCCACTGGGAATATTGGGGCACCTTCCCCTTGGCGACATCGAAATAAATGCGTTGAATATCCCTGCCTAGTTCGCCGATGGCGCCCGTTCCAACGGGTCGATGATCGATCTGCGTTATGCAGCTGACCTGGGCTCCGGTCCCGACAAAGAATGCTTCATCGCAGGTGTACAGCTCTGTGCGATCTATTTCCCGCTCCAAGGTTTCAATGCCCAGTTCCTCGCGGGCCAGCTCGATGATGGTATTCCGGGTCACGCCTTCTAGTATGTCGGACGTGACCGGCGGGGTGATAAGCTTTCCGTCCCGTACAATGAAGAGGTTGGCAGCGCTGCCTTCAGAGACATGGCCGCGACTGTCGAGGAAAATGGCTTCATCATAGCCATCCATCAGTGCATCAGACTTGGCCAGGGCAGCATTGACGTAGGCACCGTTGATTTTGGCGCGCATGGGAATCGTGTTATCATCGAGATGGCGCCATGATGAAACCTTTACATGCAGTCCTTTGGCCAGATCCAAGTAGTCGCCGAAAGGTACCGAGAAAAGCAGGAAATCATCTTCCAGATCATCCAGCTTGACACCTACGAACTCGGAGCTTTTATAGAAAATCGGCCGAACATAGACATCCGTTCGATCGCCGCACTGCTTAAGGACTTCCAGTGTGATCTCGCAGAGATCGTCAATGGTATAATCCGTTTTTATGCGCAGCAGTTTTATGGATTGCAGCATTCTCTGATAATGTTCTTTCATCCGAAAGACAAACATTTCGTCGCGCTCTTGGTTCCAATAGCCGCGTATACCTTCAAAACATGCGGTACCATACAGGAAGGCATGTGTCATGATACCAATCTTAGCTTCCTCCATAGGAACGTACTTTCCTTGAAAAAAGGCAGTCCTACCCATAATGCAATCCCTCCTAGAATTACGATGGCCTCTCAGGTTCTTGTGACATTGGCAGCGAGGATTCTCTGACTGGCCGTACGTCTGCTGTCCGTAGCTATCAAATCTTGACTTTGTGGACTTCGTCCTCCAATGATAGCCAATGGAGTTCTTCCCTCGAACGTTTCCCGATGCACAGCACTGGCCATCGAACGGTGCATCGCGCCGTCATGGGCCTGTCATAGCTAAGCTGTGAACGACAGATCTGTGCCCATTGCTTGGCTCCCGCGGGACGGCCATTTGCACCGGAAAGTCAAAACGAGGGCACCCATCGTACTGCCTTTTCGATCATGTTCGCTCTGTCCCCCGAGGTCCTAAGTACGGCAATTCCCGCCGACGTCCACCGGGAAGAAGCTTGCCCATCCATGGCCGATGCAATCTCTGCTTTGTTGGCTAGGGTTGCGGGGCTTCATGGAGTGGAAGCCCGCCACTGATTGGCGGGCCGTCAGTCTAGGCCAGCGGGCAGTCTCTGCAGACGAGGAATTGCGTTTTGCCAATTGCAGTGCAATACAACCAAAACATCTGCTTGCAGCCTTCCTAGAGCTACCCATGAAGAAGCAGGCTTTTCATACAGCAGCAATGCGGCTTCTGCACAGAATGACGTTCGCGGACCCCACTCCGGTCCGTCCGCCAGCTTCCGTGGCTGGATCGAGAGGCCACGACGTAGTTTCTATCATATTCCACAAGGGCATTGGAAAACCTGCAAAAGTCTGTTAGTCTATCTAATGAGTACTCGCTAGGGAAAGGGGGAGCACCGGTGCCTTGTATAGTGCTGACGGGGGGTGGAACGGCGGGCCATGTTACGCCCCATTTGGCTCTTTTGCCGCACTTGCAGCATGATGGGTGGTCCATTCATTATATTGGCAGTGTCGACGGGATTGAGCGTGACTTGGTCAGAGACGTACCCTTTTATGGTATATCCACTGGAAAACTGCGCCGCTACTTCGACTGGAAGAATTTCACCGATCCGTTCCGTGTTCTCAAAGGTACCTATCAAGCGTTTCGCCTCTTGGGGGCAATTGACCCCGACATCATCTTCTCTAAGGGTGGTTTCGTCTCGGTACCGGTGGCTTTAGCGGCAAGTATGAGGAAGCTCCCGCTTGTTCTGCATGAGTCCGACTACACCCCTGGGTTAGCCAACCGGCTGGTCATGCCGTTTGCGGTCAAGGTGTGCACTACGTTTCCCGAAACCCTGGCCCATTGCCCGCCAGGGAAGGGAGAGGTCACGGGAACCCCGGTTCGGGAAGAGCTGCTGCAGGGCAGCCGGGCGAGGGGAAAGCAAATATGCGGTTTTGCGGAGAACTTGCCTTGTCTTTTGGTAATGGGGGGCAGCCAAGGTTCACTGGTCATCAATGAACGTGTATGGCAGGGCCTTTCTTGGCTAACAGAACGCTTCAATGTTATTCATCTTTGCGGCCGCGGCCACCTGCGCCGGGACTTGAACGATATATCGGGATACAAACAATTTGAATATGCTGGTCCCGAGCTTTCACATTTTTTGGCTGCTGCCGATTTCGCGGTCAGCCGCGCGGGGGCTAATACTTTGATGGAGCTCTTGGCCCTTCGTATCCCCAGTCTTCTCATTCCTCTATCGGAGGCCCGCAGCCGCGGCGATCAGATCTTGAATGCCGAGTCCTTTCAAAAACAGGGGTTTGCCCATATCCTCCGCGAAGAGGAGTTCGCCGATGGCAATTTCCGCACGGCGCTAGAGCACGGTTGGCAGCAGCGGGCTGTCATGCAGAGCTCCATGGGACGGTCAGCTTTTTCCAATGGCACCAGTAGAATCCTGGACATACTGCGGAACAGTAAAAAAGCGGCCTCGCTCCACTAAGGTGTGTCAGGCGAGGCCGCTTTTGCTGTTTTTACGCAAATTACTGAACCGAGATCGCTTTGGAGTCTTCCCAAAGTCCGTGGATATTGCAGTAGCTCTGGGCTAAAAGCGTACCACTGCCCTTCAGGCGGACCTTAAACGTACCCTTCGGCTCGGTGTAGGCCGGGCCTTCGTTGGCGCCTTTTACTGCCTCTCCATGGGCCGTAAACTGTACATCGCCTAGTTCGTAGGCAAATCCATCAGCCGGCTGAAACACAAGTTTGATCCAGCGGATGTGATGTTCGGTTGTGTTCGGGTGGGGGATGTCGGCGCCAACTTCGACGGAAATATCGAGGGGTTCGTCGGCCGCAGCGGATTCTGGAGCGGAGATTACCGGTACGTGTTTCTCGTTCTTCCAATCGCCACTGCGCAGAATGTCGCCAAACTTTTTCATGAACAACATGCCTCCCTAAGCATAATGGTGATGATTCCTATCCCATAGCAGTTACTTCGCTGCTTGGTTTCAATTTCCTGCCAAGATCGGCGAAAAATCACAGCCGAGCGTCTCTTTCCTTTTGCAGGGCCTGCCTGCGGACGGCGTACAAGGACGTCCGCCGATAAGCGAACTGCAGGAAAATACAATCGGACAACTCCCCGACAACCATAGCCCAGGCCCCAGCGCTGGCTGGGTTTGGGATGTCCTGCCACAGTAAAACAACAAGGGTGGCAATGACTACCAGGAGGTTGACAGCTTTTCCTGCACCGATCAGTTTTGTTTCTCGGTGCTGCATGAGAACACCCCAGAGGTACTCTCGCCATCCAAACAGAAGCGGCAGCAGACTCATAATCTGCATCACTGCCAGTGCTGCGTTTTCCACAGCTGGGGTTACTCCCATTAGGGTTCCGAGCACCCACGGTCCCACAGACGAAAAGCCGATCAACGCCATCAACACCGAGGCGCCGAGGGCAAACAGCGTCGTAAAGCGTTTCGTGATCCGGAATGTGCCCGGCGCCTCCACCCGTGCAAAGGCCAGCGTGCACTGGTGCAGCATGCCTATGGGGGCAAGCACCATCAGACCAAGGCCGTGCCCCACCGAGTACGCCGCCAAAGCAATTTCTGGTCCCTCGGCGCGAGCTAGTCCCGTGTTGATCAGCGGACCGAATGATGTGGCCACAAAGGTTGTCACAACGAGAGGAAAGAAAAACCGGCTAATATCCGCTGTGTGCAGCGCTTTTTCCTTGGCTTCTCGGGGGAAGATTGTTCGAATGCGCAGAAGCGGCTTTGCTTTTTGACGCATGACGACAGCTTCCACACAAAAAGCCCCTGTAAAGGCCAGGCTTGCGCTGACTGCTCCGGGGAGTTCTGTGAGATACGCAAGACCGAAAATTATCCCGGTCATTACGATCAGTCTTACAATGGTCGATATGGGCACTAGAATTGTCTGACGGGCGATGATCGCGATGCCGTGGTAAAGGTTTCGTGCGACGGTGAAAACCGGAAGCAGGAACAGTACCATCAGGGCGGTATGGGCTTGCTGAGATATTACCGGGGAAGCACCCATCACTTCAGACAGAACCCATAAACCCAGTGGAGTAAATGCCAAACCAGCCAATAATAGGGTGATGACAGCAGCGCCTGTATAGACGAATCGGCGTACCTGTATATAAGAGGGCCAGTCTCGAACTAACGAGGCCGCCGTCTGTCGCACCATGAACATTGGGTTCTCGATCAGCATAACGAGACTGCGGGCTAAGGCGTAGGCGGCTAAGGCGATCTCTGGTTCTGGAGTGCGGGCGACGCCGGCATTGACTACGGAATGGGAGAGCGTAATGATCAAACTGGTTAAGGATAGAGGCAGGAAAAAGGCAGCAATCTGCTGGTATGTCGGCAGCGAACGACGTTTCACAGACAATGGCATCATCCTCCCAGTCCTCTCGCTCTTTCCTATGTCCGAAGCGGACAGAGGCTCTGAATGGGCAGTAAAACAGCGGCTGTCCTTGGCCGGGAAACGGTGTGCTGAAAGATACATTCCGCCGCCCTTATCTGTAAGGATTATTCACGAATGTCCGGCAAAATCCTCCTTATGAACCGTGATGAAGGAAGCCGAGAAATCAACGGGCAGGATGAGTCTGTAAGTCAACGTACATAGCTGTAAGCACCCTGTCTGGAAGGGATGTGAGAGCAGCGGCCGCATTGGCAATCCCGTGGGGGATATGCTAAAATAACGAAGGGAAAGGATGTGATCGCATGGCGGGGCATTCCAAGTGGGCGAATATCAAACACAAAAAAATGCGAGAAGATGCCAAGCGAGGGGCTGTCTTTACGAAATTGGCGCGGCAAATTACGGTTGCGGCCAAGGAAGGAGGCCCCGATCCGGAGACCAATTTCAAATTGCGATTGGCGATAGATAAGGCAAAGGCAGAGAATGTACCCAATGACAATATTGAGCGGGCCATTGCCCGCGGTGTCGGCGATGCCGGCGGAGAAAGCTATGAAGAAGTGGTGTACGAAGGGTATGGCCCAAGCGGCGTAGCCATATTACTGCATTCATTGACCGACAATCGCAACCGGACAGCGGGAGAAATCCGCCATCGTTTCTCCAAGTACGGCGGCAACCTTGGAGAAGCAGGATGCGTGTCTTGGATGTTCAGCAAAAAAGGGCTGTTGGTCGTGGATGCGGACGGGACCGATGAAGACGAGATGATGCTCGAAGCCCTCGAAGCGGGGGCAGAAGATATTGTACAGGACGACGGCGTCTACAAGATCTTCACGGATCCGAGCTACTTTCAGGCGGTTAAGCAAGCGCTGGATCAGTCCTTCGTCTTCTTGGCTGCAGAAATTGCCATGATTCCTCAGAATACGGTGGTCGTATCCGGTCAAGAACAGGAGCTTCTGGAGAAGCTCGTCGACGGCCTTGAGGATCTGGATGATGTGCAGGAAGTATATACCAATCACGACTTGGCTGAGGGATAAACACGGTTTTCGGCCGTGTTTTTCTCATGACGGAGCAGGAACCAGCAGGGTGCAGTGTCGAATATGCGTACGGGAAGGTATGACGGACTATGATTATTTTGGGTATCGACCCCGGTACTGCCATCACGGGATATGGAATCGTGCAGACGAATCGAAGCGGTCAGGTTCGTACGCTCGGCTATGGAGCCATACGAACCGAGTCCTGTCAGGCAGTAGATGCGAGACTGCGCCGCATCTATGAACAGGTCTGTGCACTGCTGACCGAGTTCGAACCCGATGCCATGGCCGTGGAGCAGCTGTTTTTCAACCGCAATGTCACCACAGCGCTGGCCGTCGGCCAGGCCCGGGGTGTTGTAATTTTGGCGGCTGCTTGCAGCAGCATACCTGTGGCGGAATACACGCCGCTCCAAGTCAAACAGGCGGTGACCGGACAAGGCCGGGCCGACAAGGAACAGGTCGGATATATGGTGAGGCTGCTTTTAGGCCTGCAGTCCACCCCAAAGCCTGACGATACGGCCGATGCCTTGGCAGTGGGCATCTGCCATGCATATAACGGACGCGGATGGGAAGTGAGTCGCTCATGATTGCCGTGTTGCGCGGAAGGCTTTATGAGACAGCCGGGAATCAAGTGATCATTGACGTCCATGGTGTGGGCTATCAGATGCTTGTGACCGGTGCCTGCTTGGCCTCTCTTGGCCCTGTTGGCGATGACGTATCGGTGCATACATATCTGCAGCTGAAGGAAGATGCAGCTGCCTTATACGGATTCGCGACGTTGGAAGAGAAAGAGCTGTTCCAGCGGATTATTGCCGTGTCTGGGGCGGGTCCGAAAACGGCTCTTGGTATTTTGACCGCCATGAACCCCCCAGAGTTCATCGGCGCCGTGCAAAGAAAGGACACTAAGGCACTGACGAAGATCTCCGGAGTCGGACGAAAGACGGCAGAACGTCTCATACTGGAGCTTCAGGACACTGTCGATGCTTTGGCCGGGGAAGATTGGACCGATGCCGAACCGCCGCCTGTGCCTAAGGGCGGCATTTTGGAAGACGCCCGGGATGCGCTGCAAGCTTTGGGGTATAGCCAGGCAGAGTCCGATGCCATGCTGGGCAATATCGGGTCCGACATCGATCAATTCTACGATCTGCAGGCTCTTTTGAAGGCTGCACTGACGAAGCATGCTGCGAAACGAGGTCGATAATCCATGGAAGAAGAACGTCTGGTCAGCGGGTGGAAACGGCCCGATGATTGGGAACTGGATACAACGCTGCGCCCGAGAACATTGTCCGAGTATATAGGCCAGGACAAGGTGAAGCAGTTGATGGAGTTATTCATCACGGCTGCCCGGCAGCGGGGAGAGGCGTTGGACCATGTGCTTCTTTATGGTCCGCCGGGCTTGGGGAAGACAAGCCTAGCCCATATCATATCCAATGAACTGGATGTGGGAATTCACACCACTTCAGGACCAGCGGTTGAGCGGCAGGGTGATCTGGTCGCGATTTTGACTAACCTGCAGCCGAACGATGTACTGTTTGTGGACGAAATACACCGCTTGAGCCGCAGTGTGGAAGAAGTTTTATATCCAGCCATGGAAGACCGGGCTGTGGACATCATAATTGGGAAAGGCCCTGGAGCCCGTTCCGTTCGGTTGGATCTACCGCCGTTTACCTTGGTGGGTGCGACGACGAGGGCGGGGCTTTTGACTTCCCCGCTGCGGGATCGGTTTGGGGTGATCCACCGCTTAGAGTTTTACGAAGAAAAAGATCTCAGTATTATTATCCGCCGGGCGGCGGATATTTTGGACGTGCAGATCGACAGGGAAGGAGCCAGTGAAATCGCACGCAGATCTCGCGGTACACCCCGAGTGGCCAATCGATTGCTGCGGCGCGTCAGGGACTTCGCTCAGGTGCGGGCTGACAACTGCATTACCAAGAACACAGCTGTAGAGGCCTTGGCACTTTTTGATATCGACGCCCAGGGATTGGATCCCCTGGATAGAAAGCTTTTGGAGACGATTATCCATATTTACGCCGGCGGACCCGTAGGCGTGGACACATTGGCCGCATCCGTCGGGGAAGAGGCCAATACCATTGAGGACATGTATGAGCCGTACTTAATGCAGTTAGGGCTCCTGCAGCGTACTTCTAGGGGCCGTATGGTGACGGGGCCCGGATACGACTACCTAGGACTGGCACGGCCCGAGGTATAGGAGGAGCAGCCTTGGATCATATGGGACGAATGCTTATTGCTATGGGTGCAGTCTTGATTATCTTGGGATTGCTGTTCCATTTCGGCTGGTCGCTGCCCATGGTGGGCCGTCTGCCCGGGGATATTGTGATCCGCCGCAATGGGTTGACGATTTTTCTGCCACTGGGGACGTCTGTCCTGTTAAGCATTCTGCTGACCCTGCTCTTTCGGTTTTGGGGTCGGTAGCGCAGTGGCGCATGGGGGAAGGATGAGTTGGCGTGGTGTATAAGACAGAAGGAATCGTCCTGCGTACCCGCAGCCTGGGAGAAGCAGATACATTGGTCACCCTGTATACCAAAGAGCATGGAAAAGTTAGAGCGGCGGCTCGAGGAGCCAGACGCCCCCGCAACCGTCTGATGGGACCGGCTCAAGTGTTCACCCACGGCCGCTATATACTGTTTAAGGGCAAGCAGTTGGATACGCTGAGTCAAGGGGATATCATCCATTCCTATCAAGCGTTCCGTGAAGACTTAGACTGGATGGCATCAGCGATGTATGCGGCCGAGGTCATGGATGTACTTATTGAAGAAGGCGAACCCAATCCTGATCTGTTTTATCTGCTATCCAATACATTCCAGTTGGGTAAGCAGGGTCGATTTCGGTTTGCCCTGCGGGTGTTTGAACTCCGGTTGATGCAGTTTCTTGGTTATGAGCCGCAGATGGAAGCGTGTATTTCCTGTCATAGCCCTTTGGAGTCCCAGATCTATTTCACCGTAGAAGGCGGTGCAGTGTGTCCCGCCTGCCGAAGTCAGTTTCGGGGTGTCAGGCCCCTGAGCCCCAATGGCTGGCAGTGGATGAAACGGCTGCTGCATTGGGACTACGCACGCGTCAACATTCTGCATCCTTCGGACAACGCTCTCGAGGAGCTGTCGCAGTTAATGCAGTCGTATATCAGCTACCGATTGGAACGGCCCTTGAAATCGCTTGACTTCCTATCCACCGTGCAGAAGCCGGCGCCTCCCAGTCGTGGAAAAGAGAAGAACTCCACCTCGCCAACATCGCCCGTGGATTGACAATGTCCCTGTCCTCTGCTATATTATAGGCAATGGAATAGTCGTCTGTGCGCTGAAGGGAAGAAGTACAGCAAATGCTGCCCGTAAGCAGAGAACCCGGGGAAGGTGAGAGCCGGGGACGGGGTCTTGTTGGAAGGCGTCCTAGAGCACAGAACTTGAGTGGGTGCTGTATAGCGGGGCACCAACCAGGGTGGAACCGCGGAAGAACCTTTCGTCCCTGTACGAGGACGAAAGTTTTTTTGTGTGTGCATTGAAATCAAGGAGGGATCCCTGTGAATCTTCAGCAAATCCTCATTGCTCTGCAGGAATATTGGGCAGATCAAGGATGCATCATCTATCAGCCCTATGATACGGAGATGGGCGCCGGGACGATGGCGCCGGCTACGTTTCTGAAGGCGCTGGGGCCGGAGCCTTGGAATACGGCGTACGTCCAGCCATGCCGGCGCCCCACCGATGGCCGCTACGGCGAAAACCCCAATCGCGTGCAGCATTACTATCAATACCAGGTGATACTTAAGCCATCGCCCGATGATGTTCAAGATCTTTACTTGGGAAGTCTTGAAGCCTTAGGGATCCCTCTGCAGCAGCACGATGTTCGGTTTGTGGAAGATGATTGGGAGTCTCCCACACTAGGTGCCTGGGGTTTAGGCTGGGAAGTGTGGCTTGACGGCATGGAAATTACCCAGTTCACGTACTTCCAGCAGGTAGGCGGACTTGACGTCAAGCCGGTATCGGCGGAGATTACCTATGGTGTGGAGCGCATCGGGATGTTTATCCAAAAGGTCGACAGCATTTTCGACTTGGAGTGGGTGAACGGCATCTCCTACGGCGATGTGTTTTATCAAAACGAAGTTGAGTATTCCCAATACAACTTCGAAGAGGCGGATACCAAGGGATTATTTACGTTTTTTGACATGTATGAAGCCGAAGCGGCACGACTGGTGGAGAGAGGCTTGGTGCTGCCGGCCTATGATTTCGTGTTGAAGTGCTCCCATGCTTTCAACTTGCTTGATGCCCGAGGGGCTATCAGCGTCAGCGAACGGCAGAGATTCATTGGCAGAGTGAGAACTTTAGCTCGCCTAACGGCCCAAGGTTATATGGCCGAACGGGAGCGGCTCGGGTATCCGATGTTGAATAAGGAGGCGAGTGATCAATGAAGGAACTGCTGCTCGAGGTCGGTGTCGAAGAGCTTCCGGCTAGGTTTGTATTTCCGGGTGTCGAACAGCTGAAGACGAATGTGACCCGGGGGCTCGATGAAGCGCGCCTCTCCTACGGCGACGTCCGGACGTTTTCCACGCCCCGGCGTCTGGCTGTGTGGATATCAGGGATTGCAGAGCGGCAGGCGGATCTGGAGCAGGAAATCAAGGGGCCCCCGGTCTCGATTGCCTATGATAAGGACGGTAACCTTAACCAAGCCGGCCAGGGATTTGCGCGCTCGCAGAAAGTGTCCACAGCGGACTTGGTGGTGCGGGACATCGAAGGACGCGAATATCTGTTTGCCAATCGGCATGTGACAGGCCAGGCAGCCGAAGACGTACTTCCAGACCTGCTGGAGGCTGCCGTCGTGGGGATATCCTTCCCTAAAAACATGCGCTGGGGTGATCTAGAGCTTCGCTATGCCCGTCCCATTCGCTGGTTGGTTGCGCTGCTGGAAGAGAAAGTTCTGCCCGTTCAGATCGCGAACGTAGCTGCTGGCCGTTGCAGCCAGGGACATCGCCAGCTGTCGTCTGGAGCAGTCATGATCCCAGAGCCCAGGCAATATGGTGTTTGCCTGGAGAACGCCTTCGTTATTGCAGATGCTGCCGAGCGCCGCAACAGCATTGAACTGCAGGCAGTCGAAGCGGCAGAAGCGCAAGGCGGGCGCACGGTGATTGACGGCCCCTTATTGGACGAAGTCTGTAACTTAGTGGAGTATCCCACCGGGTTCTGCGGCCAGTTCGACAGTGCGTTCTTGTCACTGCCCGAAGAGGTGCTTGTTACATCCATGAAAGAACACCAGCGCTACTTCCCGGTTGTGGACGACAGTGGGCAGCTGATGCCGCTGTTTGTTGGTGTCCGTAACGGCACCAGCGAAGGTATTGCGTTGGTTATCGAGGGGAATGAAAAGGTGCTGGCTGCCCGTCTGGCAGATGCGAAGTTCTTCTATGATGAAGATCGGAAGCACTCCTTAGATGATCATGCCCGAGCTCTCCGTGCCGTCGTATTTCAGGAAGGTCTTGGCACCATGGCCGACAAAGTGGAGCGCATACGCAATTTGGCTGCAGTCCTGTCTGATCTGCTCGATTATTCGGCCCAGCATGATACGATACTGCGTACGGCACTGTTGGCCAAAGCCGATCTCACAACCCAAATGGTGTACGAATTTCCCGAACTGCAGGGAACGATGGGGCGGAGATATGCGGAGTTGCTGAACGAACCGGCTGCTGTGGCCACGGGTATCGAGGAGCATTATCTGCCCAAGTTTTTCGGTGATTCTGTGCCGAAAACCGCCGAAGGCCTGGTGGTCGGTTTGGCGGACAAATTGGATACATTGGCGGGTTATTTCGGTTTAGGCAAGATCCCCACCGGTTCGCAGGATCCCTTTGCGCTGAGGCGTCAGGCTCTGGCCGTTGTGCAGCTGCTAGAACAACACAAAGTCCATGTCGGTCTGGACGTGCTCTGCGGAAAAGCTCTAGATCAGTACGGTCAACAGTTTGCTGGTCGTCGTGAACAAATTCTCACAAGCTTAATGGACTTTTTCAAGCTTCGTCTGCGATCTGTCCTCATGGACAAGGGCCACACCTATGATTCCGTAGATGCAGTGTTAAACAGTAAGTCGTGGAATGTGCCGGAGTTGTTTGAAAGGGTGTCCGTCCTGGAGTCGTTCCGAGCCCGGGAGACGTTTGTCAAACTGTACACAGTTCTGGAACGGGCTGCCAACTTGGCCAGCAAAGGCAGCAGTTTCGACATGAATGACGATCTCTTGACCCCGCCGGACTGGGAGCTTCGCCGTGCTGTGGAAAGAGCAGAAGAGCAGACACAGCAGTGTTGGCAGAATAGAGATTGGCAGGGCTATCTTGAGGCAATGGCTGCTCTAGAAACACCGGTGGCTGCTTTCTTCGATACGGTGATGGTGATGGATGAAGATCCCAATATCCGCCAGAACCGTCTGGCTCTCTTGAAGCGTATCGCGGCACTGGGCCGTCGTTATGCCGATTTCTCATACATCGTCATGGAAGCGCGAGGTTAAATTGTGAAATTTTTGTTGTAGGGAAGGATTACGTAGGGTGTTCACGAATATATGCCTTGGTGTTTTTTCACGGGGTACGGGATTCTGTGGGAATCGCAGCACGTTATAAGAAGGAGGAGTCGTTTAGAATGGCTAAGAAGTGGGTATATTTCTTCGGCAACGGTGAGACCGACGGCCAAGGCGGCGATAAGGTTCTCTTCGGGGGTAAAGGAGCCAACCTGGCCGAAATGGTGGAACTCGGTATTCCGGTGCCGGCAGGATTCACCATTACCACTGAGGCTTGCATTGAGTATTACCGCAACAATGAGCAGTGGGTCGAAGGTCTTGAAAAGCAGGTGCGTGAAAATATCGCCAGGGTTGAAAAGGCTATGGGCAAAAAATTCGGTGACCCTGACAACCCGCTCCTGTTGTCCGTTCGTTCGGGTGCTAGAGCTTCGATGCCAGGTATGATGGATACCGTTCTCAACCTTGGGTTGAATGATGAAACCGTTCAGGGGTTAATCAAAAGGTCCGGGGAGGAGCGTTTCGGCTGGGATTCGTACCGGCGCTTTATCCAGATGTACGGCGATGTGGTTATGGGTGTCGAGCATTCCCATTTCGAAACAGCGCTCGAAGAGTTGAAGGAGAATAAAGGTGTAGAATTGGACACGGAGCTGGATGCAGCAGATCTCAAGCAGCTCGTGGACAAGTACAAAGAAGTGGTCAAAGCCTCGGCGGGCAAATTGTTCCCCGAAGACCCCATGGAGCAGTTGGTCGGTTCGATTAATGCCGTATTTGACTCTTGGAACACTCCCCGCGCTGTCCGCTACCGCAAGATGAATGATATCCCCGATGATTGGGGTACAGCTGTAAATGTGCAGGCAATGGTATTCGGCAACATGGGCGATACGTCCGGTACCGGTGTCGCTTTTACCCGCGACCCGTCAACTGGCGAAAATGTGTTCTATGGGGAGTACTTAATGAACGCACAGGGCGAGGACGTCGTGGCAGGCATCCGCACACCGAAACCGATCAAGGCACTCGAAGATGACAATCCCACTGTTTACCGGCAGTTGGTGGATATTTACCAGACGCTGGAACAGCATTATAAGGATATGCAGGATATCGAGTTCACCATTGAAGACGGGACGCTGTATATGCTCCAGACCCGTACCGGGAAGCGCACTGCTCCGGCTGCGGTCCGCATTGCGGTGGAAATGGTCGAGGAAGGCCTCATTGACAAGAAAACGGCTGTGATGCGCGTTGAGCCGGCCCAGCTCGACCAGCTGCTGCATCCAAACATCGACCCCGATGAATCGTATGACGCGATTGCCAAGGGACTGCCCGCAAGCCCGGGTGCCGCCGTCGGCCGGATCGTATTTGATGCAGAAGAAGCAGAGAAATGGGTCAACGAAGGCAAGAAAGTGGTCTTGGTGCGCAACGAAACATCGCCTGAAGATATCGGTGGTATGGACGTGGCCGAAGGTGTATTGACGGCTCGCGGAGGGATGACCTCACATGCAGCCGTTGTTGCCCGCGGCATGGGGAAATGTTGTGTAGCTGGTTGCGGCGATGCCAGGATCGACGAAGGCGCTAAAACCCTTTCCTTCAACAGCACGGTGTTGAAGGAAGGCGATTGGCTGACCCTCAATGGCACCACGGGTGAAGTCATTGTAGGGCAGGTGGATCTCATTGAACCGCAGCTTACGGGGAACTTCGGAACACTCATGGAATGGTCGAATGAGTTCCGGCAGATTGGTGTTCGTACCAATGCGGATACGCCCCGTGACAGTGAAGCGGCCCGGGACTTCGGTGCCGAGGGTATTGGACTGTGCCGCACCGAGCATATGTTCTTTGAAGGCGACCGCATACGTGCTGTGCGGCAGATGATCTTGGCCAGTGACCAAGAAGGTCGCGAAAAGGCCTTGGCAAAACTGCTGCCCTATCAGCGGGGTGATTTCGTCGGCATTTTCCGGGCTATGAAGGATCTGCCGGTAACGATTCGTCTGCTGGATCCACCGCTGCACGAGTTTTTGCCCCACGAAGATGACGATATTCACGATCTTGCAGGTGATCTAGGCGTTAGCTTCCAGGAGCTGAAGCAGACCGTAGAATCGTTGTCGGAAATGAACCCAATGCTAGGCCACCGCGGCTGTCGCCTTGGCATTACGTTCCCAGAAATCTATGCCATGCAGGCCCGCGCCATCTTCGAAGCAGCGGCTGAACTGACGCAGGACGGAGAAACTATCATTCCAGAAGTGATGATTCCCCTGGTGGGTGTGGCTAAAGAGCTGCAGCTGATGAAGGATGTCTGCGACAAGGAAGCACAGGCTGTCATGGATGAAAAGGGTGTCAAGTTTGAGTATCGTGTGGGAACGATGATTGAAGTGCCCAGGGCTTGTGTATGTGCAGAAGAAATCGCCGCAGAGGCGGAGTTCTTCTCCTTTGGCACCAATGATCTGACGCAGATGACCTTTGGTTTCAGCCGCGATGATGCAGGCCGATTCCTGCCGGGCTATACAGATATGGGTATTTTGGAAAAGGACCCGTTCCAGAGTCTGGATCAAACCGGGGTTGGGCAGTTGGTTGAAATGGGTGTCGATCGCGGACGTAAAGCAAAATCGGACCTTAAAATTGGTATCTGCGGGGAGCACGGCGGCGACCCGTCTTCCGTTGACTTCTGTCATCGGGCCGGTTTGGACTATGTCAGCTGTTCACCCTTCCGTGTACCGATTGCTCGCTTGGCCGCTGCCCATGCAGCGATTCGTAATCCTCGTCCGTAGAAGACGGACTCGGTGCAGGATTATACTTGGGAAATGGGGAACCCATACTATATCTAGTATGGGTCCTTTTTTCCATTTCCCATCATCCAGGAGTGAATCCGCATGTCATTACGCCGCCGAACTGAGCAGTGGGAACGGGAATACTTGTCTCCGAGAGCCGTTTTGGCTTCGGAGACAAGCGGCCGTGCTTATGATGACAGGGAGTGCAGCGTCCGCACTGCATTTCAAAGAGATCGAGACCGCATTCTGCACTCCAAGGCCTTCCGGCGGCTGAAAAGCAAAACCCAGGTATTCATCGCTCCGGAAGGGGATCACTATCGCACCCGTCTGACTCATACCTTGGAGGTATCGCAAATCAGCCGCACTGTGGCCCGGGCTCTGCGGCTGAATGAAGATTTGACAGAAGCTGTGGCTTTAGGCCATGACCTCGGCCATACCCCTTTCGGCCATGCCGGCGAAGCGGCCTTAGAGCGCTTGGCTGGCCGGTTTCACCACAATCTCCAAAGCCTGCGCGTCGTGGAACTGCTGGAACGTCACTCGCCGAAGTACCCCGGCTTGAACTTGACCGCTGAGGTACGGGAAGGAATTCTCGGTCACACGGGGGCTCGCCCTCCCGTTCATCTGGAGGGGCAGATCGTTCGCCTCTGTGACCGCGTCGCTTATTTGAACCACGATGTTGAAGACGCGGTTCGAGGGGGCATACTGGCGGAGTCGGACATTCCCGACGACGTTGCCACCGTGCTTGGGGTGACCCGTTCGCAAAGAATCGACACCATGGTCAGCGACATGATTGCATACAGTCAATCAGGAGAATCCATCGGAATGACTCCCAGGGTGTCTGATGCCACCGAGAGGCTGCGGAAATTTCTCTTCCAGACTGTCTATATTGGATCTGAGGCGAAGATTGAAGAGCAGAAGGTGTATCATATACTCCGTATGTTTTTCGAATATTACCTGGCCAGACCCGAGGAGTTGGAGCGCCGTTTAGAGCAGAGGCTGACGGCGGATGCTGTCAAGCGCGGCGTAATTGACTACATCGCTGGAATGACCGACCGCTATGCGATTTCCGAATTTCAGACGCTGTTCCTCCCAAAGGGCTGGTCCAGGCGGTAAAGAGCAGGTGAGCCACGATGGCGCAGTTTTCCGATGAATGGCTGGAAACGGTGAAAAATGCTTCTGATATTCTGGATGTGGTGGGGCAGAAAGTAGATCTAAAACCGGCCGGTAAAAATTTCACCGGACTGTGTCCCTTTCATAACGAAAAGACACCGTCATTTTCTGTCAATCGAGAGAAGCAATTCTTCTACTGTTTTGGGTGCGGAGCAGGAGGAAATGTGTTTAACTTTCTGATGCGCTCGGAAGGCCTATCATTTCCTGAAGCCGCAGAGGATTTGGCCAAGAAGGCTGGAATTCCGGTTCCGCAGCGCTCTGCGGCGGAAGAAGCGAAACAAAGGGAAAAGGATGCGATCTATCGAATCAACCATGTTGCTGCAGAGTTCTTTTATCGACGACTGCGGCGGCAGGAGGGGGCAGAGGCCAGGACATACCTGGCCCAACGCCATATCGGACGGGAAGCCTCGCGGCAGTTTTTTCTGGGATATGCCCCAAATTCGTGGAATGAATTAACGGACTATCTATGGGAGAAGGGATTTTCCAAAGAGCTGCTCGTTCGTTCCGGTTTGGCAGTCGCGGGAACGAAGGGCCTATACGATCGGTTCCGCGGTCGGATTATCTTCCCCATCTGTGATCATCAAGGAAGGTTTTTGGGCTTTGGAGGTCGAACTCTTGGCAGCGGATCGCCTAAGTATCTCAATACCCCAGAAACACCGGCATTTCAAAAATCATACGCTTTGTACGGTTTAAACTGGAGTAAAGATTATATAAAAGAAACAGAGACAGCTGTTTTGGTTGAAGGCTACACCGATTGTATCAGTCTTTTTCTGAAGGGCGTGCGCAACACGGCGGCATCGTTAGGAACAGCATTCACGCGGCATCACGCGCAGTTGCTCAAACGTTTTGCCAAAGAAGTCATCCTGGCCTACGATGGTGACACCGCCGGCGAAAAGGCAGCAGAACGAGGCATGGAAGTTCTTACCGAAGGCGGGT
>PUOC01000222.1 GCA_003551965.1 Clostridiales bacterium | reverse complement strand
GGCTGCGCTGGACCAAAGTATGCTGGGCCAGCTGGAGGCGGTGCTCGCTCGAGCCGCAAAGGTTCCGCATCCGGATGTGCGCAATCGATACCATCGGCATCGAGCTGGCCAGTGGTCTGCATACTGGGATGACAATTCATTGACGAACTATAGAGACGTGTCCTGTTAAGGGCTGATTGTTGGGGTTTGGAAAGGGCGATTTCTGTGATCCTATCGGGGAAAGAAATCCAGCGCAGGCTGGGAACAGACATTGACATCGATCCGTTTGACGAAGTCCAACTCAACCCAAACAGTTACAATTTGCGGCTGCACAACCAGCTGATGGTCTATGCTGATGATGTGTTGGATATGAAAGCGGAGCATCGAACATCGAGTCTGACGGTTCCTGAAGACGGATTGGTGCTGGCAGCGAACCGCCTCTATCTCGGGCGGACGGTGGAATACACGAGGACAGACCGGCTGGTCCCCATGCTGGAAGGGCGTTCTTCCGTGGGCCGATTGGGGCTGTTTGTCCATGTGACGGCTGGGTTCGGCGATGTGGGTTTCCGCGGGTTCTGGACTCTGGAGATGTTCTGTGTCCAGCCCGTACGGATATATCCGTTTGTGCCGGTCTGCCAGATCTACTACTATACGCTGGAAGGTGATTACGACGCATACCAGAGCGGCAAATACCAGAATAACAGCGGTATTCAGCCGAGCATGCTTTTCAAGGAACTGTCTGCAGACTAGGAAGCAAGTGGGGGAGGTCGTGTCCCGTGCCGGAAAAAAACGTTGTTGAACATACGCCTACCCCTCGTACGGCCGAGTCGCTGGCCCAGGATCTGCGCCGTATGGATCTTAAAGAGGGCGGTGTTCTCTTGGTCCATTCGTCCCTCAGTGCCTTAGGCTGGGTCTGCGGTAACGCTGCCGCTGTAATCCATGCCCTCCGTACCGCGCTGGGACATGAAGGTACCTTAGTGATGCCGGCGCACTCCGGTTCCATTTCTGATCCCAGTGGTTGGAGCAACCCCCCTGTACCCGAGGGATGGTGGCCGACCATTCGAGAACATATGCCTGTGTTTGACCCGGAAACGACCCCGACTAATGGTATGGGGGCTATCGCGGAGCAGTTTCGGAGTTATCCCGGTGTACGCCGCAGTCTGCACCCGTGTGTTTCGTTCACCGCCCAAGGTCCTTTGGCCGATGGGATCACCGCCGGTCACAGACTGGATTTTAGTCTCGGCGACGGATCACCGCTGGCTAAACTGTACGAGTTGGATGCCCAAGTCCTGCTGTTGGGGGTCGGGTATGATAGCTGTACATGCTTTCATTTGGCCGAGTATCGAATCCAGTATCGGAACCCGTACCGTGGCTATGCGCCGACCATGCGGGAGGGCCAACGTCAATGGACGGCCTATGAAGATATAGTCTTTCGTGATGAACTGTTTCCAGCTGTGGGCGAAGCCATGGACCGCACCGGTCGAGTTCGGCTGGGCCTGGTGGGTTCCGGCGTTTGCAGGCTTTTTTCTCTGTGTTCTGGGGTGGATTTTGCCCGGCAGTGGTTGGAAAAGCATGGAACAGCGGGGGATAGCGGTGTTGGATAATGTCTCGATTCGTGCGGCTGCAGACAGCGATGTGGCACCGGCAGCAGCCCTTAATGCCCGGGCCTTCCAGAAGGAAGCCTTTGCTTCGGAGATGTTCCGTCTTGACAGCGCTTCGGCCCGGACTGGGTTTCGAAGTGTGGTTGAACTGCGTTTTTCGGCTTTCTACCGGGGCGGCCATCCCGTGCGCTGTGCGTTCCAAGACGGGGTTATGGTAGGGACAGCATTATACAAAAGCCCCTATCAGCCTGTTCCTACAGTGTCCGTCGCGGCCGAGGCCCTGCAGCGTCTGCCCCATCTTGTGCGGCTGCTGCCCCATATCCGCTGGTCAAAAATCCATCACCTAATGCGTTTGACCAAGGTCCCCCATGGCTTAGCGGCTCCCTATCTGTTGTTGGAAATGTTGGCCGTGGCTCCGGATCTGCACGGCCATGGCATCGGTTCAGCGCTGCTGAGGGATGGAATCGCCTTAGCCAAGCAGGAGGGTATGACCGGGCTCTATCTTTACACAGGTGACCGGGCCAATGTCGATCTATACAGCAGACGGGGTTTTCTGACCGTTGGCGTGCGAGAGCGGGGTACGTTTGCCGTCTACCATATGTTCCATCCCTGCTGAACGTGGATTGCGCGCAAAAAGCGGCCCGGTGTTGGCTACGGTGCCGTGATGTCCAAAGAAGCTGCCATCATTGCTGTCAGCATAATGCAGCGAACGGTGGGTAGGCAGTATGATGGGAGGCGTAAGAATGATATATCGCCGAGTGGATGGATTTTTCCGAGCGAAGCCGTGGCATCGCGCAGCTCTGGCCCGTTTGGCGTATTCATCCAAGGCCTACTGGGGATATGAAAGACACTTTCTGCAGCAATGTTTGGCAGATCTCTATGTGCCCTGGACAGCATTGGTCTCGGGGCAGGTTTTGGTTCATCATCAGGGACGGCGCTGGACAGGGTTCTTTGCCCTAGAAGGAGCCGGGCGATATCTCGAGCTGACGCACTTATTCGTTCACCCCCGCTGTATGGGACGCGGTATTGGACGTCAGCTTTGGAAACGGGCGCTAAGAGATGCACGCAGACGGGGTGCGTTTGGGATCGAGGTCCATTCGGATCCGCATGCAGCGGGCTTCTACGAGTCCATGGGCGCTGTCTGTGTCGGGGCGGCGCGCAGCCGGATCGGCCAGGGGCGAAAACTGCCGACCTATAGAGCTGCCTTGGAACTAGACTTTAGGGAGGAAGCCCCCGATGTACCAGATCTGTCCCATGGATAAGGAGTACGCCCGAGTTATTATGGGGTGGTCCTACGAGGGCCCCTATGCGGTCTATTCCTTTGCCGATAACGACGAAACTCGCACGGAACTGGTGGCGGGCAGTTACTTGGCCGTGCTGGACGCAGCCGGCATGCTATGCGGGTTTTTTTGTATGGGAGAGGCGGCACGGATTCCCGCAGGGCGCAGGGTGTATCAGAACACCCATCGGCCCGGAATGCTGGATATAGGCCTGGGCCTGGCGCCGGACCGGGTGGGGCGCGGAGAAGGCCGCCGTTTTTTGGAGGCGGGCAAGCGGTACCTCTATGCTGTTCACGGCGCTGTACCCCTCCGGTTGACGGTAGCCCAGTTCAACCGCAGAGCGATCAAGGTATATGAAGCAGTGGGTTTTGCCGAAACCGCACGGTTTATGCGCCCGGTACCGAGACCTGGCGTCGAATTTATGGTGATGGTCTGCCTTCCGGCGTAGGACGGCGGATCCAATGATAAAGGCGGTGTTTCTGCCCAGTCCCGGATTGGTTTTCCGGGGCTTTTTTGCGTGTAAGCATCGCCTCTGGGCGCGTAGAATCGATAAGGATTTTGTAAATCTTGCGGTTCCGCTGAGCCTGCGGCGAAAAGGGGACTTGCAAACGGAGCCCGACCATGCAAGCAGGTTGTTGGAAACGCCGTTTACACGTTGTTGATTGAAGTTGACGTGCATGCATTGTATACTCGGAAGCATTGACTGAACGGTCAGTTACCAACAAGGAGGAACGAACTTGAGACGCTATCTGGCTGCAGTGGCTGCACTGGCATTTCTGGCAGCAGCCGTGGTGCTGCTCTGGGGCAGCCTGCAATCCGACGAAGTCCATGAAGAAGACGCGGAACAACTCCGTACCGTAGCGACAACGACGCCCGAACATGAAGACTTGACAGATACCAAGAGTTACCATGGAACGCTGCAGGCCGAGGCTTACGCGGCTGTGGTGCCTATGGCCAGCGGAACCGTGGAAGAGGAGTACGTTGCAGTCGGTGATGAGGTGGAGGAGGGCCAGGTGCTTGCCCTTCTTGACGCCGAGGAAGCCGAGATGCAGATGGCACAGGCAGAGGCGGCTGTGGAAGCCGCGGAGGCCAATGTTGAACGGGCGCAATCCGGCAGTCGGCATCAAGAAGTGGAGCAGGCCCGGGCTGGACTGGAAGAGGCAGAATCACACTATGAGACAGCCCGTTCCCAGTATGAGCGCAACCAAGAGCTCTATGAGGACGGCGTCATTGCCAAAAGCGACTGGGAGGAGGCAAAGACCCATTACGAGACTGCGCAGGCCCACGTCCAGCAGGCCGAGCAAGCTCTGCAGCTGGCGGAGGAGGGCACCCATCCCGATGATATTCGAGCGGCCGAGGCCGCTTTGAAGGAGGCGCAGGCGGGCAAGGATCTGGCACAGTTGCGACTAAATCACAGCGAAATCGAGGCTTCGCGCCGAGGTGCGGTTGCGGAATGGGATTTATCGGTCGGCATGCAGGCTGCCGCGGGTGAACCTGTGGGGATGATTGTTGACAAAGATGAGCTGCGTATGCCGATTGAAGTAGGGAGCCGCGACATCCATTATCTTGAAAGAGGTCAAGAGGTTTTCTTGGATATGGCACACAAAGGGGCAGGTCTGCTGACCGGTTATGTGGATACCGTAGCTCCTGCTGCCGACCATGCCACCGGGATGTTCCCGGTAACCCTGGCGTTTCCCAATCCGGAAGGGGAACTCAGCCCCGGAATGTACGGCCGGGCCGAAATCATCACCGACGAAGTCCCGGATGCCTTGACCATTCCCAGACGCGCCGTCGATGATCAGGATGGCGAACATCATGTGTTTGTGATTGAAAACGGTCACGCAGAACGTGTAGCCGTGGAGCTGGGGATCCAACATGGTGACGATGTGCAAGTGAAAAGCGGCATCGATGCCGACACCGAGGTTGTGGTTTCGGGGCAGGAACAGCTAGTACCTGGCGAAGCAGTGAACGTTGAAGATTACAATGGCGAAGAGGAGGGCGCATCGTGAAACTGCCTCGGATAGCCGTGCGGCGTCCTGTCACCGTCATCATGTTCGTGATGGTCCTGCTTCTGTTGGGTGCCATCAGCTTGGGCCGCCTGCCTCTGGACCTGCTGCCGGACATTGAGGCGCCTGTGATTGCCATACAGACTTCGTATGATGACGCCGGCCCCTACGAAGTGGAAAATTTCGTGACACGGCCCGTGGAAGAAGCCGTGGCGACGGTGGATCACGTTAGCACCATCAGTTCTGTGTCCAGTCAGGGCCACTCCACAGTGGTTGCGCAGTTTGACTGGGGAACTGACATGGATTTCGCTGCTTTGGATGTGCGCGAGCGGGTCGATCTCGTTAGCGATGCACTGCCCGACGACACCGGCAGTCCCACCATAATCCAGTTCGATCCTGCAGACATGCCCATTATGGAACTGGTTGTAACCGGTGAGGCGTCGTTGGCTGCACTGCGCCACGCTGCCGATGATACGGTGGAAAGTGAACTGGAGCGAATTGAGGGTGTGGCCTCTGTCAGTGTTGCGGGGGGTCGGAGGCGAGAAGTGCAGGTGGATCTGCATCCCGGTTTGATGCAGACCCACCGGCTTCCCATGGAGCGCATAGGGCAGATTTTAGCTGCCGAAAACATCAATATGCCGGCGGGAACGGTGACGGATCGGAACCTGTCCCATGTGGTGCGCACCATGGGCGAATACGACAGCGTTGACGCCATTGGCCGCCAACGGATTCCCAACGATGGTGGAGCGTTGGTTCCTCTGAGCCAGGTGGCGGAAGTGATCGATGGCCATGAAGAGGCGGAGCAGCTGGGCCGGTTTCAAGGCGAACCAAGCGTTCTGCTGTCGGTACAGAAGGAAGCTGCGGCCAACAGCGTCGATGTGGCCGAACGGATCGAGGAGGCACTGCCAGACATCAACGACCAGCTGGAAACGGGAGTATCCGTGGCTGTCGTACAAGACCTCACGGTTTTCATCCAAGACTCGGTTCGTGATGTAACGATCAATGCCGTGGTGGGCGGAGTGCTGGCCATGTTTGTTCTGCTGACCTTTTTGCGCAGTTTCAGGCCGACGCTTATTGTGGCTTTTGCTATACCCGTATCTGTGGTGACCACCTTTATCCTGATGTACTTCAGTGATACCAGCATAAACATGATTTCCCTGGGTGGATTGGCGCTCGGCATCGGCATGCTGGTGGACAATGCCATCGTAGTTCTGGAAAATGTATTCCGACACAAAGAACAGGGATGGGATGCGCAGCAGTCAGCGCAGCAGGGGGCAGAAGAAGTAGGTACCGCCATCACGGCCTCCACCCTGACGACCGTGTCCGTGTTTCTTCCCGTAGTCTTCATTGCCGGCATCGCCGCTGAGATCTTCCGAGACATGGCATTGACAGTGACCTTTTCCCTGGCGACATCGCTTGTGATTTCGCTGTCGCTGATACCCATGCTGGCTTCCAAGGTACTGCCCCATGGCCAGATTACCGAAATACGGCGGCTGCGCTCTGTAGGATTCTTGATGGAAAGGGCCCAGACAGTGTATGGTGGCGTGATCAGCAAGATCATTGAGCGGCGCAAAATCACTGGCGCCGTTGCCCTGGTGCTTTTCGTTACCGCGGCCGCATTGGCGCCAATGATTGGTATGGAATTCTTGCCGGATTTCGACCAGGGCGAGATTCAGGTGGACGTGCAGATGCCTCGCGGCACCAAATTAGAAGACACTGACGCTGTCATTGGGCAAATCGAACAGTACGCGTTGGAAGTTCCCGAAGTCGATGTGGTGTTTTCGTCTGTGGGCGATACAGACGGTGAGGGGATGGATGACGGTCTGTCCAGTGATGTCGGCCGAGTGGGAATCGTACTGGAACCCAGGGCCGATCGGGAACGGGATACCGAGAAAATTGCCCGCAAACTGCGGTCTCACAGCCAGGGGATTCCGGGAGCCGATGTAAGCGTGACTATGACGGATATGGCCGGTGCCTTTTTCGGTGATCCCGTCCAGTTGGAACTGCAGGGCGACACAATGGAAGAACTGGAATCAGCGGCTGACGATGTCTTAGAGGGGATTGAACAGGTTCCGGGCATTGTTGATGCCGGCACTTCGCTAGAGGATCGGGAGCCGGAGATTCAGCTGGAGGTCAATCGGGACCGCGCTGCCGAGTACGGCCTTACGGTGACAGAACTGGGGTCTGTGCTGCGAACAGCGGTGGCAGGCGATGCGGTGACCACCTATCGGACCGGCGGGCAGGAAATCGATGTGTCAATGCAACTGGCCGAAGAATGGCGCAGTGACCCGGATGCTCTCCTGGATGTACCCATTGATACCGAAAGAGGTGTCATTCCTTTTGGTGAGGTGGCAGACATTACCTTTGACACCAGCCCGGTGAACGTGGAGCGCACGGACAGAACGAGGACCGTCACCGTATTTTCCGGGCTAGTAGACCGGGACCTAAGCGCTGCCATGGAAGATGTTGAAACCGTCGTCGCGGGTCTCGATCTTCCCCACGGTGTTTCCGCAGAGGTGGCTGGTGAGAGTGAAGAAATGCTCGACGCATTCGAACAGCTGAGCCTGGCCATGGTATTGGGTGTGCTGCTGGTATATATGATTCTGGCATCACAGTTTGAATCGCTGCTGCAGCCGGTGATCATCATGTTTACCCTTCCGCTGGCCTTGATCGGGGTGGTGGGCGGACTGCTGCTGGTTGGTGCTACCTTCAGTGTGGTGGCCTTCGTGGGGGCTATTATGCTGGCCGGCATTGTAGTAAACAATGCCATCGTGTACGTTGATTATATCAACCAGCTTCGCCGGCAGGGAAGCGAACGCAATGAGGCTGTGCGCAAGGCAGGGGAAGTACGGATGCGGCCGATCTTGATGACATCTCTGACGACGATTTTGGCGATGGTGCCATTGGCCATAGGCATCGGCGAGGGGCAGGAAATGCAGCGGCCCATCGCTGTGGTCGTCATTGGCGGGTTGGCTGCCTCTACCTTTCTTGCGCTTCTGGTCATACCGGCGTCGTATACCGTCGTAGATGATGCTGAACAGTGGATATTGAGCCGTCTAGGCAGGAAAAAGGAGGAAAACGCACGTGATGTGTAGAGCAAGCATGGTATGGATCACCGTTGCAATTCTGTTCTTGGGTACCGCATCGGCTGTGGCTGGCGAAAACGAAGTGCGGGAGGTAACATTGGAGGAAGCCCAGAGTATAGCCGTGGAAAACAGCGAAGGCCTGGAGTTGGCTGGCTTGGATGTGGCCGAGGCCCGCATTCAGTTGGACCAAGCCGAAACAGCCCAGTTGATGGAGCCGGATCCAACCGCGTTGATGCAGGCGCGGGCCGGCTATGAATTGGCCCATTTAGGGAAGATTATGGCTCAGGATGATCTGGCTTTGAATGTTCAGACCGGCTTTTATCAGGTTCTGCAGTTAAAGGACATGCTGGATGTGGCCGAAGAAGCGCTGGCGTCGGCGGAACGGCAACTAGACGAAACAGAACAGAAATATGACGCCGGTACGGCCACCCGTTATGACGTGATTCAAGCTACCAGTCACGTCCGCGGGAGTGCAGCCGATGTGGTGCAGGCGGAGCACGGTCTCGAGCTGGCCATCATGAATTTCCTGCAGACATTGGGCCTGGATTTAGACGACAACGTCCGTCCGCAGCAGAAAACCTTTACCATGGAAGAACGCGACATCGATCTGGAAGAAGATGTGGCTTTTGCATTGGACAACCGGGAAGAAATCATCCAGCTGGAGACTGCCGTTGAAGTGGCAGAGAAGAGTGTGGAGTTGGCCGATAATGACTATACGCCGGATCTGGAGCTGGAAATGGCCGAGATCCAATTGCAGCAGGCAAAGGTGCAGCTCGAAGAAGCGAAGAAGCTTCTGACCCTGGAAATCCACCAGAGCTATACAGAGATCTCAGAAGCGGAGGAGCGCATCCCGGCTTTGAAAAAGGAAGTAGAAGAGGCCGAAGAGCTGCACCGGATTTCGGGCAAGATGTATGAGGCCGACATGATTACCATGACTGAGCTGCAGGATTCCCACTTAGCCGTTGTTGCGGCGCAGAACGAGCTTATTACTGCCATATCTGACTACAACACTGCACAGGCCAGGTATTCCTATACAGCAGCGGAGGCACTGCGAGATTAGTGAGGTCTCCGGACAAGAAAGGAGCTTCTAGACATGGGTCTTGCGAAAGGCTGTAAGCCCGGGGCGTGTATGGCTGTCGCTGTATTGGCTGTCTGTTTAGCCGCGGTTCCGGCAACAGCGGGTGAAAAACTGCATACGCTCGAAACCTTCGAAGATGTTCTGGTACAGTCGTTAGAGGTCAGCCACACCGTATTCCAGGGAGAACTAGAGAAGCTAGAGGCAGAGGCAGCATTAGAAGAGGTACAGTCGCTGCTGCGGCCCCAGCTGAACATTGGCGGAGAGCATACAAGGCAGAAGGCTGCCATGGATCCCATGTCCACACTGGAAGGAGCGTCTTTGGATGACGTGATCTGGGACGCAGAGCTATCCGTGACGGCAGCGCAGCAGCTTGGGGCCAGTCCTGAGCTCCAGGGCGGCCTCGATCAAGCCGAACTGGGTGTAGCCGTGAGTGAGCTGCAGTACCGGCAGGCCGTGATCGAATCCATGCTGGAAGTACAGGAATCCTATCATGCTTTGCTGCAGACTGATCTGGCCGTGGACATGGCATTAAAAAGCTGGGAGGATGCCCTAGCGGAGCTGGATGCGGTAAAGGAAAAGAGGGATCAGAGAGCGGCCTCCGAATTGGATGTTATGGAGCAGCAGAACGAGGTCTTTCAACGAGAAGTGCAGCTGGAATCGGCTAAATCGGCTTTCCGGTTGGCAGGTACCCGCCTTCTGCAGTTGCTGGACATGTATCCTAGCGGCAAGGAGGAGCTCGAGAATTGGGCGGAAGTTCATCGGCGGCGGGCTGATGCCGATGTAATGCCATGGGAACCCACAATGGACGAGCTCTGGGAACATGCCAAGAATCACCGTCCGGAAATAAGGCTGTTGGATAAGCAGGTGGAAATGGCCGCGATAGAGTATGACACGGCCCGCCGCGACCGGGATTGGACGGTCACGGCCAGCGGTACGTATATTTGGAATGAGACAGCCTTGGCCGGGTCCGTGGACAGCGACCGGATGCTGACCGGGACCATGGCACGAACTTGGGAAAAGGACCGGGAAGAACCCGATGAAGTATGGGATCTGCCCGAGGAACCCCCTGACTTTTGGGTTGACGAAGGCTTTTCCGAGGATGATTGGGATGAGTTCCGAGACATCTTCGATCAACCCCTTGATCCGATTTTCGATGATCCGATGGAAGACACCAATCCTTGGCAGATTAGCCTCAGCGTCAACTACCAGTTCGGCGACGGAGGCGCGGCAAGCGCCGAAGAAAGCCGTCTGCAGACAGCTGTCCAGAAGGCAGATAGTGAACGGGCCAGTGCCAAAGACATGCTGTTTTTGGAGGTGTATGCGGCTCGGGAGGACATGGAGGAAGCCTACCGTTCTTGGAAGCTGGCATTGGACCATCAGAAAGAGGCAGAAGAAACCTTCTCGCGCATCGAAGATTCCGCTAAGCGCGGCCTCTTGTCCACCCGTGAACTGCAGCAGGCAGAATTACTGTTAATCCAAGCTGAGAACGAGGTCTTGTCCAGTACCTTCGAGTACCGAGAGCAGAAGGCAGCCCTGGCCCAGGCGGCGGGTGTGGATGATGAACAGATGGCAGAAAGCATATCTGGCGGTGATTGGCCGCAATGGGATTGAAACGGAGGTATAGTACTTGGCTGTTCAAGAAGGAGATAAGCGACAGGCCATTTTAGATAGTGCCGAAAAGGTATTTGCTGTCCATGGTGCCGCGGCGACCATTGACGAGATCGCCAAGGACGCAGGCATTGCCAAGGGTACGATTTACCTTTACTACGCAAGTAAAGATGAACTGTATATCAGCCTCATGGAAGATCGCATCTCGACCTACAGGGAACGAAGTCGCCGAGCACTGGCTGGCATCGACGCGCCGGAAGGGGTCATTGAGCAGTTAGTCATGATGCGGACGGAGTTCGTCTCCCAGCATTGGGGCTTGCTGATCACACTATTCCAGGCGGGCATACCTGGGTCAGCCCAAGTGCATGAGCGAATCTGCAGAGCCAAACTCAATGCCCAGCAGGTTTTCTTGGATGCTTTGGAGAACACGGTACCGCGGCTGGACTTTGATATGGAATCACTGCTTGTGATGATATCCGGCATGGCCGATGGGTTAATCATGCACCGCGTGTTTGTTTCCGGCGAATTCGATCCGCAGCAGACGGCGGAGGAAGTGCTGGCATTGGCACTGCCGACTCTAAGGACGGTCACCGGCTGCCGGGAATAGACGATATACCTATGGTGCACTGCGGCACGGGCAGATAGTGAGAAGGGGAGGGGTCCCGAGGGTTTTTGCTTTGGGGCCTTTTTCTGTTCCCATGGGAGGAGAACGCATCGGAGTCCAGAACTATGGTTAATGGTTTAAGTGCAAGTGTCTTTTTGAAAGGAGTCGCTGTCATGTCAAGTAACACCGATACACCGCCAACAACAGCCAATTTTGTTCGCGCCATCATTGAACAGGATCTGGCAGAGGGCAAAAACGACGGCAAGGTGATCACTCGGTTTCCTCCCGAACCAAACGGGTATCTCCATATTGGCCATGCCAAGTCGGCATGTCTCAATTTTGGGCTGGCACAGGACTACAATGGCCGCTGTCACCTGCGCTTTGATGATACGAACCCAGAGAAAGAAGAAGTAGAGTATATCGAGTCAATACAAGAGGATATCCGCTGGCTGGGCTTCGACTGGGGTGAACACCTATACTTTGCTTCGGACTATTTTGAACAGCTCTATGACTATGCTGAGCATCTGATTCAAGATGGCTTGGCCTATGTGGATTCTTTGAGTGCGGAAGAGATCCGTGAGTACCGCGGCACACTGACTGAGCCGGGGATCCCCAGCCCTTATCGCGACCGCACCCCCGAGGAGAACCTAGACCTTTTCCGGCGCATGCGGGCCGGTGAATTTGCCGATGGTTCCCATGTGCTGCGGGCCAAGATCGATATGTCGCATCCCAACATCAACATGCGTGATCCGGTGCTGTATCGGATCCGGCGAGTCACCCATCATCGGACCGGCGATACGTGGTGCATCTACCCGATGTACGATTTCACCCACGGCTTGTCCGATGCTATGGAGGGCATCACCCACTCCATCTGCACGCTGGAGTTCGAGGCCCATCGGCCGCTCTATGATTGGATATTGGAAAAACTACCCGTCCCCTGCCACCCCCAGCAGATAGAGTTTGCACGCTTGAACCTGAGCTATACCGTCATGAGCAAGCGCAAACTCCGCATGCTGGTCGAGGAAGGAGTCGTGGCCGGTTGGGATGATCCCCGGATGCCGACTTTAGCGGGCATGCGGCGCCGCGGTGTTACACCGGCAGCCATTCGGGATTTTTGTGACAGAGTCGGGGTAGCCAAGAGCAACAGTTTGGTCGACCTGGCCATGCTTGAGCACTCCATTCGAGATGATCTCAACCAGAATGCCCCCCGGCGGCTCGCTGTTTTGGATCCGTTAAAGATAGTCATAACCAACTACCCCGTAGAAGAGGTCGAATACGTAGAGGCGGCCAACCACCCGCAAGATCCGAGTTTCGGGACGCGACAACTTCCCTTTAGCCGCGAGCTCTACATTGAACGCCGCGATTTCATGGAAGATCCGCCCCGGAAATTCCACCGCCTCGCACCGGGACGTGAAGTGCGGCTGCGGTTTGGATACTTCATAACCTGCCAGGATGTGGTCAAAGACGAAGCTGGCCGCGTGGTGGAGCTGCACTGCACTTACGATCCGGAAACCAGGGGCGGCAGTGCTCCCGACGGGCGCAAGGTGAAGGGCACAATTCATTGGGTATCGGCTGCCCATGCCGTGGAAGCAGAAGTTCGGGTCTATGACCGATTGTTCCAGGACGAACTTCCGTCCGGCGAGATTTGGGACAGCCTCAATCCGGAATCCCTGCAAACTCTCTATAACTGCAAGATGGAGCCGTCATTGGCCGAGGCTTCACTGGATGAGCATTTTCAATTTGAACGAAACGGCTATTTCTGTTTGGACCCGGACTCCAACAGCCAGCATCTCATTCTCAACCGTACGGTGTCGCTCAGGGACTCCTGGGCTAAGCAGGCCAAAAAGGGTTAAGGAGGACGTCTGTGATGAAGAAAATGGCCATTGTCAGTTTCCAGGGGAATCTATCGTGCTTTGTCCATGCTCTCTTAAACGTCTGGGACTACCACGAAAAAGGTTATGACACTGCCCTGATTATTGAAGGGCAGTCCTGTGAGCGGGTCAAAGATATCGGTGACTCGCCGCAGGCTGCTCTCTGGCAGCAGATTAAGGACGCGGGGCTTGTGAAGGCGGTCTGCAAGGCCTGTGCTGCCAATGTCGGAGCCCTTGCGGCTGCAGAAGAACAGCAGCTTCCCATTGATTCCACGCTTTCAGGACACGCCGCCCTGGAACCATACAGCCGGGAAGGTTTTGAGATCGTGTTATTCTAGCACGGAGGGTTCCCAGTCACGTTCCATGGTCGTAGGATTAAAAGCAGCGGTGAAGGTTCCGTCTGCTTCACCGCTGACCGGTCGTTTAGGATGCCTGTCTTTGCAATGGCCGACGGTTTCGCAGGCGGTCAAACGCCGCCGTGCCATCCCGTAGGGTGCTTAACGGACGCCTTCCGGCACAGGAACGTATCTCCCCCCGCTAGAAAAGATCTTTGTATCCCATTTTCACAAGATTGTCCCGGGAAATGGCCAGGCTCTCAAAGGGGTCGCGCCCGTAGGTGCTGTCTTGTTCAACAATGAGATACTCGGCACCCATGTCCAGCCCTACCTCAATGATGGACTTCATATCCAGCGAACCTTCGCCGACTTCTGCAAATTGAATAATGTCGTTGCGCGCCCCGCGGACATTACCGCTGAGGTCCATTTTGCCGATCCGGTAGTCTTTGAGGTGAAGGAGCTTGACCCGCCCGTCGTAGCCTTTGATGTATTCCGCCGGATCGAGGCCGCCCCGCCAGATCCAATGTACGTCCAGTTCGAACCCAATTTTTTCGCTGTTGTCTCGAATAATATCAAGAGCATATTCACCGTCGTACTGCGCGAATTCGAACTCATGCGTATGGTAATAAAAGCTAATGCCGTGCTCTGCTAACCTATCGGCCATGGCATCGGAGCGGCGCGCGAAGTCGACCAAACTGTCCTTCGACGCAAGAAACTGCATTGGAAGACTGCCCATGCGCAGGAAGTTGCAGTTCAGTGTCTTGCAGTCAGATACAATTTTGTCGAAATCATCTGTGAGGTTTTCCCGCTTCTGCGGTTGGCCTCCCGGAAGAACGGTATCCTCTAACAGTGCCGACATGGCGGCAATCGAAATATCGAAGTCGGTGCATGCGCGCCTTACTTCCGACACATTCTCCGGCGTCATGGGAAGTTGCGATACTTCAATGTGGTTATATCCCACATCTTTTAGCTTCTTCAATGTTTCATAGACTCCGATGTCGTTAAAGCTGTCTTTTAGCATCATGACGATCATACCGATTTTTGCCTGTTTCATGGCGCATCCTCCTTTGATGTCCTTGCCTCTTGGTTTTTGGTCTTGGATGTATTTCGTGAAACGATCAGTCGATCCTGCTTTTCCGGCTTTGGAATGTTGCTTAGGAAGGGGTGTATACGTATGGAGGCAATCCTTTTGCTCCCTCTGCGCCTGTTCTTGTTCGGTTTTGAGCTGGTAATTCTCTTTCTGCTGCTGCCTCTCAGGCTGGCTTTTGCGCTTGTCGGTTTGGTGGTGGCCGGCTTCGGCGGCGTGTTCTTTATGTTTGGGGCGCTGCTGGCGTTGGCCGTGGCAGGTTTGGCTCCCTTGCTGTTTCTTTTCCTTCTGGCCGTGGTCTTGGTCAAATTGGTGCGGGTCCGCTCCGCATAGCCGTGCCCGCGGGGTGACGACTGCAAAGCGGTTGCTGTTATCGTGATCCCAGAGCGTTAACTGGTTCGAAACCATGCTTTCAAGATGGAGCCCCTGCAACGAAAGGGGTCTTTTTCTTCTCCTAGTATGTTCACCGAACGCCGCGACAAGCTCCTTTCTTCAGGCATGGGGTCTATGACCTGTTCTATCTATTGCGCACCAACTTGGCACAGAAGAAACCTTCCATGGTATCCGACGGGAGGATACGCATGGTGTTCTTTAAGACGCTTGGCAGTCGGTTGTGCCCCAGCTTTGTCAGGCCGGCATGGACTTTGAGACCCGGCAAGCGCGTTTTGCACACGGAAATGTCTTCTCGCCCGGAAAGCACTTCTGCAATCACTTCTTCATTTTCGGCCGTGTTGAGGGTGCAGGTCGAGTACAGCAATGCACCTCCGGGTTTGAGTGCATCCAACCCTGACCGGAGAAGTTTGCACTGCAACTTAGCCAACTTGCTCACCAGAGATGGCTTCCAGTGACGATAACTTTGGGGATCGGCGATCCGGAACCGCCCTTCCCCGCTGCATGGTGCATCTACCAGCACACAGTCGAAGTGGCTGGGTCCCAGACGCCCCACCTTCGTTCCGTCCATCTGCCGAACCTCTGTATTGCCCACTCCGAGCAGGTCCAGGGTATGCTGCAGCCGTTGCAGCCGTATGGCGTCCGGTTCAATGGCGGTGATCTGCCCATGGCCGGCTGGTAAACGGCCGGTTTTGCTGGCCATCATGGCCGCCATCTGTGACGTCTTGCTGCCCGGGGCGGCACAGAGGTCCAGCACCCGTGACTCCGGTGTTGGATCCAGGATTAATGGGGGGACCATACTCGATAAGCTCTGCAGATAGAGCTCACCGGTGCCGTACGCAGGCAGGGCGCGGACCTCTCGATCGCTGCTGCTGGGGAAAAGAAGAGCGTCCTCGTACCACGGCAGCGCTTTGAACTTCAGCCCATGTTGTCTGCACTGGCAGTGAATAGCTGCAGCCGCGGTCTTGATTGCATTGACTCGGGCAGAGACAGCCAGGGGCCGGGCGGCTGCCTGTAGAATGGCATCGGCATATCTGCTTGGAAAGGTATGATACAGCTGCTCTACGTACGATGCGGGCAGTCTTTTGCGGGCTTCTCCCACAGAGTACATGTGGCGTCACTCCTGTTTCACAAATACTGCAGATCCATCAAACACTCATAACCATGGGTTCGGCGGCAGGAAAACGAACTTCCGACAGCAAACCTAACTAGAAGGCAGTGAGCAAACAAGCATACCTGTGGCAACGACGTATTCCTGCGAACAAGCGTGACCGTCCGAGTCGGGGAAACGCCTCAGGATGGCGTTTGGCACTTTCGCAGCAGCACGGGTGCATGCCTATAAAACGGCTCTGCAAGGAGGATGATGATATGTATTGGCGGGGTTCAGGCAGCGACTATACGGAACAGACGGTGAAGTTGGCTGTGCAGCGCTGGCAGAAGGACGGCGGCTTAATCGTGGCTGCTTCCAATACTGGTGAAACCATCGATGTTTTGCTCCAAGCCGGTGCCCAGCCCGAGCGTATCGTATGTGTTACGCACATGGTCGGCTTTCGCGAGCCCGGGCATGACGAAATGCCGGCGGATGTGCGGCAGCGCCTGGAAAACGCAGGCGTAGAGGTACTGACAACCACCCATGCCTTGGCCGGTGTGGATCGCGCCCTGCGTTTTCAATTCGGAGGCATTCAGCCTCCGGAAATTATGGCCAATGCCCTGCGGATGCTGGGGCATGGCGTCAAGGTGTGCGTTGAAATCGGCATCATGGCACTGGACGCGGGGATGGCGCCTTACGGCGAAACAATCATTGCCCTAGGAGGTTCTGGGCGTGGAGCAGATACAGCGGTTGTTATGACTCCAGCGCATTCCAATGCCGTCTTTGAAACAAAGATCCACGAAATTCTCTGCAAGCCCGCGCAGTGGTAGAGGGGAGCGATTGTCCAAATCAGAAACGGCGAATTGCGGATGTCACAACGGCGGTCAACTGTGGGATCGTTGAACGCAGAAATGCAGTAAAGTTCGTGGGAGAACTGGCGTCGGCCTTATCTGACACGCCTCGTACGATGACAAAGGGGACGTTGTTTACGTACGCTGTTTGCGCGACGGCAGCCCCTTCCATTTCGGCGCACAGCGCCTGAAAGGTCTTGGCAATCCAGTGGCGTTTTTCCACAGAAGAGATAAACTGATCACCAGTGGCCACCACGCCTGTATGAATTTGATGGGGTTCAAACACCCCGGCGGCAGCGGTCTTGGCTAGCTGGAGCAACCGGGGATCTGCAGTGAAGCGGCTGGTTTCCATGCCCATGATGATGCCCGGTGCAAGCCCGAGGGCTTGGATGTCCATATCATGGTGAACGGCTGCTTCCGAAAGCACCAAGTCGCCGATTTCGACTGCAGAATCGATACCGCCCGCCACGCCGGTGTTGATGATTCCCCACGGGTGATAGAGATCAACAAGCAGCTGCGTGCAGAGGGCGGCATTGACCTTTCCGATGCCCGACCGCACGGCCACCAAAGGCCGGTTTTCAAAATGCCCTTCCACAAACTGCAAACCTGCTCTCTCCCGTCGGTTTTCCACCTTTACACTCTGAAGGAGCAGTTCCAATTCTTCATTCATGGCGCCGATTACAGCGGTCGGTTTCTGCACAAGAGCACGTCCTTCCTTGGATGGGCTGGCTAATGTCGATAGGGTTCCTCGTTGTCTATTAGTTTAGCACGGGCAGCCCGGCAGTTAAAGCGGCATTCTTAAGGACGAAGAAGAAAGGGGTCGTTCTTCTGCGTATATTACACACAGCAGATTGGCATCTTGGTAAGAGTCTAGAAGGGAACAGCCGTTTACCAGAGCAAGAGCAGTTTTTTGAGGAACTATTTCAGATCGTCGAGGAGTACGATATTGATGTGTTGGTGACTGCGGGAGACGTGTTCGACAGTGTCAATCCGCCGGCTAGAGCGGAAGAAATGTTCTATTGGGCATTGGAGCGGATCGCGCAGCGCGGCAGGCGGCCGGTGATAGTGTTGGCCGGGAACCATGACAACCCCGAACGGCTGCGGGCATCGGACCCGTTGGCCCGGAGCTGCGGCATCTACCTTTACGGCGTTCCGGCGGAGGCTCCCTATCCTGTCCGCATCCCTGTCCCCGCTGCCAATTGCGATCTGTCGGCGGCGGTGCTGCCGTATCCATCGGAGCGCCGCTTGAACCAGGTGCTTACTGAAAGGGCAGATGAAGAAGTTATGCAGCAGGCCTACGCGGCTAAGGTACAGGCTGTATGGGAATATATGGACAGCAGGTGGCAGCCAGGCTGTGTTCGGATCGCGGCAGCACACGTATATATGGCGGGCGGGGAGGAATCTGGATCTGAACGGCCCATTCAAGTCGGCGGAGCCTATACAGTGCCCAAGACCATTCTTCCTTCCCAAGCGCAGTATATGGCCCTAGGACACCTGCACCGGCCGCAAGCACTGCACAATACGTCTGTTCCTGCCCGTTACGCCGGTTCGCCTCTGTGCTACAGTTTCAGTGAAGCCGGGCAGACCAAATCCGTAACCCTAGTGGACGTACGGCCGGAGCAGCAGCCTAAAGTGGAAGATATACCGCTGTCCTGCGGACGTCCCCTGGTTCGATGGCAGGCGGACAGTCTTGAGGAATTGCAGGCCTGGACGGCAGCTCCCCGGGATCCCCATGCATGGGTGGACGTGGAAGTTCATCTCTGCCAAGCCCTGACCCATTCCGAGATTCAGAGTATTCGTCAAGCCCATCGGGGCATCCTCCATATTCGCCCCGTTTTCCCCGCAACCGAAGGCGAACAGGCACCCCAAGCCCATGGGAATCAAACCATCGATCAAGCCTTTCGCCGTTTCTATGAACAAAAAAAGGGTGTCCAACCCAGTGAGGCTGTGGTGAAGATGTTCTTGGCAATGCTCGAAACGGAGGGTGAGGACCATTGAGGCCACTATATCTGCGCTTTTCCGGCCTGCACAGCTATGAAGCGGCTCAAGAGATAGATTTTGATGCCCTCGGTGATTCCGGTCTGTTCGGCATTTTCGGGCCGACGGGGAGCGGCAAGTCTACCGTCTTAGACGCCATGACATTGGCCCTCTACGGGCGGGTCGAGCGGTCGACGGCTTCAAGTCCGCGCCGGGGCATTCTCAATCAGCACAGTCGTTCGCTTTCCGTGTTGCTGGATTTTCGGCTTGGACGAGGTTCGGAGCAGCGTGTGTACCGGGTGGAGCGCAGCTATGTCCGCCACCGTGAGGATGAACTTTCTGTGCGCAACACGCGCAGCGTCCTGCTGCAGAGGAATACAGGAGGCGAGTGGGATGTGTTGGAGGATAAAGACACGTCTGTGAACAGTCGGGTCTATCAGCTTCTCGGCCTGTCCCACGACGACTTCAGTCGGGCAGTGGTCCTGCCGCAGGGGAAATTCGCCGAATTCTTGAGTTTGGCCGGTCCTGAGCGGCGTCAGATGCTGCAGAGGCTGTTTTCCTTGGAGCGCTACGGTGATCAGCTGGCCGAGCGCCTGCGTGATTACGATACCCAGGTCACAGCGCAGCTCGGCCAGTTGCAGACACAATTGGAAGGCCTTGGCGATGCGTCACAGGAGGCTGTGGATGCGCTCCGTACAGAACTGGAGGAAGCAGAAAGCCAACTGGGTGCTGTCCAGAGACAAGTGGAATACTGGCAAGATAGGAAGGATAGGCTTCAGCAATGGCGACGCCTGCAAGAGCAGCGAATTGAGGCGGAGCAAGCACTGGATCCTCTGGAACAATCCCTTTCAGAGATGAATGAACTTCAGGAACGGCTCCAAAGAGCCGAAGAGGTAGAAAGCTACCGCCAGCTGCTCCGGGATGAACAGGAAAGCCAGGCAACGCTTTTGGAGTTGGGCAAGAGAAAAGAACATCTAGAGCAGGGCCAGAGAACCACGGAAGAGCAGTGGCAGAAAGCTGATGCCGAGTATCAACGGGCATTGAAGGTGGAGCAAGAGCAGCTGCCGACACTGATGGCACAGAGGGAGCGGTTCCGCAGGGCCGAGCGGCTGGAACAGGCGGTAGCAGAGAATGAACGGCATGCGACCGGGCTTCGCGGGGAGTGTGAGCAGAAGCAGGCGGAAATGCAGGAAATGGCGGCCCGTTTTGATGCACTGCAGACGAAGCATGCGGCCCTGCAGGAACAGCGTCTGGAAGTTCGTGCCGAGCGCACTGCGCTGCGCATGGACCCAAAATACCGGCAGTGGTTGGATGAGGCGGCGGAGGCCGCCAAGGAATGGATGGAGCTCGATCGGCAGTGGAAACGCCACTGTCAAGAGATCGAGAAGTTCGAAGCGGAGGAAACGGCGGCGGCCGAATCGCTGCAGAAGGCCGATGCAACCCGCAGGGAATGGTTGACATATGGAGAAGATTTGGAGACGCAGCAGCAGCGACTGCGGAACACAAAGCCCGATCAGCGGCAGATGGAGAAGAAACGGCGTTGGCTCGCGAATTTCTCGGAACTGGTCAGTGAAGGCCGGCAGCTCTGTCGTCAGTACAGCCGGCTGCAGGAAGACTGCCAAGCCGCTGCTGAGGACCGGATGGGATGTCAGAAAGAGTATGGGCAGTTGTCCTCCAAATATAAGGACCTGCTGGGGGAAAAGGCGGAGCTGGAGAGGGCACTAGACAATGCAAAACACCAAGCCTGGGCACAGGCCCTAGCAAAACGGCTGCAGCGCGGAATACCTTGCCCAGTGTGCGGCAGCCGCGAGCATCCCCATGCCGCAGGGGAGGAGACTCAGGAATGGGATCGGCTGAACGAGGCATGGGACCGCGCCGTAGCTGCGGAACGCCAACTGCACGGGAACATGCAGAGGGTCAGTGAACGTCTCAGCCATCGTGAGCGGGATCAGCGGCAAGCTGAAAAAGAGCTTGCCCGTCTCAACCAGACTTGGCACACTCTCAAGCAGCGGCTTCCCGAGGCCTACCAGGGTTTGGACATGGACGAACTGGAAACAACTCTGGAACGGGAGGAGCAGGAGCTCCATCAAGAGCATGCAAGCGCCTTGGAATGGCAGGAAAGAGCAGAAACACTGGAACAAGAAAAGAGCAGATGGGAAAAACAGCGCAGGGAAGTGGAAAGCGAGTACGCGAAGCAGCATGAGTCATGGCAGAGGATCAAAACAACCTTGGATCTGGCGCGCGCCACGGAGCGTGAAAGCAGGGAAAAGCTTCAGCAGGCGGCCCTGAAACTAAATCAAGTCGCCGGCGATTGGTCGGCCGGCCAGATCTTGGATGCTCACAAAGAGGCGGCGGAAAAGGTTCGCAGACAGGAGCAGTTGGATGAGAAACTTGACGGGTTGGACGCCGAGTTGACTGCAACGGCAGGAGACTTGGAAACAGCCCGCAAAGAACTGCATGGACACGAGCGAACCCTAGATGCCCTGGAGCACCAACTTCGGAGTAAGCAAGACGCGTTGACCGCACAACAAGACGAACTGCACGAGGCCCTGAACTCTTACGCCACCAGTGAAGCGGCTTTAGCAGCGGTGAACCAGACGATCAAGAGGCTGGAAGCGAACCGTAGTGACTGGCACAAAGAGCGCGATGAGCTCAGGGAAGCGATGCAGGAAAACCAAATCCAGCTGCAGTCAGTGCTAGGTCAGCTGGAGGCAGGGAACGAGCAGCTCAAAAGGCTGCGCAGACGTTTGGACGAAGCGGTGACAGCATGCGGGTTCGAGGACAGGAAGCAGTTGCAGGCCGCACTGGTGGATGCGGATACCCGCAGGCAATGGCAGCAGCGCCTGACGCAGTTTTTCCGGGATTATCATTATTGGACGGAACGGTGCCACAGACTCAGGGAACAGCTGGCTGAGGCCGCTTTCTCTGAGGATGACTGGACCCAGTGCCAACAGGCATTGGAGGCTGCAGAAAAAAGGCGCGATCAGATGTTGAGCCACCGGGGTGAGCTGACCGCGGCGTTAAAAGATCTGGAGGAACGGCATCGGCGCTGGGCAGAGTGTAAAGAGCGCGAGGCAAGACACAGCGAAGCACAGGATTTGGTGCGCGAGCTGCGGGCTGTGCTCAAAGGCAACGCCTTTGTTGAGTACCTGGCGGAGCGGCAGCTGCAGGTGACGGCCCAGAGTGCTTCGGAGCATCTTGGGCAGTTGACGAATTTCCGTTATGCACTGGAAATCCATGCGGGCAGCGGATTTGTCATGCGCGACGACGCCAATGGCGGCCAGCGGCGCCCGGCCCATACCCTCTCGGGAGGAGAGACCTTCCTTACAAGCCTAGCATTGGCCTTGGCACTGTCCAGGCAAATTCAGCTGCGGGGGCGCTATCCATTGGAGTTTTTCTTCTTGGACGAAGGATTCGGGTCTTTGGACGAAGAGCTTTTGGACTTGGTCATCACGTCCTTAGAAGTCATGGATACGGGGCGGATGCTGCTGGGAGTCATCAGCCATGTCGGTGCTCTCAAGGAGAGGATATCCAGACGGATCGTGATCGAGCCTGCGGTTCCCGGCGAGCGGGGAAGTACCATTGCGGTGGAAACCGCTTGAGAAAGGATTGTATTCCTCACCTGTCGAATGAACACTCAATGCACTGAAGTAATTTCAAGCCTAAAGGAGTCGTTGAATGACGATGAGGCCAATTGAGTTTGACTACAGCCGAGCCGCTGGGTTTATCGGCGGCCACGAAATGGAGTATCTGCGAGACGACGTTCTGGTCGCCGATCAGAAACTCCGCAACGGTACCGGAGCCGGTGCAGACTTTTTGGGATGGGTTGATCTTCCGGTGGACTACGATAGCACGGAATTCGAGCGAATTCAGTCAGCTGCTCAGCGGATCAGGGACGACAGTGATGTGCTTGTTGTGATCGGAATCGGGGGATCGTATCTTGGGGCCCGTGCTGCCATTGATGCGCTGACACACAGCTTTTCTGCAGAGATGCCCGCCGAAAAGGGAAGCGCGACGAAGATCTTGTTTTTGGGCCATCATCTGAGTGGTACCTACACAGCGGATCTGCTGGATTATCTAGAAGGAAAAGACGTCAGTGTCAATGTAATTTCCAAATCGGGGACCACTACGGAGCCGGCCATCGCCTTTCGCATTCTGCGCCGTTGGATGGAGGAAAAATACGGTTCTAAGGCCAAGGAGCGGATCTATGTAACAACGGATCGACGTCGGGGTGCTTTGAAGCAATTAGCCGATGAACAGGGATATGAACGATTTGTCATTCCCGACGATGTGGGTGGCCGTTATTCTGTCCTGACCGCCGTGGGCCTTTTGCCGATTGCCGCTGCGGGTATATCCATCGAAGAAATCATGGAAGGTGCGGCGGCTGCGAGGGAATGGTACAGTCAAGAGTTGGTGGAAGACAACGCGGCATACCAGTACGCTGCGGCCCGTAACATCTTGTATCGCAAAGGAAAAATGGTGGAGATCTGGGTGAGCTATGAACCCCGCTTTCGGTACTTCGCCGAGTGGTGGAAGCAGTTGTTTGGAGAAAGCGAAGGTAAGGATCAAAAGGGGCTTTTCCCGTCATCTGTGGATCTCTCTACCGATTTGCATTCCTTGGGCCAGTTTATCCAACAGGGACGCCGCCTCATGTTTGAGACCATTCTGCATGTGGATACTCCCCGCCGCGACGTGGTAATTGAACGGGATACCGCAGATCTGGACGGCTTGAACTTCCTCGCTGGCAAAACGATGGATTTCGTTAATCACCAGGCCTTTCAGGGAACGGTACTGGCTCACACTGACGGTGGAGTTCCCAATCTCGTGGTAGAGGTGCCCCGTTTCGATCCCTTCTATTTCGGTGCCCTCGTCTATTTCTTGGAACTGGCGTGCGGAGTGAGCGGTTATCTGCTCGGGGTCAATCCCTTTGACCAGCCAGGGGTGGAGATGTATAAGGATAATATGTTTGCGTTATTGGGGAAACCAGGGTATGAAGAGCATCTCCAGCAGCTAGACAAACGGCTGCACCGGGAGCAGTAGTCAGGGGAGGGTGTCCAGGATGTCGCTGTACCCAATGATTTTCGAGCCGGTGTATAAGGAAAAGATCTGGGGTGGACGCAGTCTGGCCGCGTTGTTCGGGCGGGAGTTGCCCCCCGGCCAGATCGGCGAGAGCTGGGATGTATCGGCACATCCCCATGGCATGAGCATTGTGGCAAACGGGCCCTTGCGCGGGAAGACCCTGGCTGCGTTGGCACAGGACTACCCAAAAGAACTCTATGGAGAAGTATTGGAATCGCCGGATCGGTTTCCCCTGCTGGTTAAGCTGATCGATGCGCGGGAGCCCCTCTCTGTCCAGGTGCATCCGGATGATGGTTATGGAAGAGAGCACGAGAACGGCGAATGGGGAAAGTCGGAGATGTGGTATGTTCTCCATGCCGAACCCGGGGCAACGTTGGTATACGGCCTCAGACCGGGTATTGATCGCAGCCAGTTCTGCACGCTCGTGGAACAGGATCGAACCCGGGAAGCACTGAACGAAATTACTGTGCGGGCCGGCGACATTCTCCACATCCCAGCGGGATTGGTACATGCACTCGGTGCCGGTGTTGTGGTAGCCGAAGTGCAGCAGAATTCGGACACGGTGTATCGCGTGTATGACTGGGGCCGGGTGGATAGTGCAGGGCAGTCCAGAGAGCTGCACGTCGAAAAGGCATTCGACGTCATAGATTTTTCCATGCATCCCCAACCTGTGTCAGACGTCCGGAACCCGGTGGTGGTTGATGAACACTTCGTGGCGGAGGTGCTAGACAAGGGCCACGGAGGGCCGGTGAGCGATGGGCGGAGATTCCATATCCTCACCTGCTTGGAGGGGGAGGCCGAGATTGTGGGAGAAGCGGGTGTTTTGCGCCTGCTGCCGGGCGACTCCTGCTTAGTGCCTGCGGTATGCGGGGACTACGGTCTGCAGCTCTCCGGTCAAGTGCTCCGAGCCTACCAGCCGATTCCCTTTCTGGATGGGGCAGGGAAGTGCATGCAAAGGTCCGGCAGGAACACCTGACAATATGGCGAACGTTTACAGATAAGAGAGGATAGAGTATGCAGCATAGGAAGGAGGGCTTGTATTGGCTGAGGTGAAGAACAAGAAGCTTATTGTTGATCTTTTGAACAAGGATCTCCAGGACGAGCACGGGGCGATCATCCAGTATCTCTACCATGCGTGGACATTGGACCTGCCCGGGATCAGCGACTCTCTAGAGAGTATAGCCCGGGAAGAAATGTATCACTATCAGTGGCTGTCCAGGCGAATTTCTGAACTCGGCGGAGACCCGTCCATTGGGCGGTCACCGGTTTATTTCGAAGCGCCGAGTTTTAAGGAATTGATCTCGCTGAATGTGAAGATCGAGAATGAAGCCATTGCCCAATACGAGAAGCATATTGAGGAAGTAACGGACGAGACTACCCAACGCCTGCTCAAACGCATTCTTCACGACGAAAAAGTGCACAGGGAACAGTTTGTGGAGATGGCCGAAGAGGTTGAAGAAATGGAGCAAGAGGCGGAAGAAGAACCGCGTACGCCGGAGTCAGAGGCCAAGCGCCAGAAACTGTTTGACATGTTGAATCAAAGTGTAAAGGAAGAGTATACAGCTGTCCTGCAGTACCTCCATCAGGCTTACACCGCGAAAGACGCCTATTTTGGCCATACCATGGAACAGAATGCGGTAACGGAAATGAAACACATGGGTTGGTTGGCGGAGGAAGTGGCTGAGCGGGGCGGTTCACTGGAAGTGGAGCGGGATCGCGTAAAACTCGAGGAAAACAAAGCCGATATGATCAAGGCCGATCTAGACGACGAGATGAACGCCATTGACGCATACCAAAGGCGCAGTGAAGCCACGGAAGACGAAGAAGTCCGTGAGTTGTTTGACCGCGTCCGCTTTCATGAAGAGGTCCACCGGGATGATTTAAAAGAACTGCTTGAAGAGGCCGTTGAAGAAACCCAATCACATGACGCCGAGAGTCCAGAAGGGACAGCGAAACCAAAACAACGCAGACCGTCCGGTGGCTTG
>PUOC01000047.1 GCA_003551965.1 Clostridiales bacterium | reverse complement strand
TAAGGCGTAATTTTCGTTGCCAGTTAATTCTAGGTCCCAGCGGATTATCGAGGTTCTGGGGTCCTCGGCTCGCTGCTGGTGCTCTTCCTATCCACGTCGAAACTAATTCACCCCCACGGGGGACATGCCGTCTTTTTCCTTTTGACTGTATTTTAGCATACGGCTGTCGCAGCGTCAAGGGACGCCCGTTGTCCAAGGGCGAACGCCTCGGCCACCGCCTACACTCGAAGCAGTCAGGTCTGCTAGGAACGGTCCTTTAAGGCCCGTTCGATTTTCCGGGCTTCGTCCTTTCTGGCCAAGGCCTCACGCTTGTCATAAAGCTTCTTGCCCTTGGCTACTGCCAATTCCACTTTGGCCTTGCCGTTTTTGAAATACAGACGCAGGGGCACAAGGGTCAAGCCCTGCTCCTTTGACTTGCCGATCAAGCGCCGGATCTCCCGTTTGTGAAGCAGGAGCTTGCGTTCCCGCAAGGGTTCATGGTTGTGGATGTTGCCGTGATCATAGGGGCTGATGTGCATGCCGTGCAGCCACACCTCGCCGTCCTTGACCCGGGCAAAGCTGTCCCGAATGTTGACTTTGCCCACGCGCAGGGATTTGACTTCGGTTCCCCTCAGAGCAATACCGGCCTCAATGGTGTCTAGAATGTGATAGTCATGGCGGGCTTTGCGGTTTTCGGTAATGACCTTGATGTGTTCGGTTTGGACTGCCACAGGGTACCCGCTCCTTTCTCGGTTCTCGGGAGGCATCGGCGCTCGGTAAGGGTTCTTTGAGAACAGAACCCGCAGGACTGCCTCTGTCCATATAGTATATCAGGAGGCGGCGGAATACACAATTGGCAGCGAAAAAAGAAAGACCCAGCTTAAATTGTGTAACGCCTCCCACTCTACAGGGAGACCCTGCGACTTCTATAGATGAACATATTTGACTTTTTCATCGGTGAAATCTTTGCAGATGCCGCTTCCATGCAGGATTCGGGACTGCTGCAGCGAAAATTACTAACGTATGCTCTGATCCAGGAGGGTTTGGAATGGAACGTCCAGCCTATTTTCTTGTACTTAGTATTTTACTGGTGGCGTTGGCCGCAGCCTCACCGGCGTATGCCGACGTTACCGTATACGTTGAGGAGGAGCGAATGGTTTTTGATCGTGCCGCCACTGTTGCTTCCGGCAGTGTCATGGTCCCCGTGACGGCTTTGGAGCGCTATCTTGAAGGGACACTGCAGTGGTCGGTCGGTGACACCACAGCCGTGCTGGAGGTATACGATCGGAAACTGTCTTTCAGCGCCGATCGCGAAGAGGTGGTTGTGAACGGCTCCTCCCATGCCATCGAACCGGCGCCGAGGATGATGGACGATTATCTGATGGTGCCCCTTCGTTTCGTGGCCAATGAGCTCAACTTGCGTTTGGCCTATGATACGGAGTTGGGGGCTCTGCAGCTTTCCCTTCCCGACCGGGAACCGAAGTCCACCGTGCGTTCGATCCTGGATCTGCCGGAGCCGGAGTTTGAAATTGCGGAGAAGCCGGAACCGGAAGATGCTGCGGAGGAACTAGGCCCGGTATTGGAACGGCGGCAGCCTAGTTTTCGCATTGCTCCCCTTCCCAAGCCCGAGCCGGAGGAAGAGGCTGAGCCGGAGACCGAGCCGGAAAAGGAGCTTCCGACGTTCCTCGTTGAGGATGTCGACCCGACACAGCCTTCTTGGCGTGACCGTTTGGCAATTCCTCCGTTGAGAGGCCAGGACCTGCGGGCTGTAGAGTACAAAGGCGGTCCCCGCTCCAATGTGCACATTGATGTAGACAATTATACCCGCTATCAAAGCGTGCTCTTGGTAGAGCCGGATCGTTTGGTGGTGGATATCTACGGCATCCAAGCGGATCCGCTGCCGGACAAGCACATCGACGGACGCTTGATCGAGCGCATACGCACCAGTCAGTTCGATGATGATACGATGCGCATTGTCTTTGACCTACATACATCGACGGGCTATGAGGTGAGGCACCGCCCTGACGGCGGTCTGGATATAGAATTCAACTATCATATCTACGACGTGGATGTGGAATGGACCAATGGCCAGCCGCGCCTAAACATCGCGTCCACCGACCATCCCGATTACGATATTATTCAGCTGCGTGAACCCAGGCGCATCGTTCTCGATTTCCACAATGCCACTTTGGTGGGCGGTGCCCAGGAGAAATCCATCGAACGTGACGGCAGGATCAACCGCTTGCGGGTAAGTCAGTTTATCCCTTCCACAACTCGGGTGGTTCTGGACTTGGAAGGAGACGTCACTCCGCTGGCGATGGAAGCGCTCGACACAGGTTATGCACTGAATCTGTTTGAAGGATCGGAGAGTGACGCCCGCATCTACCAGGCGCAGCTGGCGCGGGAGGCCAGGCTGCAGCGGGAGGAGTCCTGGGACGACGACGTAGACCTGCCCGACCGCGTGCCGACCTCGGTGCGGCGGCAGGATGCGGTGCTTTCTGATTACGTTGTTGCGGTTGACGCAGGCCATGGAGGTTCTGACCCGGGGGCCATTGGACCTCGAGGAACCTTTGAAAAAGATGTGGCTCTGGACATATCCCTCCTCTTAGGAGAGCTCCTGGAGGACGCCGGTGCCACAGTTGTCTATACGCGAACCGACGATGTCTACGTGAGCATATTTGAACGTCCGGAAATTGCGTCCCGAAACGATGCCGATGTTTTGGTGTCCATCCATGCCAACTCTTATATTGGGAATACAGCCCGGGGCACTGAAACGCTGTATCACCCCAAGGGCAGTCGCAACCAGCTCCTGGCCCAATCTTTGCAGACAGAATTGGTCGAAGCTGTGCAGTTGATCGACCGCGGCCTGCGCCAGCGAACGGATTTGGCACTGCTGAATGGGTCGAGCATTCCCACCGCACTGGTGGAAGTGGGTTTCCTCAATCACCCCGAAGAGGAGCTGCTGCTCCGCAGCCGTGGATTTCAACAGGTGGCTGCAGAGGGTCTTTTCAATGGTGTTGTCCGTTTCTTGGAAATACTGCGGTGAAGGGGGGTCATACCATGGATGCGCGGCGAGTGATAGGTATTATCCTGCTGATAACAGCCATTATCTTCGGAGCGCGCCAGCTGGTGCAGCCGCCAGGATCCGTTGGCCTGCCCGATCCATATTTTGTGGTGTATTTTTCTTCCGAAACCGATGGGCGTTTGCTGCCCGAATACCGTCATGGCTATGGCACCATTGAAGAACGGGCCCGCGCCCTGGAGTCGGGTCCGACGACGAAAGGCCTGGTCAACATGCTCCCCCGGGGCACAGAAATTCTAGGCATGGAGCGGCAGGATGGAGTTTTGGTGATGGACTTCAATGAAAAGCTGCGGGCCCGCCATCCCGGTGGCAGTTACGGGGAGCTTCTGACTGTCTATGGCATCGTTAATTCCATGGTCGAAGCTTCCCGCGTGGACGCGGTGCAGATCAAGATAGAGGGAGAAGTATTGGATTCCTTGGCCGGGCATGTGTATCTTCGGGAGCCCTTGGGCAGGGATTCCAGTTTGGTTGGACGTAACCCGCCCGCGGGTGGGCCATAGGAGTCATGTCAATTGCGGTGCAGCCGGCGCAGGTGGGCCTCTTTCTCGGGCTGGCCGGCGAGTCTGGGCTGCTGTGGAGGTTCTTACATGAATAGGATGCATGCATGGGATGGCCGTCATGTGGCAGCGGTGGGGCTTGGCGTCAGCAACTTGGCCGCGGCCGAATATTTGCTGAAGCGGGGCGCTGTGGTTGTAGGTCACGACCGCAAATCCCGGGGAGAACTGGGTACTGTGGTGGACCAGCTCGAATACCGCGGAATGTCCTTTTGTCTCGGAGACGGATACCTGGATGGACTGGATCGGTATGACACTGTCCTGCTGTCGCCGGGAGTTCCCAAACAATGTCCGCAGATTGCCTCCCTGCTGGGCCGGGTGCCGGTCATCAGCGAAGTCGATCTAGTATTTCAGCTGGCTGAGGCACCTATAATCGGGATCACGGGCAGCAGCGGCAAGACGACGACAACGACATTGATAGGCCGTATGCTGGAGGCGTCGGGTATTGATACAATTGTTGGGGGCAATATTGGGCAGCCCCTGATTGGACAGGTGCAGGATATTCCGGCGGGCAGCCGGATTGTGCTGGAATTGTCCAGTTTTCAGCTGGAGTGGATGCGGACCAGTCCCCAATACGCGTTGGTGACCAATATCAGTGAGAACCATCTCGATGTCCACGGCACGATGGAGACGTATGTGTCGGCCAAGGGCAGTATTGTGCGGCATCAATTGCCCGGGGACTATGCGGTGCTCAATGCTGCGGATCCGTGGGCGCAGACCTTCGCCGATCAATGCCGGGGCACCGTGTATTGGTTTGGCGGCAGTGAACAGGCGTTGCCGGGTGCGGGTATGGAAAACGGCGTCTTGGTATTCCGCGATGGCAATGGACACCAGACCGAGATCTGCCGCCGCAGCGATATTGCGTTGCCTGGAGACCACAATTTGGAAAATGTTCTTGCAGCCTCTTGCCTGGCCTATCTGGCTGGGGCTAGCTGGGAAGGTATCCGTAAGGCTGTGAAAAGCTTTCGCGGTGTTTCCCACCGGCTAGAGTTCATCGGGGCGGTGGACGGGGTGTCCTTCTATGATGATTCCATTGCCACATCGCCTGCGCGCTCGACCGCGGCTGTGGCGAGCTTTTCGCAGCCTGTGGTACTGATTGCCGGGGGGCGCGACAAAGGTCTTTCCTACGGCAAGTGGGCCCGCTCCCTCCGGGGAAGGGTGCGGGATTTGATTCTTCTCGGTGAAGCGGCTTCACTGCTGGAAGAGGCCGTCAACGAGGAATTTGGCAGTGCGGTACCCTTTGGGGTGCAGAGAACGGCGGATATGGCTGCAGCGGTGGCTGCTGCCCGTGCTGCAGCGCGGCAGGGTGATATTGTATTGCTCTCACCGGCCTGTGCAAGCTTCGACATGTACTCTGACTTTGAAGCCCGGGGCCGGGACTTTCGAGAACAGGTCCAACGGCAGGCGAAAGGAGTTGCACGGCCATGATTCGCTTGCAAGCACCCCTGGACCTCTGTGACGTGGAAAGCTTGGAAGTAGGCCAAGAGGTGCGTTTTTTTGGAACGATCTACACGGCCAGAGACCAAGCGCATATGCGTATGATGCAGCAGATTGAGAGGGGGGAAGATCTCCCCTTTCCTCTGCAAGGAGCGGTCTTGTACTATGTTGGGCCGTGTCCGGCTCCGCCGGGGCGCGTGATCGGATCGGCGGGGCCTACCACCAGCAGCCGCATGGATGATATGACCGTTCCACTATTGGCGCGGGGCTTAAAAGGGACAATTGGAAAGGGCCAGCGCAGCGAAGAGGTCTGCAGGGCGCTGGTGGAATTCCAGGCGGTATACTTTGCGGCATGGGGTGGTGCTGCGGCGGTCATAGCGGACAGTATCAAGGAAGTGGAAGTGGTGGCCTACGAAGATCTGGGGACTGAAGCAGTGCGCCGGCTTACGGTGGAGGGGCTGCCGGCTGTCGTGGCCGTTGACAGCAGGGGGAGAAACATTTATAGTGAAGGGCGAAGGAAATACCAGCGCTGACGGGCAGCCTATCGGTAGCGGCCGTCTTCGCAGACTAAGGGGAACGATACCAGGAGGTGAAGGCCGCCGCCAGATAACGGAACGGCGCAGGGATAAATCGGGAAGACTGCAAGATAGCAGGGGCGTCAACCCGCATTGGCTGTTCGGCGGCGAAAACGATATGGCACGAATCGACGGGAGAGAAGCGGACCAATTGCGGGCAGTGAACATAACCAGGAGCTTTATTAAACATGCAGAGGGCTCGGTGCTGATTGAGGTGGGCGATACAAAGGTGATCTGCACGGCCAGCGTGGAAGAAAAGGTCCCGCCTTGGCTGCGCGGACAGGGACAGGGTTGGGTGACAGCCGAATATGCCATGCTGCCCCGAGCCACCGAAACCCGCAATATTCGGGAATCCGCCCGAGGCAAGATCGGCGGCAGAACTTACGAAATTCAGCGCTTGATTGGCCGGGCTCTACGTTCGGTGGTCGACCTCAAAGCCTTGGGGGAACGCACGATTTGGATCGATTGCGATGTCATTCAAGCCGATGGCGGCACCCGCACGACAGCTGTTACGGGCGCCTACGTAGCGTTGCTGGACGCCTTGGATGGGCTGCGCAAGAAGAAAAGAATTTCGCAATCGCCGATCAAGGACTTTTTAGCGGCTATTAGCGTGGGCTTGGTGGATAATGATCTGCTGTTGGACCTCAATTATGCCGAAGATTCCAAGGCGCAAGTGGACTTTAATGTGGTGATGACGGGCAGTGGTCAGTTGGTGGAGGTGCAGGGAACAGCCGAAGACAGTCCCTTCACCCGCGCCCAGATGGAACAGATGATGGACCTGGCCGAAGGGGGCATCGGGCAACTGGTGCGCTTGCAGCGGGAGATCATGGCCGAAGACTGGGCCCAGCGATTGGAAGGCGGCGATGAACGTTGACTATTCGCATGGTCATTGCGTCGCACAATGCCAACAAAGTACGGGAAATACGGCAAATTCTAGGTGATTTGGGCTTTGATGTTGTGTCGGCGGCCGAGTTTCCCGAGGTGCCGGAGGTAGAAGAAGATGGCGTTACCTTTGCCGAGAATGCCCTCAAAAAGGCGCGTACCGTGGCGGAAGCGCTGGGTGAGCTGACATTGGCCGACGACTCGGGCCTGGAGGTGGATGCACTCGGGGGCAGGCCGGGAGTGTATTCGGCCCGTTACGCCGGTGAACCAAAAAGCGATGCCCGGAATAACGCCAAGCTACTGCGGGAACTGGCCGGTGTTCCGCCGGAACAGCGTGGTGCTCAATTTCGGTGTATCATGGCCTTAGTTTACCCCAACGGCTTTGAACAGGTCTTTGAAGGGATCTGCCGGGGCTGCATGGCATCGGAACCCCGAGGAGAAACGGGGTTTGGCTATGACCCGCTGTTCGTGGTACCTGAACACGGAAAAACCATGGCCGAACTGGGACAAACGATCAAAAACTGCATCAGCCACCGTTCCAAGGCATTGGAACAGTTAAAGGACGCCCTGGGGAAAATGGAGCAATCCAGTTGACAGGCGCCATGCCCTATGGTAAGATTTATCTTGTCAGTCCGGCAGGCTTAGGCATGACAGATCGGGGCGTGGCGCAGTTTGGCTAGCGCGCCTGCCT
>PUOC01000195.1 GCA_003551965.1 Clostridiales bacterium | reverse complement strand
CCCGCAGGGACGCGCAGTATGTGCTGTGGTACACCCTTCAGAACACACTGCAGCTGCTGCATCCGTATATGCCCTTCATTACCGAAGAAATTTGGCAGCATCTCCCCCACGAAGGAGATACGATTATGCTGGCACCCTGGCCGAAACCTCACGGCCGGAAAGACGGGGAAGCTGAGCGAAGTATGTCACTGCTGATGGATGTCGTCACCGAAATACGCACGCTGCGCAGTGAAAAACAGGTGCCGCCTAGTCGGAAAATAACGGCCATATTACAGGGAGGTCCGCAGCAGCTGCAGGTGCTTGAGGACAACATCCAATACCTGAAGACGCTGGCGGGATTGGAGAAGACAGTCATGCAATCGTCTGGCGAAAAACCGGAGCGCAGTCTGCGTGCAGTGGCCGGAGGCATTGAGATCTATCTACCCCTGGAAGACTTGGTGGACTTGGAAGAAGAACTGCAGCGGCTGCGCCGTGAAAAACAGAAGACCGAAGCAGAGCTAAAGAAGTCTGAGGCGAAGCTGTCCAATGAAGGATTTCTTAACAAAGCTCCGGATGCCGTGGTGGAAAAAGAGAAGCAGAAGGCCGAGGCATTGCAGGAAACAGCGTCAAAATTGGACGAACTCATCAAAGAAATGCAGGGATAACAGTGAACAAGGTGATTCAGAACAGACAGCAATTCGGTAGTCGGCTAGGGCTCGAACGGATCGAAGCCATGTGCAGCGCATTAGGCCATCCGGAGAGGCAGTATCCTGTCATCCACGTGGCTGGCACAAATGGCAAGGGATCGACCGCAGCCTTCTTGGCATCGATTTTGCGGCATGCAGGCTATCGAGTGGGGCTGTTCACCAGCCCCCACCTAACTGCGTATCGGGAGCGGTTTCAGGTTAACGGATGCGTCATCGACGAAGGAAGCCTCGACAACGTACTGCAGGAGGCCGAGCGGACGGCTGTGTCTGTGGAGGATTCGAAGCCGGGCCGTGGGCCGGTCACCGAATTTGAAGTCTGCGCAGCCGCCGGGTTTCTCTGGTTCCAAGCACAGCGTGTGGATGTGGCTGTTGTGGAGACGGGCTTAGGGGGCCGTTTTGATGCCACCAATGTTGTGCAGCCGCTGCTGACGCTGATCACTCCCGTCGGGTGGGATCATATGGATTGGTTAGGCGAAACGCTGCCAGCCATTGCCGCAGAGAAGGCAGGCATCATTAAACAAGGCGTGCCGGTGGCAATAGGAAACCAGCCGCCCGAGGTGTATCCGGTATTGCATGCGACAGCCCTTTCTCGACAGGCCCCTTTCTTTGCGCTGCAGTCTTCTTCCTGGGTTCCCGAATCGTGGGATGCCTCCGGCGGCCAGTTGTCCTTTTCGGCCCTGGACGGCCGGTCTTTCTCCATTACACTCCTGGGCGGGCACCAGCTGGAAAACGCGGGCCTGGCACTGCTGGCCGTTGAAATCTTGAGCCGGCAGGGCTGGGTAATTACCCCGGATCAGATTCGCCGGGGACTTGTCGAAACGTGTTGGCCCGGCAGGATGGAGTTGGTCGCGCCGTCGCGGCCCTGGATGCTGATGGACGGTGCCCACAACCAACAGGGTATAGAACGATTGGCAGAAGCGCTGGAGGTCTTCCGCGGCGACGGGAAGGGCCCCTTTGTTTTTGTGGCTGCCATGCTGGAAAACAAAGAACCGGCCATTCTGGAACCTCTCTTTCCATTGGCCGAACGTTTCATTGTGACCAGGCCATCGAGCAGCAGAATTCCTCCGTTCTCCCCTGCCGCGCTGGCAGGCTACATTCAATCCCGCGGCGTGCCTGCAGTGTCTGAAGAGCGTGTCCATCGAGCTGTAGCCCGAGGTATGCAGGCTGATTTTTGTGTGATCTGCGGCTCCCTGTATCTGCTGGGCGAAGCAAAAGCCTATTTGCAGAAAGCGTCCCAGTCGTGAAGGTTTTCTGCAGTGTTTAGGGAAGTAATACCCGTGACGAAGCGCGCTGGGGGAGGTGTTTTTGCATGGCTCGCGGCAGCCGAAAGAAAAAGCGCCGGTTTTGGCAGTGGCAAGGTCTCAACTTTGCTGTCACCTTGGTCACAGTCAGTATCATATTCATATTTTTGGGTTACCTAGTTGGGCAGTATGCTGTCCAAATCATGCGTGATGACGGTGTAACTACGCTGAACAGGGCTGAACAGCAGGATGTCGTTTCCCAGGAAATTGCTCGCGGCCTTTCGGACCAGGAGACCGAGGACGAGCCATTGGAGAGCAGTCTCGATGCCCCCCTTGACGAAACTGCACCGGCAGAATCCCCTGGGGAAGAGGTAGAGCTGCCCATGGCCGAAGAAGTGGATGATGGAACCACAGTTGATCAAGGCGATCCGCAGTCCACGGGTGATGCCGATGAGACCGAGAGTGATTCGCCAACGGGACTCTATCGGGTACATCTGGGTACCTTTTCCGACCGCGACGATGCCGAAGATGTGAAGAACGCTCTCTTGGGTGACGGTTTTCCGGCTATTGTGTTGGCTGGTCCGCCCTATCGAGTGCAGAGCGGGGCATTTTCTTCGAGAGAAAACGCTGAGCGCTATGCTGCAGAGCTAGAGGAACACGGTTTTGAACCGGCAATTTCGCAGTAAGGGAGAGCGGTCGGTGCTGGAATTCCGACTGATTTACTTGGTTGACAGTGACGATCTCCTCTGCTATTCTAAATCCGGAGCAATGAGTTTCAGCAAAGAAAGGGGCGAAATACATGGCACATGTGATTAACGACGATTGCATCAGCTGTGGTGCATGTCAGCCAGAATGTCCAGTGGACTGCATCAGCGAGGGTGATACGAAGTACGAAATTGACGCAGACGCGTGCATTGACTGCGGAGCCTGCGTGGCGGTTTGCCCTGTAGACGCTATCTATGAAGCGTAATGGATCGATATCTACTGCCGATAGCACAGCTATTGGCAGTTTTTACGCCCCAAACCCGACAAAACTGGTCGGAATTTGCGGTATGAATGAGCGGAGGGAAATCCATGAAGAGATACGACAGCATTCTGGAACTAGTCGGAGCCACGCCGATGGTGAAGATTCACAGGGTCGCCGGCCATTCGGGAGCTGAAGTGTGGGCTAAGCTGGAATCCTTCAATCCCGGGGGCAGCGTCAAGGACCGCATTGCCTGGAATATGGTCAGAGAGGCCGAAGTTGAAGGCCGTCTACTGTCCGGTGGTATGATTGTTGAGCCTACCAGTGGCAATACTGGGATTGGCCTGGCCGTGACGGCAGCATGCAGAGGCTATCGTCTGGTCCTGTGCATGCCGGACTCCATGAGTGTGGAACGGCGCAATCTGTTAAAGGCGTATGGTGCAGAGTTGATCCTGACCCCAGGCCATCTGGGAATGAAAGGGGCCATGGCCGAAGCCCAGCGGATTGTGGATGAGAACGAAGGTGCGTTTATGCCCCAGCAGTTCCGTAACGATGCGAACCCGGAAGTGCACCGCAAAACCACTGCTCTGGAGATCTGGGAGCAGATGGATGGACGCATTGATGCCTTCGTAGCCGGTGTCGGAACGGGAGGAACCATAACCGGAGTCGGAGAGGTTCTTAAACAGAAATGTCCTTCCATCGAAGTGATCGCAGTGGAACCGGCGAGCTCCCCTGTTCTTTCCGGAGGCAATCCCGGTCCCCATGGCATTCAAGGTATTGGAGCCGGCTTCGTACCACAGGTGTTGAATACCGATATATTCGACGAGGTGGTCACGGTAAAGGAGAGCGCCGCCGCCAACACGGCTTTGGAGGTGGCTCGCCGCGAAGGGATCTTGGTGGGTCCGTCGTCGGGTGCCGCGATGTATGCAGCCGTCCAGACCGCGAAACGTCTCGGTAAGGGAAAGCACATTGTCGTACTGTTTCCGGACTCCGGTGAACGCTATCTCAGTCTGCGGAAATAGAAGACGCTTAATTCGTTGGTGAGGAGAAGGCGGTCGTGCTCTTTTTTCTGCTGCCGAAAGGAAATGGGGCCTTTGTGGGGAATACTAACACGAATTGGTTCTGTGATCTTTGGGAGGAACGCAATGTGGGAATTGTACTGGCTTCGTCGTCACCAAGGCGCCGGGAATTGTTAGAACGGCTGCAGATACGGTGTGAGGTTTGCCCCAGCGGTATTGATGAGACGATTGCAGGCCGCCCGGCCGATGCGGCCGTTCAAAACGCTATCAGCAAGGCCGTCGACGTTCACCGGCACCACTCCCAGAAATTGGTCATTGGTGCGGACACGGTTGTGGTGTACGGGAGTCGCGTATTGGGCAAGCCCAATTCCGCCGGTGAAGCGGCCGAGATGCTGAGCATTCTCAGCGGTAACCAGCATAAAGTGATTACTGGTGTGGCCTGTGTCGACAGCCGAACCAAAAGCACGTTTTTCGAAGAGACTTCGGTGTGGTTCCGGCGGCTCACCGACGAAGATATCCAGGGTTATATCGGTACAGGCGAACCGATGGATAAAGCTGGCGCGTATGGCATCCAAGGAATTGGCGGCATATTTGTCGAAAGGGTCTCTGGATGTTATTATAATGTGGTAGGTCTTCCGGTGCCCCGTCTACTGGCGGAGTTGGAACGGCATTTTGGGTTTTCGTTCTGGAAGCAGCGCCTCCAAGGGAGCATCTGGGAGGCTGAATAATGAAGTACTCGATTATGATGAAAGACCTGCCGGCACTGGAGCGCCCAAGGGAGCGGCTCCGGGAACTGGGTGCCGAGCGGCTTTCCAACCGCGAACTGCTGGCTATTCTTCTCCGCACGGGCACGCGCAAAAGTTCGGCCCTGCAGGTTGCAGATCAGTTGCTGGCAGAGTTTGGCAGCCTAAGAGAACTGGCCGGAGCCAGCATGGAGGAATTGTCGCGGATTCGCGGTATTGGTTCGGTTAAGGCCGGCGACCTCCAGGCAGCTATGGAACTGGCCAAACGGCTCCAGGCCGACGGCAGACAGAATTTAGACGTGATTAACAGCCCTGGGGATGCGGCGGGATTGGTGATGGAAGAAATGCGCCGTTTGGACCGCGAACACTTCGTTATTTTGATGCTCAACAGCAAGCATCGAGTTACGGCCAGGAAAACGGTATCCATTGGTCATCTAAATGCGTCCCTGGTGCATCCTAGAGAGTTGTTTAAGGAAGTGATTCGGCGCAGCAGTGCCGCGGTGGTACTCGTCCACAACCATCCCAGCGGCGATCCCACGCCTAGCGAGGAAGATTTGACTGTGACTAGGCGTTTGGCGGAGGCCGGAAAACTGCTGGGAATAGCAGTATTGGATCACATAATTGTGGGAGAAAACCAGTTCATAAGTCTGCGGGAGCAGGGGTTGCTTTAATCGATTTTATGGTTGTGAAAGGGGTAACATAATGTTTGGGCGTTTCTCTAGGGATCTGGGAATTGATCTGGGTACAGCCAACACTTTGGCCTATGTTCGCGGCAGAGGGATCGTTATCAATGAGCCCTCGGTGGTGGCTATTGATCAGGAGACAAAGAAGATCTTCGCTGTCGGCAACAAGGCCAAGGATATGGTCGGCCGTACACCTGGAAATATTGTGGCAATTCGTCCGCTGAAAGACGGAGTGATAGCGGACTTTGATGTGACCGAACGGCTTTTGCGCGATTTCATCACCAAGGCGACAAAGCGTTCGGGATGGTTTCGGCCGCGGGTCGTGGTGGCGGTACCCTCCGGTGTGACAGAAGTGGAGAAACGTGCTGTCATTGATGCAACCCTTCACGCTGGGGCTAAGGATGCCCGTGTTATCGAAGAGCCGATGGCAGCGGCGATTGGAGCTGGGATGCCGGTTCAAGATCCCACTGGCAATATGATCGTCGACATCGGCGGTGGTACCACTGAAGTGGCAGTCATTTCCCTGGGAGGAATCGTTTCCCATCGTTCGGTGCGCATCGCAGGCGATGAAATGGATGACGGCATCGTACAGCACATCCGCCGCGGTTATAACTTACTTATTGGTGAACGAACCGCTGAGGATATCAAGAAGGGCGTGGGAACGGCGTGCGTTCCGGAGCAGGAAACGGTCATGGATGTACGGGGGCGCGATTTGGTAACCGGTCTGCCCAAGACCGTTGAAGTGACTTCCAAAGAAATTCGAGAGGCGTTGGCCGAACCGGTCGCTGCTATCGTTGACGCGGTCAAAGTAACGCTGGAACGGACCCCGCCGGAGCTGGCGGCAGATATCATGGACCGCGGGATTGTGATGGCTGGAGGAGGCTCTTTGTTAAGCGGGTTGGATGTGCTGTTGGCTGAGGAAACAGGGATGCCTGTCCATTTGGCTGAAGATCCTTTGACAGCCGTTGTTATGGGAACGGGCATCGCCTTGGAACACTTTGAGCTTTTGAAGCGAATCATGTTAGGCCCGAAACGGCAGCCGTAGGAAGTGACAAAGATGTATGGAGATGGCCGTTGGAAAATCGTAGTGGTAGTTGTTGTTGGCCTGCTCCTAGCCGGGAGCATCCATTTCACATCAGGCCCTAGAGAGCAGCTCTCAGTAGTGGAATCGCTGTTTAGAGACGTGCTTTCTCCCTTTCAATGGGGTGTGACAAGGGTTAGCCGGTCGGCCCGTTCTGCGGTGGATTATGTCAGAAGCCTGCGCAGCCTTCATCGACGCAATGAAGAACTCGAAGCGGAAGTGGAAGAGTTGCAGCGGCGGGTGCATCAATTGGCAGAATACCAGCGTGAAAACCAATGGCTCCGGGAAGCACTGGATTTTGCCGACACTGTCGATCATAGTTTGATGGTAGCTGAGGTGATAGGCCGGAGCCCAACGAATTGGCTGCGGTCTATTACAATCAACAAAGGAAGCCGCCACGGCTTGGAACCCGGTATGGCGGTTGTGACGGGAAGCGGTGTAGTCGGGACGGTGGAGAGCGTCAGCTCTCGCACAGCTTCGATTCTGCTGAGCACGGATCCGCAGAGTGCTGTGGGCGGTATGAATCAAAACTCCGGTGATCTTATCTTGGTGGAGGGTGATTCACAGTACTCGGGCTTGCTTGACGGCAAACCACTGAGTGAAGATGCGGATCTGCATGTGGGAGACGTTGTTGTCACCTCCGGCCTATCACAGATGTTCCCCAAAGGTCTTCCCATCGGGGAGATCAAGACGGTTACGCCCGGACGCTATGACCTCAGCGTGTCTGTGGATATTCGGCCCTTCGTCGATTTTTCCCGTCTGGAACACGTTTTTGTGGTCATTGAAGAAATGTGATTGGGGGAAGCCGACCGATG
>PUOC01000114.1 GCA_003551965.1 Clostridiales bacterium | reverse complement strand
GCGGTATCCCGAGTCAGCGGGTAAAGGCGGGTGGCATAGCCGGCCGCTAGGAGCACTGCTTTCATCCCTATTCCCTCCAGACCTGGTCGGATTCCTCTTAACTCGGAGGCGTGTTTGCAGACATTGTCATGTCAGGGCTCCAAATCCCACTGCAGATTAACTCCACCCGTGGCAAAGGTTTCCATGGAAGAGATCTGCTTCGGGAGCCAACCCGGATACACCGGCCCTGTTACCACCTCTACATCACAGCCTTCGCCGGGCTCCAAGGCAGTGGCCATAGACAGGGACCTCGTTCCCACGACCCCTTCTCCCGGTTGCACCATGATTATCTGCGGCTGCAGCGTTTCGAAGGCAACGCTATGGCGGCTGCGGGTTGTTATTCTGCCATAGAGCTTGTACATTCCGTCCAGATAGGGCTCGACTGCTGTGATAACCCAATCCAGTGCAGGATGGGCCCTTCTAGCAGCACTGACCTCCGAATGCAGGCGTATCCAAACCTGCCCAGCCTCGGCTGCAGCACCTTGCAGAATCCCGTGTTCTGCCCGCCGCTCCCCTGGAGCGGCCGGAATGGTCGACAGAAGATTGCGCCCGGCGGTTCGCGCCACGACGCGGCCGTCTTTGTCATGCAGTTCCAGAGAAAAATCCGACGCCTCAAGCCACCGCCGGGTGAAATTGTGCATTCCCCAGCTTACGACTACATCCTCGCCGTCCACCCAAGCGCGCGGTTCTACGATTGTCCAATAACCCGGGTCCACGGCCACCAGCAAATCTTGGGCAGCCGCCGCTGAAAACCACAAACAGACCGCAAGCATAGTGCCCAGCCCCGCTTGGATCCACGTCCTGCCTATCATAATGCATCCCTCGTCTACTCCTGGTATTCGTGCCTGCCTCTTTCCCGGACCCTGCTGTGAGCGCCCTACGGAGGTCCCCTTGGAACAGGCCCTTCAGGTACCCCGTCTGTCCTTTTGGTGCTGAAGCATGCGTTTCACTGAGGACAAAAAACAACAACCGTCATGACGGCCTGGCACAGCCCCATTCCCACCATCTTCTCAGAATATCGGCCACACCTTCACTCCGCTTCGAACTGCTGATCATACCGTTTTGTTTTTGCACCAAGCGCTTGACCTCGGCGTCGGCGTTCGCTGGGGCAGCCGCATGGAACTCCCGCCCTAACATGTCGATGTCGTTATGGGAATCGCCGATGCAGAGAACGCGCTCCCTTGGTATTCCCAGCGCCTCTGTCAGCCAGACAAGCGCAGTTCCTTTCCCGACGCAGCGGAGGCGCAGCGCAATGCCGGCTCCGTTCCGCACCGGCTTCAGCGGCTCGTCCTGCAGTATCCGCTGCAGCCAGCTGCGGGCCTGCAGAGCAAGATCCTCGGTCTCAAAAAACAACTCCAAAAAACCGCGTTCTTCCTGGGTTTCATCATCGCTGACGGCACAGAAGCCTTCTTTGGCCCAGTGCAGAACTGCCCTTCTCGCCCTGGAGAGAACCGCATACTCCTGGGCATACCAGGACTTGACCAATGCATACTGCCCATCCTGCAGACGATAGATGTCCCTCTCATTACAGACCAGAACCTGGGGACACCCTGTCCGAGGCCCCATTCCTGCACCGTAGATAAAACGCTCCACGTCTGGCAGAGTCCTGCCGGTATTGATGGCCACAACGCTCCCTGCCTGCGCGAATTGCAAACAGTACTCCACAGCCGCTTTATCCATTGTATGATCACGATCCAGGAGTGTACCATCCAAATCAAGGGAAAGCAATTGCAGCATGTCGTCACCCCATTTACCCTTCGGTTCGCCCCCAACCCAATCCTTTCCCGCAGTATCGTCGCTTCAGCAGAAAACGCCGTGCAGACGGCGCTCTGTTAATATGCAATCGCTTCTCCGCTGCCGTCCGTCCGGAGTCAGAAGGTATTCGGATCAGGTCCATAGCGGTGATTTTCGTTCAATCCGTCCAATGCTACCATATCCTCAGCGTCGAGCTGAAAGTCAAAAATAGCGGCGTTTTCCTCAATGCGATGCCGTCTCACCGATTTCGGAATGGTAACGACTCTGTGTTCTAGATCCCAACGCAGCAGAACTTGAGCCGGGGTTTTAGCGTGTTTCTCGGCAGCCGCCTGCACCACGGGATGGGAAAATATGTCACCCCGGGTGAGGGGGCTCCATGCCTCTAGTTGAATGCCCTCCTGCCGGCAGTACTGCCGCAAAGGCTCCTGGGTCAAGCGGGGGTGAAACTCCACTTGGTTGACCATGGGCAATACATCCGCTGTTTTCTTGAGTGTTTCCAGATGGTGGATTTCAAAGTTGCTGACCCCGATGGCGCGGGCCCGGCCCTCTCCATAGATTTCCTCTAGGGCCTTCCAGGTATCGGTAAACTTGCCGGATATGGGCCAATGGATCAAGTACAGATCCACATATTCCAAACCCAGTGCGGCAAGGCTCTCTTCGAAGGCTCTGCGGGCTGGACGTTGGCCATGGGCATCGTTCCATAGTTTGGTGGTTATAAACAAGTCTTCCCGGGAAATCGAGGACTCCCGCACTGCCAGTCCGACGCCCCGCTCATTGCCGTAAAATGCTGCTGTGTCAATACTGCGGTATCCGGTATCCAAAGCAGCCGCAATGGCATTCCGTACCTCGCGGCCGTCTGCGGCTTTGTAGACGCCGAGACCGAGCCACGGCATCTTAACTCCATTGTGCAGGGTGGTGCAGTCTGCAGCGGAAATCAAGGTACATCACTCCTCCCCATTCTATTCTCATTGTTTCGGCACCTATGGTATGCACTCCTCCCTGGCCGGCCTCAGAGCGCAGCGAACTCCCGACGCACGTCTCGGCAGCGTTCGGCGCCAAAACTGTTCTGGAAAGGCACCGGTTTGGAGGAATCCTCTCCGCCGACAGCGAACCATTGAGATCAGATCCATGCCATCATTTGAGCCACTGCAAGCCACACATAGGAGGTATCATCCCATGCGGCAAGCTGTACTGAGGAAACCGCAAACGTTCTTTCTGGACCGCGAAGCACCCATACCAATTCCATCAAATCACGAAGCACTGATCAAAGTCCAGCAGGCCGGCATCTGCGGCTCCGATGTCCACGCCTATTTTGGAAAGCATCCGTTCATCCACTGTCCCATTGTGCTCGGCCATGAGTTTGTGGGCATCGTTGAACAGTGCGGTGACGGCACGGAAGAGTTGCTCGGCCAGCGGGTCACGGTGCTGCCATCCTTGGCATGCGGCCGCTGTCCCCAGTGCCGGGAAGGCCGCTACAATATCTGCCAGACTTTGAAAGTGATCGGCTGCCAAGCACCCGGCGCTTTTGCGGAGTATGTCCTCGTTCCCAAGGACCGCATTTTTACGCTGCCCCATGCCTTGGACTGGGACTTGGGAACATTGGTTGAGCCCTTGGCGGTGGCGGTCCACGCCGTTCGCCGGGCGGCCAATATCGGCGGCAAAAACACGTTGGTTCTAGGCTGCGGCACCATAGGACTCATGACCACCTATGTTCTTGCGGCCTACGGGGCCGGCACCATTACGGCCGTGGATTACGAAGCGGCCAGGCGCACCTTGGCCGAGTCCATGGGCGCCAACAAAACGCTCAGCCCGGACCAGCCTCTGCAAAAGCCCATCCACACAGCCTTTGAATGCGTGGGCATTGCGCAGACCACGAACCAGGCCATTGCCTGCATTGAAAAGGGAGGCGAAATTGTCATCCTGGGAGTGTTTGAAGAAGACGTGTCTGTAAACATGGGGCTCGTACAGGACAAAGAGCTTTCCATGCTAGGAACCCTGATGTACACCGATTCCGATTACGCGGAAGCTATCCGCCTGCTTGACGCCAATCCCGGTGCGGTGCGTCAGTTGATTACCCACCGGTATGACTTGGATCAGATTGACGACGCCTTTCAGTTCCTGGCCAGCCGGCCCAGTGAAGCAATTAAAGTCATCATACGCCCCTAGACCTGCGGCACACCAAAACGCAGGTGTCAGCCGAGGAAGCGCTTATGCTCCCCCGGGCCGGCACCTGCGTCTTTTACTTGCGGCTTCCGTTTAAAAACACGGCTTTTATCCGCTCCCGTTGCGATAGTATCCCTAGGTTGTCGAGAGGATTTCCATCGACGACCAGAAGATCTGCAAACATCCCGGCCTGCAGTCGGCCGACCTCTGCCTTTTCGCCGAGGATAGCTGCAGCCGTACCCGTGGCGCTGCGCAGGACATCCAGCACGGACATGCCCGCGTCCGCCATATACTCCAATTCCTTGGCATTGCAGCCGTGCATGTTAAAGGGCGTTCCCGCATCGGTACCCATCCCGATACGAACGCCAGCCCGGTAGGCCTTGTAGAAGCTTTCTCGGTGGGCATCGGCCACTTCTTTGGTTTTGTCCACCGCATATTGCGGAATGCCCGCCTCTACGCCATGCTCAATGATGTGCCGGGGAGCCGAAAGCGTCGGCACCAGTGCCGTGCCCTTGGCTGCCATCCGCTCAATGACATCGTCTTCTAAGTAGCAGCCGTGCTCAATGGAGTCAATACCGGCGTCCACGGCTTGACGGATGCCCGTGGCCCCCTGGGCATGGGTGGCCGTGCGCCGGCCGGCGTTGTTGGCTTCGATTACCGCCGCTTGGAGCTCTTCTAAGGACAGCTCTGCAGCGCCGGGTTCCACGCCTTCGGTCAAAACTCCGCCCGTGGCCATGACCTTGATCACATCGGCTCCGGCCTTGAGCAGGCTCCGCACAGCTTGGCGCACACCCCAAGGCCCGTCTGCCTCCAGCCCGCCTAGGTGCCCGTGGCCGCCGGTCATCGTAACACAGCGGCCGCTGGCAGTGATGCGGGGGCCCTGCAGCCTTCCCTCAGCCATCACGCGCTTCATTTTGATGTCAATGTCATATTTTGCGCCCATGGAGCGCACCGATGTAATGCCTCCTTGCAGGGTGTCAGCCGCCTGCCGCGCCGCCCGCAACGCCAAAACCGCTTCTGGATCGTTTAGGGACTTCCGCGGATCAGCATCCCCTGTGGATGTCAGGTGGACGTGGAGATCAATCATGCCGGGCATGAGAAAGGCGCCCGCAAAATCCAGCACTTCGCAGTCCTCGGGCACCGGCACCTGCGATGCCGGCCCTACTTGGGCAATTCTTTCTCCTTCCACCAAGACCACAGGGTCTTCCAGCAGTGCTCTGTTTTCTCCGTCAAATAGACGTGCCGCTTTAATGGCCAGCATCGGCTTTTCCTTCTTTCTTTGTGGAATAGGGGCTCATTCGTTCCTGTGCCCAGTCCCCCAAAATATTTAGAGACAGGCAGCTTAAGAACACGCAGAGGCCCGGCAAGGTACTGAGCCAAAAATGCGTGGCAAGGTATTCCCTGCCCTCATTGATCATACCTCCCCAGGTGGGTGTGGTTGGATTCACGCCCACACCGAGAAAAGAAAGGGAAGATTCCATAACAATGAATCGGGCCAGTTCCAAGGAAAACAGCACAATCATGGTAGGCAGCAAATTGGGTATGATATGCTGGAAGAATATCCTGTGATCCCACTGTCCCAATGCCTTCGCCGCCTCCACAAACCCTGACTGCGACAGCTTCATTCCTTCCGCCCGCGCCATGCGGGCAAAGCGGGCCCATCCGGCCGCAGCCAACACCAGAATAATGCTGCCTGGCGTCGGCCGGGCCACAGCAGCCAATGTCAGTGCCACCAACAAAAACGGCAGCGAAAGCTGGATATTGATCATGGCCGACACCAATCTGTCCAGAAGACCCCGCTTCCATCCTGCCAAGGTCCCCAGCAGCGTGCCAACCAGAGCGGCCAGCAACGCGGAGGTGAGAGAAATGGCCAAGGAATAGCGGGCTCCGTGGAGAAGCCTCGCTCCCAAGCTCCGACCTAAGGCATCGGTGCCCAAGCTGATACCATCGCGCAGCGAGAAGCTCGGCTCCTGGAGCCGCTGGATCAAATTCTGCTGCATCGACTCTGCCGGTGCCAATAGCGGTGCCATAAGGGCCGAACCACCCACAGTCAAAAGCACGAGGGCCGCCAGCAGGACGTCCCATTGGTGAAAACCGAAAACAGAAAGGCGGCGCAGCGGGCCAAAGGCCAGACGAGGCAAGTTCAAGGGTTTGGCATTGGACGCAGCTCGCATGCCGGACATACTACACACCTACCCTTCTATCCAGAAGCGGGTACAGCAGATCGGTAACCAGGTTGACAGCGATAATGACGGCCGCCAAAACCATAACCCCGGCCTGCACCAGGGGAAAATCCCGGAACTGTATGGCCTGCACCACCAAGCGTCCCAGTCCCGGCCACGCAAACACCGTCTCCGTAACCACAGTGCCGCCCAAAAGCACGCCCAGTTGCAGGCCCATCACTGTGACCACACCAATACCGGCATTCTTGAGGGCATGTTTGCCCAATACCATCGTGCCCGACAGGCCCTTGGCCCGGGCACTGCGGATATAATCCTGCTGCAGTATGTCCTGCAGCTGCACCCGCAGCACTCGGGTAACGGAGCCCATCAAGTTCAAAGACAAGGCCAGCACAGGAAGGAACATGTGGGAGGCCGTACCCCGTCCTGAGGCGGGAACCAGTCCCCAGCGAACGCTGATGAACAGAATCAGGATAATGCCCAGCCAATACACGGGCATGGACTGGCCGAAGAGGGATACGAAGCGGGCCAGCCGATCCCAAACCGTGTTGGGGCGGGCACCGGCCAGAATTCCCAACGGAACCGCCGCTGTCCAGCCCACCACAGCCGCTGCCGCCGCCAACTGCATGGTAGCGGGCAGACGTTCCAGGACCAAGCGCATGGCCGATGTGCCGTAGCGCAGGGAATCACCGAAATTGCCCCGCACGGCTTGGCTGAGATAGACCATGTACTGTCGCAGCAGGCCTTGATCCAAGCCCAGCTGGCTCCGGAGCTGTGCCAACTCCTCCGGCGATGCGTCAGAGGGGATCAGCAGGGCAGCCGGATCGCCGCTGAGGCGAGTCAATAGAAACACCAGCAGCGACAGTGCCCATATGGTGGCCGCAGCTGTCAGCAGACGATGGAGGATACTCTGGCCGCGCTGCATTTACCTCAGCTCCATTTCGAACACCATCAAGCGTTCATCGGTTCTGGCTGCAAACTCCAGCCGATCATGGTGTCCGTAGATGTCCACCTGTTGGTACAGGGGAATCAGGGCTGCGTCCTCATGGGCCATCCGCTGTGCCTCAAAAAGCATTTCTCTGCGGATATCTTCGTCCATTTCGGCGCGGGCT
>PUOC01000050.1 GCA_003551965.1 Clostridiales bacterium | reverse complement strand
CCGGCAAACGGCTCGATGTATTCAGGGATACACCCGTCCTCCGCTGCGCCCGGCGGCAGCCGCCGCACCAAATGCGGAAGCAGCTGGGTCTTTCCCCCCGCCCATTTCACAAACGGTCGTGCCGAATGCGCCGTCTTCATCGGTGTTGAGGCACCTCCTAGGGTATCCATTGCCATTGCCGCTGCCAGACAAAGGATCGCCGGTCCCGCGGCAATCTTCTTCCCGGCCGCGGTCTTAAGCACCATGGCCCGTAACCCTGTGTTGTATGCGCTGCTGTCTCTTTATGCTTCGTGACTGTCCGGACGCGTCCCTTGTCCTGCCGGGTCCAGAGGGAACATTCTGCCAATTGGAAATAACAGCCGCCGTCTTGTCAAGGCGCTGCAGCTCCTGTATAATAAACATTGCTGGAGCCGTGGTGTAGTTGGTTAACACGCCGGCCTGTCACGCCGGAGATCGCGGGTTCGAGTCCCGTCGGCTCCGCCAGCAAAACACCGCAAGCACTTCCCAAGGGCGATCCTGCCGGGAAGTGCTTTTCTTTATGTCCACCGCGCCACCGCCGCTTACTCCTCTTCGAGCTGGTGTTCCCGCTGCATCCGCCGGTGAATGCGCTTGGCCGTGGACGAAGCAGCCAGGCCGCCCTTGGACGTCTCCCGCAGGGATTCGGGCATGGCACGGCCGATCTGTTTCATGGCCCGGACTGTTTCATCGAAGGGAATCACAGCCGGGATTCCGGCCCGTACCATATCCGCAGCCATGACGGCATTGCCCGCGGCACAGGCATTGCGGGTGATACAGGGAATTTCCACCAGGCCCGCCACGGGATCGCAGACCAGACCCAAGAGATTCTGCAGCGCCAGAGACGCTGCGTCAAAAACAGCCTCTGCCGATCCGCCTGCCAGCTCGACCACGGCCCCGGCGGCCATGGCCGATGCCACACCGCATTCGGCCTGGCATCCTCCTTCAGCACCGCTGATCGGCCCCTGCATGGCACTGACGGTTCCAATGCCGGCGGCAGTCAGCAGCGCATCGACCAGTGCACCATCGTCAGCGCCGCGGTCCTCGGCTATGCACAGCAGGGCAGCCGGCAGCACGCCGCAGCTGCCCGCGGTGGGACAGGCCGCGATCCGGCCGAGGCTGGCATTATGCTGGGCCACGGCCAGTGCATACATGGTAATCCGCTGCAGCTGCTGGCCGCCGACCAAGCGCCCTTCGTCTGCGGCCATTTTCATCTTCAACCCATAGCCCTTGGCCAGATGGGCCAAGGCCCCGGGATCGTCCAAGCCCTGCTCAACCGACTCCTTCATGATCTGGAGGCGATGGTGCATGGTCTCATAGATTTCGGCGGCTGGCTGGCCCGATAGTTCCGACTCGTACTCCACGACGAGGGCCGGCAGCGTCTTGCCCGTTGCACGGCCCAGCGCCAGCAGGTCCTCTGCACACTGCAGTTCCAACATTCCAGCACTCCCTTGTTAAAAGCGGGGCAGGCACCAGACCTGCCGCACGCCCCGCAGCCCCGTCACCCATTGGATCACCCGGCTGTTGAGCGGATCATCGGTCTGGGCCACCAGCATGGCATCCAATCCGCGCCGCCGGCGGCTGACTTCCATAAATGCAATATTGATGTTCATTTCACCGAGGACGCGGGTAATCTCGGATATGACGCCGGGTTCATCCTTGTGCCGGGAAATCAGGGTTGCATAGGTTCCGTCGCACTGGATGGCAAAGCCATCCAGCCGGTGAATGGCAGCCCGCCCGCCCCCGACACTGGCTCCCTGCACATCCGCGTGGCTGCTCTCGCCCTGCAGCTGCAGCCGGACGGAGTTGGGGTGGACATCGCCGAGATCAGCCCGGTGAAATTGGTACGCCAGACCGTGGTCGCAGCAAAGTTTCTTGGCTCCGGGAATGGCCGCATCGTCCATGGCCATGCCCAGCAGGCCGGCCAAGAGCGCGATGTCCGTGCGGTGGCCCCAATAGGTGGCGGCAAAGGAACCATGGAGATGAATGTCGGCCCGCCGCACCGGTTCGCCTAAAATTTGCCGCCCGGCATAGCCCAGGCGCACGGCACCGGCTGTATGGGAGCTGGATGGCCCGACCATCACCGGGCCCACAATGTCAAAAATGCCGATCTGCGACACAAACATTCCTCCTCCGGCCCTTTACAGCCCATCCGCAGGCACCCCAAAAGGCCCATGGGATACCAAAGATCGGCGAAGCAGCGGCAGCACAGCCGTCTCTGCCCCGCCGGCTCAGTGGCGGGGGCACTGCGCCACCGTGCTGCAGGCCTCCTCCACGGCCCGGAACACGTCTAGGCGAGTCTGGGCCGATTGCAGTTCCACATTGAGCAGTGTCTCCCCCCGTCCGGAGGCAGCATACTTGTTGGGCAGACCCTTCAGTGCCAAGGCCGCCGCGTCGGCACTGCACTGATCACAAGTACACTGGCCGCTCTTGGCCATATGTTGGTTCACTTCCCGCAGTACCATTGCTTCAATGGGTTTCGAAATTTTTGCCATACTCATTGCCGCTGACAGACCTTGCCTGCCGGCGGCGAATTCACCTCCCGATTGCAAGAACTGGTTACCCCTCCCCAACGGCCCGGTACCCAGAAACGCCCGCCTGCATGTGCTGGCATTCCGCAGCCGCGCGCTGGGCCCATGCCGGAAGGCAGCACCCGCATTGATGTGCCTTCCTGCTTCCATCATACTCGATTTTTCTTCGAAAAAAAAGGCCTCCACCCGCACAGAGGTGGAAACCTCTTTTTACGATCGATGCTGTTTCTACCAGCCCAAGGCGTCCGCCACCGCGTCCAAGATGCCCTGGCTGGTCTCTGTGGCCCCGGTCACCGTCTCCACGGCCGTCGACTGGGCCTCCACCACCGCTGGCGGAATCTGTTCTATTGCCGGGTCGGAGAGGCCCGGTGTTTCGTCGGACTCCACCACTTCCACGGCCGTAATCACACCGTCGGCCACGGTCACTTCCACGACAATTTCACTTTGGTACCCTTGGGCCGATCCGGTATGGGTGCCATCTTCAAGTTCCGGCTGGTACAGCCCCAGGGCCCGGCTGACGGCCACAATGAAGGCCTCGGAACTCAAGGTCGCTCCGGAAACCACGTCAATTTCCAGCGACTGGGCCTGAATCAGGGCGTCGGTGAGAGTTTCAAAGGCCGGCTCTGCTATGGCTTCGGTCTCCCCGTGTTCCACCACCGAGATCGCGGTGATGCGGCCTTCCTCAACCACAACTTCCACTTCCACATCGGATTGGTAGCCTTCGGCACTGCCCGTGAAGGTTCCGTCCTCTAGTTCTTCCCCGTCAGTGGCCATGGCATAGAATGCACCGCTTAGCCCCAAGAGACCGACAAGCAACAGCAGACTGATATTGCGCCGCAGTGTTTGATTGAGCATTGTCAACAACCTCTCTGTTAGTGATAGGAATCGATACTGCCTCTTTGATCTGCTGTATTCTATTCTACTTCCATGCGCCTTTTCCTTCTAGCAATGCGCGCAGATGCAAAAAACCAGCAGCGCCGTGCCGCAACCAAAGCTGCAGGCGCCCGTCCTCAGTCCTCTTCATACTGGTTGTCCAAGCCAAACATGGCCCAGGGCCGCCGGCGTTCTTCGGGCCGGCGCCGGTTCGTCCACAGAAGCAGCAGGCCCCGCAGGCCGAGGAGCACACCAAAGAGAGACACCAGATAAGCCGCGAAGTTCAGAAAGAACGTGGATTCGAGCAGGTGCAGAACCATGGCAAAGACCACAGCCCACCCGGACAGCATCATCAGGGCGCCGATTATGATACTTCCCTTCACTCCTATCATGACGCATCACCATACAGCCAGCAGGATACCCTATGCTGCTCAGTCATGGTAAACTCCGGCGGCGGCTTTTGGTCGCAGGTGCCGTCTATTCTGTAGGGGCAGCGGGGATGGAACCTGCATCCCGCCGGTGGATTGGCCAAGCTGGGAGGCTCTCCTCCCGGCACCTTCTTGAACGTATTGACATTTTCCGGATCGGGATCGGAAATGGCTTCCAAAAGGGCCATGGTATAGGGGTGTTTGGCATTCCGCAGAATTTCTTCCACTAACCCTTTTTCAATCAGCTGGCCGCCGTACATCACAAATATGCGTTCCGAAAAGTACCGTACCGTCGATAGATCATGGGTGATATACACCACAGCCACATGGTAGTCCCGCTGCAGGAGCCGCAGCAGCTCGAGAATTTCCACCCGTACGGAAGGGTCGAGCATGGACACCGGCTCATCGGAAACGATCAGCTGCGGATCCAAGATCTTGGCCCGGGCAATGACCACCCGCTGCTGCTGGCCCCCGCTGAGCTGGTGCGGGAACTTGTGCAGGAATTCTTCCACGGGCGTCATCTTCAGTTCCGTCAGGGCCTTTTCCATGCGCTGCCAGCGTTCGCTGCTGCTCTTAACACCATTTATGATCATCGGCTCTTCCAAAATGCGGCGAACCGTCATAAACGGCGGCAGAGCGCCGTAGGGATCCTGCTGGATATATCCGACCTGGGCGCGGTACCAATCCATCTGCCGGCGGTCGCTGGTGTCCAGTACCTGATCGCCGAAATGGACCGAGCCCCCCGTGGGCTGCTGCAGGCCGAGAATGGTCTTAGCCAGTGTACTCTTGCCGCAGCCGCTTTCTCCCACAATGGAAACAGCTTCACCTTCCCGGAGATCGAAATTGACGCCGTCAACGGCCCGCACTTCTCCAACCCGGAGAAAACCCCACTTGCGCAGTGTGAAGAAGGTCTCCAAATCTTGCACCCGCAAAAGCGACGGCCCCAGTCCGTTATTTTCTGTCACGTTTATCACCTCGCTCATACAGCCAGCACTTCACCTGATGTCCTTGCTTGACATCGATCGCCGGCGGTTCTTGGCTGCATTTGGCAAATTTCTGCGGACAGCGCTCGGCAAACCGGCAGCCCTCCGGGGGCTGCAGCAGGCTGGGGGGCTGACCCGGCAAAAATTCCAATGTCTTGTCTTCCTTCAGCGTCGGCACGCTGGCCATCAACTTCTGGGAATAGGGATGCAGCGGTTCTGTGAATAGACTGTAGGCATCGGAAAATTCCACCAGCTGCCCGGCATACATGATCCCGGCCAGGTCCGCCAGTTCACTGGACGTGGCAATGTCATGGGTAATGAGAATGAACGTAAAACCCTTTTCCTGCTTGATGCGCTTGAGAACATTCATGATATTAGCCTGTGTCAGAAGGTCCAAAGCCGATGTGGGTTCATCCAGGACGATCAGTTCCGGATCGGTAATGAGCGCCATGGCCAGAATGACCCGCTGGCGCATACCGCCGCTCAGTTCAAAGGGATAGCGCTCCAAAAAGTCCAAGGGAACGCCCACCAGCTGAAACACCTCTTCCGCCCGCTGGCGCGCCTGCGCCCATTGTTTGCGGCTGCCCGATGTTTCCAGCGGCTCTGTCACCTGATCCACGATGCGCAGCACCGGATTCAGGGAATTCATGGCCGCCTGGGGCACGAGGGCAGCCTGTTTCCAGCGAACGTCCCGGCGGAACCGTTCCTCCGACAGCTGCATCAGATCCGTGCCGTTCAAATATACACTGCCCTCATAGGACTGCACATTGCGGGGCAGCAGGCGCAGCAGGGCCCGCCCCAAGGACGTTTTACCGCAGCCGGATTCACCGACCAGAACCATGGTCTGCCCCTTGGGCATAGCAAAGCTTACATGATCCACCGCCTGCACCACACCGCGTTTGGTGCCGAAGGACAGATACAAATCCTGCACGCGAAACATACCATTGTCTTGTGCCATCTTACTTACATCCCCCTCAGTCTGGGATTGAGAATCCTATCCAGGGCAAATCCCAGCATGGAAAAACCAAGTCCTGTGAGGATCAACAGAATCGACGGGCTCAATACCCAATAGTAATAGCCTAAATAGAGGGCGCCGTTGGCCTGGGCATCTTCTAGCACCTTGCCCCAAGTGGGAAGCACCGGGTCTCCCAAACCCAGCAGTGCCAGGGTCGCTTCCAGGAACACCAGTGCCGGGATCAGTGTCACAAACTGCGGCACCAGCACCGGAACGGCCCGGGGTATGAGATAGCGGAACACGATCCGCAGATTGCGTGCACCGTAGGAGCGGGCCGCCTCCACATAGGGCGCCTGTTTGATCTGCATGAACAATGAACGGTAGATCTTAATGGCTCCGCTGAAGATGTTGAGAACAATGATCACACCCAGCATCACCCATATACTGCGGGAGTAGAGGGTGCCGACCATAACCAATACAACCAGGGGATTTAAGATCAGCGAGACCTCCGTCAGCTTTTGGATGATGCCGTCCACCCAGCGGCTGTACCAGACACCCACGGCCGCCAGTACCATCGTAATGATCGTCGAGCCCACGGCCGCCAGGAATCCAAAGGACAGGGCAATGGGAGTGCCCCACAAGAGCGCAATGGAAATGTCGCGGCGCCGGTGGTCGGTCCCGGCCAGTCCGTGCACTTGCCCATAGTTGATCAGCTCTGCAGAAAAGGATGCGTCTTCTTCAAACAGGTAGCCGCTAATGCGCAGTTCATATTCCCCCGTCTGTACCTGGGGCGGATCCGCTTCCAGATCGCGGGCAAAGAGACCGATCTGGGGCCGCAGCCCGTCCAAGCTCCTCTGCAGGCCCCTATCCTGGGAAATGCGGTAGGAAGTGCGGTCGGTCACATTGCCGTCCATCAGCTCGATTTCTTCCCCATCGGGTTTGATCCAGCTGACCTCGATAAAGGGGCGGGTGTCCTCATAGTCTGCCGAAAAGAAAGCACTGAGCTCCCGGGGAAATTCGCCATATTCATAGGTGAAAGGCATGGAAATGACAAATTCCGTCACATCCTCGGAGATCTGCTCCCGCTCCTTTAGCTCCGGCTGATCCTGCGAGGACAGGATCATGGTCTCCGGACGGTCGACACCGGGCAGCATATTGACCAGCGCCGGGGGAACGTTCCGGGGATTTTCGATCCATACGCCTTCTCCTCCCCGCCACAGCCGCACGGCTTCCGCGTAGGGGATGGAGATCACAGCATAGATGGACAGTACAATCAGCAGCCCGATAATGATCAGCCCGACCACGGCCGACGGATATTCCTTCAACTCATTCAATCTTCGTTTCAGTGCATGCATCAGGTCTGCCCTCCTTCACTGCCTACTTTTACCCTGGGATCGACGAGGGCATAAATGAAATCCAATAAGAACACAGTAACGCCCAAGAGATAGGCATAGATAACGACCAATCCAATGATGACCGGCGTGTCATACAGTCCGATGGCCTGGTATAAAAGGCGTCCCAAACCGGGCCAGTTGAAGATCTCTTCCAAAACAATCTGGCCCATCCAGACGGTAATAATGGACAGCATGAAGCTGGTAATAATCGGCGGCAGCGTCGGCCGCAGAATATAGCGCCGTTCAATCTTGCGGCCGGAGAGGCCTTTGGCCTTGGCCATTTCCACATAGTCTTCACTGGAATAGATCAGAAAATAGGTGCGCCAGTTATAGATCGACAGAAAGAGGCCACCCAAGACAATGGCGGATACCGGCAGCACCAGGTGGCGCAGGACACTAAGGGCATAGGCCCACGTTTCACCGGGCGGCGGTGCCGCCACCATGCGGCCAAAGGGCAGGACACCCAACAGCGCGGCGAATATCAGGATCAAAAAGATACCGTAAAACCAAGAAGGCGCTGCCGATGTGGGTGCCAGGGCTACCATGATCTTGTCCAGTGTACTCCCATACTGCCGGGACAGGGCCAGGGCAATGAACAAGGCCAGGAAAAACATGATCAACTGTGCTGAAAGGAACAGGAACAAACTAGGGGGCAGGCGTTCCAGAATAATGTGCCGCACATGCCGGGAGCCGGCATCGCTGGTCATATTCTCCGATCGCCCCAAATCCAATGTCAGGGCATCGCGCAGGGAATAGATACTGCGGAGGACAAAGGGCTGATCCAAGCCCAGCCGCTCTACTTCCTGCGCAATCAGGGCATCCCTGCGTTCCCGCCGCTGCTCTTCGGGCAGCTCGGCAAACTCCGGCCCGCGGGTCATCTCGGCCACATTCATCGTAATTTCTGCCCGGCGGATCTCATCCACATAGCCGCCCATGTTGGCGATCAAAATCATCAAATAGACACCAACCACGGCGGCCAAAAACAGGGCCAATAGGCGCAATGCCGCATAGCGCGCCAATCTCCAGAGATCGGTTTCTTTCCGCTTCGGCCCCGGGCTTTCCGGCGCTTCCTGCTGCAGCGTCTCCGGAGGAACATAATCGCGGGACATCCTCTCACCTCCTGCGTGTTAACCAGCAAAAATGGGGGCGGGCAGGCATACGTGCCCCCCAGCCCCCAGCGTCTTAGTAACTTGTGTCTCTCCTGTTTGCGGCTTGGACGGACCGCTCTTTAGCGGATAATGACAAATCCTTGATCTTCAGCCGTAGGCATGGCCACCAAGAGCGGGGATGCCACGACTTCCAGATCGGCACCGCCAACGGGCATGTCCTCGGTCACATCACCGGCTACGGTAATCCGCCAGAGCCCGTCTTCCACGGCCTCGGCTTCTGCGGTTTCAACCAGTGTGCCTTCGGCGTCGAACAGGAGATAGACAACGGCGTCCATATCTTCGATGCGATAGGGTTCACCTTCAAAGGTGACTTCCACCATAAATTCGGCATCGTCGCCGGCCTGCACGGTACTGGGGCCATCCACGTCCACATCGGCAATCATGGGTTCTTCAAAGTGGTCCCATTTGTCCGCCGGTGCCAAGTAGTTGTCGTTGCGGGCCAGCTCGATCACACCTTCTACCGGGTGCACATCCCGGAGATAGAGCGGTCCATTGCCGACCCAGAAATGGCCTTTGTCCTCATACCAGGCTGCCAGGTTGCTCCAGCGCTCGGCGGCATCTTCGGCATCGATAAACTGCCCTAAGGTAGGTTCGTAGGGGATATAGTCATTGGCCTGGGCCTCTTCGAACTGTTCTTCCAAGTAACCCAAGCTCGGACCGGCGATCATGCTCAGCCATTCTGCGTCTTCCCTGTCGGCTTTGGCCGCGGAATGGGCGGCTTCACCGGACGCTTCAACCAGAAGGCCCAGTCCCAGCGTATGCCAGCCGGCCACACCTTGGGCATACTCCGGCCAGAGGCCCTGGGCTGCCCAGTAGGCATTCTCTTCCGCATCCAAGTAGAAGGTTTCGCTGTAATATTCTATGGTGATGGGGTCCTCAGACAGGATCCGGAAGCCCCGGAAGTTCTCCACAAAGGACTCGTAGGGAGACACTTCGGCCTGGTCAAAGACATCACTTTCTTCCTTGGCCCGGTCATAGGCCAAGATCATGGGCAGCAGCAGATCAGCCATATCCAGCGTACTGCCGTCATGCCACATGTTCTCATCATAGAACGCTTCCGGATAGGTGATGGTCACCTTGCGGCGTGCTGTCAATCCATCGGGATGCTCTTCGCCCACGGTGGAAAATACCTGCTCCACCGGGTCCCAGCCGATCCAGGCATCTTCGGGGACAGCAATTTCCTCGGCAAATTCCAGATCCACCCAGTCCAAGGTGGTATCCACCGGCAGGCCTTCCTGAATCACCACTTCCGCCTCTTCCATCAGGTGGTTCCAATGGATACCGGTAAAGGGATCATAGACCGCCGGAATACTGCTGGTACCGCGAATCGGGAACTGATCGAATACCCAGTTGCTGCCGGCCAGGGCATTCCAGGGCTCGACCAAAATGTTGGACATGGCCATGTCGAGACTGGCCAGTTCTTCGTCCTCGTCGCGCAGGGTATAGGCCCAGAGATAGGACCCCTCAATGCCTGCCGCCAGGCAGGCGCCGACACTGATATTGTCCGCCCGGGGCATGAAGCTCATGTCATCGGTCAGGAATATTCTCTGGGATTCTTCCAAGGCCATTTCCAATGCCTGTTCGAACAATTCTTCCCGTTCGGCGATGGTGGAAAAGTCACGGGTCGCGAGACGCCGTGCCACTTCATCGAATTCCGGGGAAGGATCGTAGGCCTGCCAGAGCGGCTCTGGCATACCCCGTTCTGTGAAGAAGAAATCGAAGTTGGTGGCCAGATCGCGGTTTACGATCGTAGATATCCAGCCGCCGGTGTACAGGTGCCAGCGTCCGTCGTGGGGATTGCCGGCAATCCAAATGGGAGATGCTTCGCCGCCGGTCATGTACTGGCGGTCCACTTGGAACCCGATGTCTTCCAGCTCTGTCGCGATATAGTCGCCCATTTCCTGCCGTTCATCTTCACTGCGGATAATGAAGATCAACTCTACCGGATCGCCGTCGTAGTGCCAGGTGCCGTCCACCATTTCAGCACCCAAGGCTTCCATTTCTTCGTTGATTACCTCTTCGGCCCGCCCCGGATCATAGGCATATTTCACTTCCAGTGCCCGGATGGTTTCAATGTGGCGGGCGTGATCGGGAAATACGGTGTTGACCGCGCTCCAGCGCGGACTTCCCAATCCTCCCTGGATCTCATCAACGATGTAATGACGGTCAATGAGCCAGTTCATGGCTTCGCGGATCCGCTTTACGGCAAAGGGGTTCAGTTCTCCCGTGCCTTCAAACTCCGGCCCGGCCGGATTGAAGCTTATCTCATTGTAGGAACCGAAGTTCTGCTCATAGTCGATGTGCTCAATGTCCTGTACCCGCTGGTACAGTTCGGGGTCACCGATTGTGGAAGTGAAAACATCCAGTTCGCCTACATCAATCTGGGTCACGGCTTCACTGTAACTTTCCTGTTCCGTCAGGATCACTTCTTCGACCCAAGCCCCCGTGGGAGCTTCGTCGGCGGCAACGCCCGCCCCTAGGCTGACAAAAAGGGCTAAGACAACTGCACCGATCCCGTACCACTTGCCGTTCACTCAGACCACTCCTTCCAAATTTTCTTGCACGTGCCTTCCCTATCCCATCCCGCAGCCTGGCGCTCACCCGGCAGACATCCCGGGCACAACAAAAAGAAGCAGTTCTTCCGGTCGCAGTCAGTATTGATTCCCTACCGGTTCCTATAGGCTGCTGACCAGTCTTCGTGCTTCTTTGCTGCAATCCGTAACCTCCCCCCGGCTGGGCCAAACCATTGCCGCGTGACCGGATAGTACTCCCTCAATGGTAATGTATCACAGGCGCCGAATTTTTGGCAATGGACGCCTAAGGGAGCAAAGCGCCGTATGTGAAAACATGCGCACAGTTCGCGGCAATAATTGCGATTCACAGTCCATATACGGCGCAGTCGCCGGATGATTACTCATGGGCGGGGGCAATCACCTTTATGAAGGACAAGCCGGCCGCCGCGGCCGCGGTGTCATTCGGTGCCCAAGCCACCGCCGTCAATGCACCCCGCGGGCTTGTGTAAGCCGCTTCCTTCTGCAAATCGTCGGCGGAACGGATCAGCAGATCCGAGCCGCCCGTTTGGGCCGCGTAGCGGCCGCACGCAGACAGGGCCAGATCATTGAAAAGCACTGCATCCTCCGCCCGTTCCATTTCCAGGCCCTCTTCGACGCACCACAGCCGCGTGGTCTGATCAAAACCGCTGCTGATAATCCCGCTGCCGTCCTTCGTCCAAACCAAGCACCGCACCCAGTCTCCATGGCCCTCTAAGGTCTGCAGCCGCTGCCCGGAGCGGGCATCCCAGATCCAGATGACGCCGTCGCGCCCCGCGGCGGCCAAGTATTCTCCGTCGGGACTCCAGGACAGGGATCGCAGCCAGCCGCTGCTTTCTTGGATCCGCAGCTGTTTTTCCTGCCGCTTGATATCCCAAATCAAGAGATTGCCGTCCCAGCCGGCGCTGGCCAAGTACCTGCCGCCGGGAGAAAATTCCACGTCCATCACCCAGTCTTCGTGGCCCTTAAGTGCATACCAATCCTCTCCCAGAACATATTCAATAATGTTCCGAAACAACCCATAGCGATCCGATGGATCCCTGGATTCCCGGAAAATGCTTTCGATCTCTCCTTCCAGCGACCAGATTCGGACCTGCCGATCGGAACCGCCGCTGCCGATCCGTTCTTCCCCGGAAGACCAAGAAACTGCCTGCACCGACTCTCCGTGGGCCGTCAGCCGCTGCACCAGTTTCCCGGACTGGGCGTCCCAGATCTGGAGCAATCCGTCGGCGCCTCCGCTGGCCAGATACGTACCCTGGGGCGACCAGTGGAGGCTCTTGACCGTATCATGATGTCCCTGGATCCGAAAGGCGATGCTGTCTTCTGCCTTGTCCCACACCAAGAGTTCCTGGCTGCGGCCCGCGGCCGCCAAAAAATGGCCGTCCGGCGACCAAGCCAGGGAGCGCAGGGGGCCGCGGGCCTCCTGCAGGATGGCCGCTTCCGATTCTTCATCCGGGTCTGCCGGCCACACGCGGATGGCGCGATCATCACCGGCGGCGGCCAGATAATCGCCGTCGGGCGACCAGCGCACACTGGCAGCACTCCCGGCGGCACGGCGGCGGAACAGTTCACGGCCGCCGTTTTCTGTGCAGTAGGCGCCGATGGTACCGTCGTCCAAGGCATAGGCAACCGTGTCCGGTTCCAAAGGATGCCAATCTACACTGGCCACCGTTGCCTGGCCGCTGTGCAGTTCCTGCTCCTGAGCCCCTGTTTCCGCATCCCAGACCAGAAGCCGCCCGCGGTTGTCCCCGGTGGCTAAGCGGCCTCCGTCCTCGGACCAGGCCACATCCTGCAGCCAGCCTTGGTCCGGCTGCAGGGCATGGACACGCTCCTCCCGCTGCCACTGCCAGATCACGGCTGTGCCGTCCCAGCTGCTGCTGGCCAGATGCTCTCCGTCCGGGGACCACGCCACCGACGTAATCCAATCTCCATGGCCCGGCATTTCTGCTTCCATGGCCTCGGACTCCAGGGACCAAACCCACAGGGAACCGCCGGCACCGCCCGCGGCCAGATAGTGGTTCTCCGGCGACCAGCGCACGGCATTGACACCGTCGTCTCCCGGGGTGAAGCTGTGTATTTCCCGGCCGGAGGCCGCATCCCAGACGATCACCATCCCGTCGCTGCCGGCGGTGGCTAAGTAGCGGCCGCACGGCGACCAATCGGCGCCGTTGACCGAGTCATGGTGGGCACCGATCATCGTCGTCCGCTCCCATGGCACAGCATCGGCCGTGCCGTTCTCCGCGCCCCCGGCTCCTGCAGGGCCCGCTGCACTGCACAGGGCCAATAGGAGCAGCAAGAGCGCTATGCCTCTCTGCAAAAACATGGCCATTCCTCCCCAAGCCCGCGGCCGGGCCATCGACTTTAGCTGCCCGTACCGGCTTCGATACTGCGGCCGCTGTCCCTGCCGCGCGGCGAGAGGTATACGCAAACGGGCCCCGAATTTCGGGGCCCGTTTGCATGTGCTTTGCGGCTAACCGTTGAGCATATCATAGACTTGGTTGGCATCCTTATCGCCGCGGCCGGAGAGGTTGATGACAATGATCTTGTCCTGATCCAAACTGGGAGCCATTTTCATCGCGTGGGCTACGGCATGGGCGCTTTCCAGGGCCGGGCTGATGCCTTCAAGCTTGGACAGCAGCTGGAACGCCTCGAGGGCATCCTGATCCGATGCAGCCACGTACTGGGCACGGCCGGACGCATGGTAAAAGCTGTGCTCCGGACCGACCCCGGGATAATCCAGACCCGCTGCCACCGAGTGGGTGCGGGATGTGGCGCCGTTTTCATCGAGCACCGTATAGCAGCGATAGCCGTGGATGATGGCCGGCTGGCCGAAGGAAATCGGCGCCGCATGCTCACCGCTGGCCTCTCCCGTACCCCCGGGCTCCACACCGACCATGGCCACGGATTCGTCTCCATAGAAGGGGGCAAAGAGCCCGATGGCATTACTGCCGCCCCCGACGCAGGCCATGAGGTAATCCGGCAGTCTGCCCTCTTTTTCTAGGATCTGCTCCCGGGCTTCCCGCCCGATCACCGACTGGAAGTCCCTGACAATGGTGGGGTAGGGATGGGGACCGACCGCTGAGCCCAGCATATAATAGGTGCTTTCATAGCTCTGCACCAAATCTTCCAGGGCCTCGTCCACCGCATCCTTCAAGGTGCGCGTCCCCCGGGTCACCGGGATCACCTTCGCTCCCAACAGCTGCATGCGGAAGACATTCAGGGCCTGCCGCCGGCAGTCCTCTTCGCCCATGTAGATCGTGCAGTCCATTTCCATCAGCGTACAGGCGGTGGCGGTGGCCACACCGTGCTGCCCGGCACCGGTCTCGGCAATGACGCGCTCAACACCCATGCGCTTGGCCAATAGAGCCTGGCCGAGAACATTGTTGATCTTGTGCGAACCGGTGTGGTTGAGGTCTTCCCGCTTTAAGTATATCTTAGCACCACCGAGGTGCTTGGTGAGGCGCTCCGCCAAATACAAGGGACTGGGGCGCCCCACATAATCGCGCAGATAATACTGCAGTTCTTCCTGGAAACTGGGATCATCCTTGATTGACTCGTAGAAATCGGCAAAGGTGTTCAATACGCCTTCTAGCTGTTCGGGAACAAACTGGCCGCCAAATTCTCCGAAATACCCGCGCTCCGATGTCTGTGCTTTGTCCACTGAACTCATCTCATCTCTCCTCTTCTCTGGGTTTGTTTAAAATTCACTCTTTCCTTTGTCGGCCCAACGACCGACAAAATTCTGCAGTTCTGCAAAGGAAGGACTGCGCATTTCCCGGACGTAGAACCCGGAATTGGCCTTGCCCAACATCAGGCTGTCTTCGAGGGAAAGGCCCAAGAGCAGGCCTAAGCAGAAGCCGGCATTGAAGTTGTCGCCCGCGCCCGTGGTCAGGCGGGGCTTCGACGTATAAGGCCCGACGGTATGGGCATATTCGCCGTCTAGCACCGCCGCGGCTTCATGGGTGGGATGCACCATCAAACACCAGATGTCCAGGGCTTCAGCCAGGGCTTTGGTAATTTCTTCCAAGGACACGTCGGCCGCTTTGCCGCTTAACTTCAAACCCAGGACATCGGCCACTTCCGTGGCTTCTTTGCGGTTTAGGCCCAGTACCACCCGGTAATAGGGACTGAACGATGCAATGATTTCCATGGCGTCGCGGATGTCTTCGAATTTGCGCTTTTCCGGATCGGCCAGATCGACAAAGAAGATCGGCTTGTCTTCCCCTTCGGCCCGGGGCACGACCTTTTGGATTCCATCCCAAATGCCGTTCATGTAGGGCGTCATGGTCCAGTTGACTGTGGCTACCATATGCACATTGGCAAACATCTCGGCAATCCCGTCCTCGCCGAGGGTGTCATAGAGGTTGTCCCAGTTGACATCATTGAGGGAAAGGATCTTGCCCAGCATCACCTTGCCGTCGTTAAACTCCAGGGCATCGGTATGTCCCGGCTCGGCAATGGAGATCACTTTGCTGCACTGTTCTGTGAAGTCCTTGAATACCGGATTGATCTCGGGATAGCCCAGGGCACCGATGTAGGACACCCGGGAACCGAACCCCACCATGGCATTGGCCATGATCGGCCCGTTGCCCCCCAGCTTCACGGTTTTGGGAACGAATTCAATGTTGGTGCTGAGGCCTGCCGCCCGCTGGATGCGAGTGCCGAAATCGGCAATGGTCTGCAAACGGTCGTAGGTCTGGAAATCGCTGCGCTTATCCACTACTTCAATAATTTCATCGACGAAGCCATCAAATCCCACCAACACGGAAAATTGCTCCGGCGAGGGCACTTGCCCCAATCTGTCGTGCAGCTGTTGCAGCTTATCCTGCAAAGTCTTGGACATAATCGATCGCACGCCTCCTCGTTTTAACACAGGTTTGCACAAGCATTTCTGCCTTTGTATTCTCGGTGGCTGCGGCGGTTCCCTGCTGGAAAATACAGCGGCCGGGAAATCCGCGGCGGGGCCTAATCAATGAGAATGACCACGGCATGGCGGGAGAGGAAGTCATGGGCGGCCAGGGCCGAAAAAATCCGCTCGGCATCGGAGTCCCGAATCACCAGATGGGTACCGGCCGGATCATTGACGTCCACGGCTTCCACGATCAAAGGCAGTACCAGCGGGTAGTGGGGGTCGGCAGCCACCCGGTCGGTAAGGGGCGGTTCGAGCTCCCGTCCATAGCTTACCACTCCCTCTTCCTGCACGTAGTCCATGGAAGCAAAGACGCCGCCGTAAATCAGCTGGCCCGATTCGGACAGGATCCGCGGGCTCATACTGCGGTCGGCCTCTAGATGGCGGGCATCCACCACCAGCCCGGTGTAGACGTGGGAATAGGTTTGAAATTTTTCCGTCCACGAGCGGCGGACCTCATCTTCATCGGCTCGAATCCGTCGGATCTGCAGATCCTTCCACTGGTATGCACCGGGTTCGGGCGCCATGAGCTTCATGCGGTTTTCTGCTGCCCCTTCCGGCACGGGAATCTGCACCGACAGCACCTGCCACTGCCCGTCGGGCAAAAGGCCCCGCTCGGTCTGGCGGAACTCCTTTACGCTGCCGTCTTCGCCGAGGCTTTCAATGCGCAGCACCACTTCACCGCCGGCATCGGTCCGGACCTGCATCTGCACTTCATAGACAGCGCCGGCCTCTAAGGAAATGTTCTGGGCAAAACCACCCTCTTCATGAAGTTGCACGACGGAATGGCCTGCGCCGGCCGGGTTTGCGAGGATCAGAGCCGCTGCCAGCAAAGCCGGAAGAATCGGAAATACATACGGATGTCTTGCGGTCAAAGAATATCACTCCTAGGCCCCGCCAAAACGGGGCGTTTTGGGGAATCATGGCAGCCGTCACGGGTTTTAAAGCCCGCGGCCTGATGCCAAGGATTGCATCTTGTGATACGATAATACTGAACATGCACCATAGAGGAGGCCCGTTTGCCGTGGACAATCGACTGCAGCAGCAGTTCCCCATGAAACAAGTTACATCTCTGGGCGTAGGCGGCCCGGCCCAGTATTTTTTTCGCCCCCGGACACCGGAAGACATCCAGTGGGCACTGCAGTTTGCAGACACCAAGGGCCTGCCCGTGACGGTGATCGGGTACGGCACAAATCTGCTTGTCTTAGACGGCGGCATTCCGGGCTTGGTCATCCAGCTGGCCGATTCCTTCGCCTATGCCCGCGTCGACGGCCGCGAATTAACGGCATCGTCGGGCTGTCTTTACAGCTCCGTCAGCAAACTGGCTGCGTACCATGGCCTCTCGGGCCTCGAGTACGCGGTGGGCATACCGGGGGGCCTGGGAGGGGCCCTATTCATGAACGCCGGCGCCTATGAAGGGGAGATCGGCCCGCTGGTGAAAGCGGTTCGCTTTGTCACCGCCGACGGACAGGGCGCCTGGCAGGACGGAGAGTATACCTATTCCTACCGCTTCAGCCGCGTCCAGGAGACCGGTGTTGTTGTGACCGAAGCGGTCCTGTCCCTGCGTCCTGGCGATCCCGAAGACATTTTGGCAAAAATGAACGACCTGCAGGAGCGCCGCCGCTGCCGCCAGCCCCTGGACATGCCCAGTGCCGGCAGCACCTTCAAGCGCCCCCAAGGCCATTTTGTCGGGGCCCTGATTGAAGAGGCGGACTTGAAAGGATACTGCATCGGCGGCGCCCAAGTTTCCACCAAGCACTGCGGATTCATTGTCAACCGGGGCGGGGCCACCGCCGCTGACATCATGCAGTTGATCCAATATATTCAAGACACGATCCGCCGGCAGTTCGGCGTGGAACTGCAGCCGGAAGTACGGGTCATCGGGGTGCCGTAGAACAAGCGGCGGCCACCCGTTCTTTATAGGCTGCCAGAAGCTGTTTTGTCACAGGGCCCGGCACACCGGAACCGATGGTGTGCCCGTCGGCCGCCGCCACCGGCATCACTTCCACGCCGGTGCTGGTAAAGAATACTTCATCCGCCTGCAGGAGCTCCTCCCGGGATATATACCGTTCGGCGGCGCTCATTCCCTGCTCGGCGGCGATCTCCAGAACATAGCTGCGGGTTATCCCGGGCAGGATCAGTTCACTTAGGGGCGGTGTCGCAAGGACGCCGTCCTTTACAATGAATACATTGCTGGAACCGCCTTCCACGATCCCGTAGCCTTCCCGCTCCAGCAGTGCCTCGGCGCCGCCCTTGGACGCGGCTGCTTCTTTCGCCAGCACATTGCCCAGCAAATTCACGGACTTGACATGGCACAGCAGCCAGCGCACATCCCGTTCAATGGTCACCTTGACGCCCTGCTCCCAAGCGGCAGCATGATCCGGGTAATCCCGGGTATAGGCTGTCAGGTTGGGATCCGCCTGCGGGGGGAAGACATGGCTGCGGGGTGCGGTGCCCCGGCTCACCTGCCAATAGACGATGCCGTCCTGCTGGTTGTTGCGGGCAATCAACTCGTCCACCATCGTCTGCAGCTCCGCCTCTTCCCACGGCCAAGGGATGCCGATAATGGAGGCGCCCTTCTGCATGCGCTGGACGTGGTCCGAAAAAGCGAAGGGCACGCCTTCATAAATGCGGGCCACTTCATAGACACCGTCTCCAAACTGGGTGGCCCGGTCCTCCACAGGCAGTGATGCTTCTTCAAACGGCACAAACTTCCCATTTACGTAGGCCCATGCTGGCATGGCAATTCTCCTTTTCTCTGCACCGCGTTCCATACCGATGCAATATCTGCGGCCAAGGCCGGATCATATTGCGATACAGATTCAATATATTGGGCGGCATTTCCTGCAAAGGACAGCACTCTGCCTAAATACAGCGCTTCCACGGTGCGGCGCACGAACTGCAGTATGCACCGTTGTTCTTCCCCGCCCGGGCAATAGCGGCAGGCGGACAATACGTGCGCGAGGACAAGGGCCGTCTCTTCCCGGGGAAGCTGTTGTTTTTCCGGGACAGCTTCTGCCCAGTTGCCAGCCTGCAGCGGGCCTCCGGCCAACGCCTTATCCACGGCGGCCGCGGCCGCCTGCAAGCTTTCGTCTGGTCCATGGCCCGCGTCCTTTGCGGGCGCGGCCCGCCGGAGCTGCTGCAGCAGTTCGCCAACGGTCCGCAGCTGGACATAGAACGAATCCGAAGCCTGCCGCAAAGGGGGATATTCCCCGGTCCGCCAGCGGCGCCACACCGGCCGCGCCCAAAGACAGAACAGCACTGCATAGCCCGCAGCCAAAACCGCGGCACCGGGCCGCGCCCAACCCGGGGCCTCCAGCGCCAGCAATACGGTTCCCCACAGGGCAAAGGTGGCGGCGGAAAATAGTTTCAACGGTGTGGCGGGAATGCGGTGTCCAATCTTTCGCCCCACCCAAATGGCGGTGAAGCCGGAAACAATCATGCCGGTGACGCTGCCGGCGAGAATGCCCGCCGGATACCTGCCCGCGGCAGCCAAGGCCATGGCAGTCAGCTGGGTTTTGTCGCCGAATTCTCCCAGAAAAAACGCGGCCGCCACGGTAAACACAGGCCCCAGGGCGCGGCGGGGTTTGGCGGCTCCGCCGCCGCTGCCGGCATCCCGCAGCGTCCAGAGGGCAAAACCCAAAAACAAAAGGCCCGCCAGCCCGCGCAGGCCCGCCGCGGGCAGCAGCTCTCCCAAATAAAAGCCCAGCAGCACAGCCAAACCATGGTTCAAGAACGAACCGGCGGCAATGCCCAGCAGCACCTGCCCTGTGGAGAAGCGCAGGGCAAACAGCAGTGCCAGCCAATGGGTTTTATCCCCCAGTTCGGCCATGAAGATGAGAAAGGCTGTGGAAATATATTCCTGAAACAACATCCTTCACCCTCGCTGTCGTACTGCCCGGGATCCCCGTCCGTGGGTGCCGGACCCCGTGTACGGCGGGGCCGGCACCGATCCCGGGCAAAAAGAAAAGCCGGCCGGGGGCCAGCTTCTTCTGCGTTGCTTTAGTTTAGGCGGGCCTTGGCCATGGTGGCCGCTTCAGCGGCATCTTTGCCGTAGAAATCGGCCCCGATTTCCTGGGCAAACTTATCTGTGACCGGAGCTCCGCCCACCATAATCTGGACCTTGTCCCGCAGGCCTTCTTTTTCCATGGCTTCCACTACGGCGCGCATTTCGCTCATGGTGGTGGTCAGAAGGGCCGACATCCCTACGAACTGCGGATTATGTTCCTTGACCGCTGCCACGAACTGCTCCGCAGACACATCAATGCCCAAATCCTGCACTTCAAATCCAGCACCTTCCAGCATCATTTTGACCAAGTTCTTGCCGATATCATGCAGATCGCCCTTGACTGTTCCTAAGACGACCCGCCCCACGGGCTCCACGCCTGCCTCGACCAGTTTGGGCTTGAGCACTTCCATGGCTGCATTCATGGCCCGGGCCGCAATAAGCACCTCGGGCACAAAGATTTCGTTGGCCTTGAATTTTTCCCCGATATCGCTCATGCCCGAAAGCAGAGCCTCTTCCAGTATTTTCCTAGGTTCGATTCCCTGGTTCAGTGCTTCTTCCACATCCTGCCGAATTCCATTGGCATCGCCTTTTTGCAGTTTTTCCGCAATCGCCTGCAGTTGATCCATTCCGTTTCCCTCCATATTTGAAATTTTTCCATCGACCATGGACTGTGGCCGCTCGTACCACCGTTTTCTCCTTTGGAAACCGGGAATGGCCGAGTCCGTCAGACGGCAAAACGCCAGACCTGCAGTTTCGCACCGATACGTGTTTGTTTCTTCGTCTTCTTTGCTTCTTCCTCCTGCAACGGGGAGAAAATGACCGCCGCAAGAGGTGCCCGCAGGATACATTCCCCCGTATAGATTATACGGGTCCAGGGGCGGGTAGCTCTTGTACTATCTTTACCGCTTTTTGCACTTTCTTAATGGCTGCAGCCCAGGCAGGAACTCAGCGCAGCAGCCATTTTTTGGGACTTACACCTTCGTGGCGTTTAAACACCCGCGAAAAGTAGCTCTGATCATTGAATCCCACCGTCTGGCTGATCTCCGCCAGGGACCATCCCTGCTGCAGCAGTTCTTTGGCCTTTTCGATGCGGAAGCGGGTCAGGTAGTCGGAAAAGCCAATGCCGGCCTGTTCCTTGAAGAGGCGGCTGAAGTAGGCGGCACTAAGCCCCACCTGTTCCGAAACCGCATCCAGGCCCAGGGGTTCATGGTAGTGATCGCGGATATAGCCCATGGCCCGGAAGATCAGGTCCTTGTGCTTCATGGGCCGCCAGACGAAGATGGACTCCACGAATCGGTCCAGGACGCCGATGACCACCTGGGACAGTTGGTGGATATCCGATGCCTTGGACGCTTCTTCCACGCAGCGGTACTGGAGGCCGAAGACCACCTCCAGGTCCGCACCGGCATCGATGGCTGCCCGGGCGAGCACGCCCATGACTTCAATGGTGCGGGCCTTGATGGTTTCCAAGGCCGGATCTTGGAAAAACAAGCTGCCTAGGATCTCGTTTAAGGTCTGCCGGGCCCCGGCTTGATCGTTGCTTTGGATCTGGTGCACCAGTTGCCGCTCCTGCTCATAGAGCACCCGCCAATGGGGATCCGCATCCATTTCTTCCTTCAGCCGGTGGATCACCTCGGCCACACCGGCATAGTCGCGGGAACCAAGGGGGGTTCCGGCCGCTGTTTCCACACCGCCGGCGCGGCCATGGACAAGGTACTGCAGCAGCAGGGCCAGGTGCCGCAGGCGCTTAGGCGAGACCGTGGGAATATCGGCCAAGGATGCAACCAGCTGTTCCCGGGAGAGGTTGACGTCCTGCCTGCTAATTTCTTCCAGGAGCAGTTCATCCACGGAATGCAGCAGCACGGGCCCGGCGATGACATAGTGGACGCTCTTGTCCTCGTTTTCCACGGCCACGGCCCAGTTAATCAGGGCATAGGGGCAGAAATACATGTACGCTTCCTTAAGCTGCCGCGCTTGGCTGCCTCCGTAGACATTGGATCGGCGGCAGTTGCGGGCGCCGGCAGCAGAGGCGCGGATCAGCCGGCAGAACTGCGGCTCCGGCCCGCCGTCGAAGGGGCACGGGACAGAGCCCCCGGCGCTGTCCACAAGCTTCACATAGACCCCGGACGCTTGGGCGTAGGATTCGAGGATCGCTTCCATATTCATGGCAAGAGCATGGCCTCCATGAAGAACATTTGAAAGTCGGCGCGGCTGGATAGTTCGATGTATTGGATGTCCGCTGTGATCTGTTCCAGATCGGCATGGCAGCCGCGGTTGAGCATATACAGCTGCGCTCCCAATCCCGCACCATTGCCCAGTTTATAAACCCGGGATACCCACGCGGACGGAATCAGGCCGATGGCTGCGGCGCTTTCCGCCTGCAGGTGCTGTCCGAACCCGCCGGCCAGGTATACCCTTTCGATGTCAGCATGGGTCATGCCCGCGGCTGCCAGCAGTACTTCCACCCCGGCGGCCAGGGCGCCTTTTGCCAGCTGCAGTTCCCGGACATCCTTCTGGGTCAGCCAGATGTCCCGGCGGGCATCGACGGCAAAGGCAGGCATGTCCATGTATGTGCCCATGCCCGGAAGCTCTGGATCGTGAAAGGCGCCGGTTTCATCCAAATAACCCCGGCGGTAGAGCGCGGCCACGGCATCCACCAAACCGGATCCGCAGAGGCCGCGGGGCTTTTCATCGCCGACGACGGTATACGAAGGGCGGCCCTGGCCATCGATATCCATGGTGGCAATGGCGCCGGGAACACCGGGCATGCCGCAGCTGATGGCAGCTCCTTCGAAGGCGGGGCCCGCGGCGGTGGAGCAGGCCCAGATCTCGGTTTCGGACTGCAGGACCACTTCGCCGTTGGTCCCGATATCGATGAGCAGCGACGTGCCCGGTTCCGGATGCAGGGCCCGTACGGCCAGCAGGTCGGCGCTGATATCCGCGCCGACGTAGCCGGAAACACAGGGCAGGAATTTCACCTGGGCCCGGTCATCGAGGCTTAAGCCCGCCTCGGAGGCGGACAGCCAGTCAAGCTCCGTAAAGACCGGTGTAAACGGCGCCCGGGCAATGGATGCCGCGGAAATTCCTAAGGCCATGTGCAGCATGACTGTATTGCCGGCCAGGACCACCACCGCGATGTCTTCGGTACAGACGCCGGCATCGGCGGCTGCCCCAGCCAAGCCGGCATTGATGGACTGCAAAACACTCTGCTGCAGCTCGGCGATGCCGTCTGGGTGCTCCTGGGCATAGGCAATGCGGGCAATGACGTCGCTGCCGAAGGCCCGCTGGGGGTTTTCCTGGGCTCCGGCGGCCAACCGCCGGCCGCTGCGCAGATCCCGCAGGTAAAAGGCCAAGGTGGTCGTCCCGATATCCACCGCTGCCCCTAGAAGCGGACGCTGGGATGTGCCTTCCAAGGGATCAATCCGCAGCACGTCTCCGCTGCGGCAGACCACGGCCGCCCGGTCGCCCGGGGACAACTGCGCCAAATCCTGCAGCTGCCGGACAGGCCAGCGATGGCCGTTCTGCACCAAGGCAGAGGTGCGGTCTTTGCTGCCTTCCTTGTCTTCGATGCTGACATAAACCTCATCCAACAGGGGCGCCAAGGGAATTTCGGGCGCGGCCCCGTCGATTACGGCTTCTAGCTGCCCGAAACGGGGAACTTCCACTTCCATACCGGACACGGCTTCGGTCTGGCAGGCTAAACGGACGCCGTTTTGCAGCTGCGCCGCCGTCAACAGTGCCCGTTCGGCGGCATTAGGCTCCGGTGCTTCACCGTGGATGGTAACCCGGCATTTGCCGCAGGTCCCCCGCCCGCCGCAATCATAGGGAAGGCGGATGCCGTTAACCCGCAGGGCTTCCATGAGCGATGCCTGCGCGGACACCTCGGCTCTGCGGGTGGTTCCGTTTTCAATCAATGTTATCCAAGCCTTCAATGGCCCTTCCTCCGATCTTTGCTGGGTTGAGGATGCAGTCGAAGTACCCGCAGGCCCAGCATTCATGGCCTCCGGAAGCGCCGGCAATGTCCCGGCCCAATCCGATCACGGCCGCCATGGACAGGCGGGGAATTAAGCGGCAGCCGCGGCCCAACTCCACATCCAAGCTTTCCGTATCCAGCAGGGAAAACAGGGTCCGCAGCTGGAAGAGGGTGAAGTCTGCGGTTCCGGGATGCAGATAGGGGGTCAGCCGCAGCCCGTCGGCACGGAAGTGGTCGCGGATTTCTTCCCAAGCCGCTTCTCCCCATTGTTTCAGCGCCAGGTGGGCCACCACATCCATGACCCGTCCCGTGAGCGGATCGGACTGGCGGGCCGTGTCCACTTCTCGGCTGTATGCCTGGCCCACGGTCAATACGACCACGGCCAGTTGGCTGCAGCCGGCCAGCTTCTCGGTGAGCCAGCCGCTTTCTAGAACATGCTCTCGGGGAAGGCCTATGAGATTTCCGTCCATTTCAATGGGAAAAGCCTGGTAAAACCCCCGCGGGCGGGCAAAGCGGCGGGCAATCTGCAGGCTTTCTTCAACGGCTGTGTCCACATCGCCGCCCCCGGTCGTGAGAATTTCATAGACCGCGTCGGCCCCAACCCGGATATCTTTTTCCCTAATGTTTGGCACACACTCATCCCCTTCATGTCTGGGCTTGCTGTCTTAGGTTCCACAAGCTTCCCCCATTCCCCTTCTATATCTGAGGAATGCGGTAAACATCCTGCCCGTGCGGATTGCGGAGAACAGAGAATTGTGATAATATTGAAGGGACAAGACAGGGAATGTTTGTCAACTGGCCGCTATCCCTTTTTCTGTGAACAATAGGAGGGATAAAGAATGTCGGAAGCACCGCAGATGCAGGAAGAACTGGAAGTCTTTTGTCTCGGACGCTTTCAGCTGCGCCACCATTCGCAGTACTTGAATACATCCGCCGCTCGTTCCAATAAGACCTGGTTGATTTTTAAGCTGCTCTTGACGTTGAGCCAACGGATGGTCGCCACCGATGTGCTGGTAGAAACCTTTTGGCCCGATTCCAAGCCGGAAACCGGCCGGCAGGCGCTGTACACCTGTGTTCACCGTCTTCGGGCAGCCTTGTCCGCCGCTGGACTGCCCGATCTGATTGTCACCGAAGGCGGCTTCTATGGACTGAACCCAGAGATACCGGTTTGGATTGATGCCCAAGCCTTCGAGTCCCTGGTGCAGTTTGCCCTGACTCGGTCCGGCCCGGAACGGGAAGAAAGCCTCAAGGAAGCGCTGAAGCTCTACAAGGGAGACTTTCTCTCGGAACACCTCTACGACGACTGGGCACAACCGGCCCAAATCCACTACCGCTCGGTATACCGCCAGGCCGTCATGGCCTACGCAGATTTCCTCATTCAGCAGGAGCGCCACAAGGAAACAAGAAACTTGCTGGAAGACGCCTTGATCATAGAGCCGTTTGAAGAAGAATTCCACGTTCGGCTTCTGGAAACATATTGGCAGATAGGCGCTGTCAAGGAAGCAGCCCTGCACTACAATCGGATTCATGCCCTGCTCTACCATGAATATGGTGTACGGCCTTCCCCCCGCATGCAGCAGGTGTTCCACAAACTCCGGGACGATGCCGCGTTTCCGGACACCATCGATCTGGAAACCCTGCAGAAGCACATTGGCGAGATGAATGAAAGGCAGGGTGCATTCTTCTGCAACCGTGAGGAGTTCCAGCTGATCGGCCGCCTGGAACAGCGGAAGTTGAATCGCAGCGGCAAGCCGGCTGTGATGGCCAGTATTGCCGTCAAATCCGGCGATCCCGTGGCATCGAGCACGCTGCTTATGGTGCTTGAGCATACCCTGCGCCAGGGTGATATTATTACCCAGTGGAATGACAGCCTCTTTATGCTCCTGTTCCCAGAGACCAGCAATCCCATTGCCCACAAAATTATGCGGCGAGTGCATAAGCGGTTCCAGGAAGAATTCGGATCACGCTCCACCAAACTGCAGGTGCGTCTGAAGTCACTGCCGCTCATGGACGCAGACAAGGATGCAGCAGAACAAGCAGAACAATGAAAAAAGACAGCCGCGGCGGCTGTCTTTTTTTGCGTTTATGTTCTGTTTTGGCCCAGGCTGCCCGGCACCAATACGGGCACTTCCCGTTACAATGCGGCCAAGGTCAAGATGATCGGTTCCGACAGGACCCCTTCTCCTGCAGCTGCTTTGGCCCGGCGAATTTCCCAGACCGGATCTTTTCCCTTCTCCCCGGCGGCGACAATGGCGGAAGAACTCGTCACCGGCTGCCAATCCTGCTCACGGCAAGCCCGGATCTCCACCAGCAGCTCTTCCACACTGCCTTCCACGGTCCAGACCAACTGCGGTTCCAATTCCTCGGCATCCCAATGGG